>NZ_JAALCR010000001.1:0-300000 GCF_011065895.1 Paludisphaera rhizosphaerae | reverse complement strand
GAGTTCCGAGAGAACCCACCAGCCCTTCCACGCCAGGCCGAACTTGCTCTCGGTCGGCACCACGTTGTGCTCGTCCTCGGGAAGCGCCGTCCGCGAGCCCCAGGCTTCGCGAAGGAACGGACCGAAGCGTTCCAGGGCCCTGGTTTCCGTTCCGGCGACCTCTCGATCAAAGTCGAGCAGGACGGTCCCCTGCGCCCCCTGGGCTTCCAGCGGAGTCGCGATGTACCGCTGCCAGCAGAGCTCGGCATCGCCGTAGAGCGGAGCGGGACCGTCGGCGATTCGATCGATCATGGCCTGAAGGGCGGCGCGATCCTCGATCTCATAGCCCGATCGGAGAGCCGCCAGCGCCGCCTCGGCGGGAAAGCTGGTGGCGTGGCAGCCGGTGCAACGCAGGCTCGTCTCGTGCAGGTTGGCCGATCGGACGAAGCGATTCCCCTCGCGCGGCACCTGGGAAAGCCATGCGTCGCCAGCGTTCAGGATGTAACGCAGCCCGGCTTCCACGGCCTTTCCGGGGTCGTCGAACGGTGGGAGGTCCGAGGTCTTCGACCGCAGCACGTAGGCCGGATGGTTGGCGTTCACGCGAAGGTAATAAACCCCCTTCGTGAACCTCCGGACGAGGTTCTTCGAGTACCGCACCCGCTCCCGGTCGTGGATGATCTCCATCGGGTCCTTGCCCGACGTGTAGGGCGTCAGCCGACTGTCCTCCAAAGTGAAGACGGCCAGGTCGGCGGAGACGTCGCGATCGACGAGGTCGAGCGTGAACGTGGTCAGAATCGGCTTCTCTGTCGAGACTTCGAACCGGAACCAGTCGAGCCCGGCCTTCCCTTCCTGGGAGTTCTCCAGGAAGTCGACGTCGTCGGCCGAGCCATACACCGACCGGCCGAGGACGAGGGGATTCGCCGACCGCCAATCGTCGTTCGGCTCGGCCTCGAAGGCTGCGTCGTCGACCTCGTCCGATCGCCAGGAGACTTCGACAGGCAGGGGAGTCTTCGACGGGCCGTCCGCACGCGTCAGGCGGAGACTTGCCGAACCATCCCTCGTGGGGCGGAAGGGGAGATAGACGTCGGGATCGCCGGCGTGAAGGTCCTTGCGAAAGGTCACACCGGCTGGTCCGATCAGTTCAACGCGGAGCCGATCACCGTCGGCCGGCGCTGCGATCGAGACGGTCATCTCGTAACGCCGGCCCGCCTGAACGTCGCCGAGCGACCGCGTCCACGACTCGCCCACGGCGATGGCCGGGGCTTCGCGTATGGGCGTCTCGCCTCGAACGACGATCGGCCCAAGCGCGAGTGTCACGGCGATCTGGATGGCACTGAGGACGTGGCGGCGAAACATGGATGGTCGCCCTCGACGCGTCCTGATGGACGGGGACTCTCCCGTCCATTGTACAGACGTCAGACGTCGAGGTCAGCCGAAACCGCCCCGACGGCCTCTGGGGTCCTATTCAGCAGCGAGTGCCGGCGGCTGTATCCGAAGTAGACGAAGAGTCCGACGATCAGCCACGCGAGCAGCCGGATCCAGTTGTCGGTCCCCAGCCAGAACATCAGGCCGCCGTTGACGAGGACCCCCATCGTCGAGACGAAGGGGACGAACGGCGTCCGAAACGAACGCGGCAGGTCCGGATCGGTGATCCGCAGAATCCATACCGCGGCCGAGACCACGACGAACGCGAAGAGCGTGCCAATGCTCACGAGGTCCGCCAGGAACCCCAGCGGAGCGAGCGCCCCGCCCAGCGCGACGACCAGGCCGACGAGGATCGTCGACTTCCAGGGTGTCTTGAACCGGGGATGAACCGCCCCGAAGAACTTGATCGGCAACAGGCCGTCGCGAGCCATCGCGAGCAAAACGCGGGGTTGGCTGAGGTTGCCGACCAGCAGCGAGCTGGTCATTCCCGCCAGGATGCCCAGGGTGATGAGCGTGCCGGCGAAGGTGAGCCCCTTCGCCTGCATCGCGGCGGCGAGCGGGGCGGTGACGTCGAGTTGGGCGTAGGGGATCATTCCGGTCAGGACGGCGGCCGTCGAAACGTAGAGCACGGTGACGACGACGAGAGCCCCGAGGATGCCGATGGGCATGTCCTTCTTCGGGTCACGGGCTTCCTCCGCGTGGGTCGAGATCGAGTCGAACCCGATGTAGGCGATGAAGATCTTGGCCGCTCCCTCGGCCACGCCGCGCCAGCCGTGCTTCTCGTGGAGGAACGGCGTCCAGTTCTTGGGGTCGATGTACGCCGCCCCCGCGCCGATGAGCGTCAGGATGACGGCAATGTTCATCAGGACCATCGCGGCGTTGAACCCCGCGCTTTCCCGGATGCCGACGACCAGAACGACCGTCACCGCCAGCGTGACCAGCACGGCCGGCAGGTTGAACCAGGCCAAGGCTTCGGAGCCGTCGAGGAGCTTGACCCGGTTCAGGAAGAACCCATTCTCGCCGAAATCCCAGGGCGGACTGAGCAATCGCGGGTCCATGTGGATCCCCATCAGATTACGCAGCATGGAATCGAAGTAACCCGACCAGCCGTTGGCGACGAAGCACGACCCGACGGCGTATTCCAGGATCAGGTCCCAGCCGATGATCCAGGCGAGCAGCTCTCCCATGGTGGCGTACGCGTACGTGTACGCGCTGCCCGCGACGGGGACCATGCTGGCCATCTCCGCGTAGCAGAGCGCCGCGAAGCCGCAGCCGATCGCCGCGATCACGAAGGAGAGCATGAGCGACGGCCCGGCGATGTTGCGGGCGACGATTCCAGTCGAAACGTAGAGCCCCGATCCAATCGTCGCGCCGACCCCCAGCGCCACAAGAGCCAACGGCCCCAGGCGGCGATGGAGGCGGTCGCCGTCGGCTTCCATCTCACCCAGCATGAGGGAGGCGGACTTGCGGCGAAACAGGGGGCTTGAGAACAGTCGCATGCGTCGGGCCTGCCTTCCAACTCGCGTCGCCGCCCCCCTGGCCAGCGGGCGGGTCTATCGAATGGTGACCAGGGTAAGGGATCAGCCGGTCGTGGGTAAAGCCCGCCGGAGCGAGGCCAACACGGCTTCGTTTGCATCGCTGAGACCTGGGGCGTCGAATCGGATCACGAATCCGGGCGACGTCTCCCGCACGTCGACGAACCAGGCCCAGTCGAACCGGGCTGCTCCATCGACCGTCGACGGCTTTGATTTTGGGTTCGATCGCGCCCCCAACATCCGCGAATTTCGGGCGTAACCAATTGGAATAACATTGGTTGCGTCCGACAATCTCAGCGGCTTCGATTGACGGGATTTCAGACTCTCCTCGCTCGACACGACCAAGCCGCCGCAGGCTGATTCCGAATCGAGGCTTGAATTCTCCCGCCAGGGCCACGCTCGTCTCACGCGGCATCAGGTCCGTTCCTTGGACTCGATGCGTGAGTGGAATGGCAGAGACAGGCCACTGATAGACACGGATGAACGCAGATGAGAAATACGGAGCGAGGGCGAGCATCCACGACGATCGCCTCGATTTCTTTATCTGCGTTCATCCGTGTCCATCAGTGGCCGATTCCCGGCTGGAGTCGGGGGCTGTGAACCACCTCCGGATCCTCCAGAGCGACTCCGATATCCCTTGCGGACGAAATTGAAGACGCGCGCAGCCGTCCTCTCGATCCTGCCGAGTTGTCAAAGAGCGCGCGCCTTCACGCTGCCTCTACTGGGACTATACCCACAACTCGGCCTGGGTTTCGGAGACGGGCGCGGAATCAGACCAGAGGGCTTGCGCCCGCCGGTTCCTCGTCGACGAGATCGCCGTCGATCAACTCGTGTTCGATCTCGTGGGCGGCGGTGGTGAGGCCTCGGACTTCCTTGAGATTGAGCAGGTAGACGACAGCGCCTGTCAGGCCCAGGGAATACATCAGGATCCGGAAACCCATCATCGCGAGCGCCCCGCTCGGGTGGCCGACGAGATTGAAGAGTTGGTCCGCAGCCCCCTCGGTGAATCCGAGCGCCCCGAACGGCAGCGGCACGGCCATCGTGAAGAGCGTCAGCGGGCCCATCAAGTAGTGCTGGCCAAGCGTCGTCGACATGTCCGGAAAGAGCATCCGACCCATCAGGTAGAGCGCAAAGACGTTCAGCGTATGGCCGACGACCGAGAGCCCCAGCGCCAGCAAAACCACGTCGAGCCGCGAGCGATACGTCGACGACATCGTGTTCAACTCGGTCGTGATCGTCCCCAGCTTGGAATGCTCCGACTTCATCGAGGCCGGCATGAAGCGTGAGAACACCTGGCCGAAAACGGCCGCCAGCAGCGCAAACCCGGCTCCGGTGGCGATCCAGGCCGCGAGGATCAACCGCTGAACGGCGGGCGTCGTCATGCTCCAGGCGAAGACGCCGGCGATGGAGGCCAGCAGGAACAGCCCCATCAGGCCGAGGATCCGGTCGATGACCATCGAGGCCACGGCCTGGGTCTTCCGGATGTGCATCCGAACCAGGTACGCCGCCTTGATCAGGTCGCCGCCGACCGCGCCGGGGATCACCAGGTTGAAGACGTAGCCGATGAAGCCGAGGAGGAACGTGGACCGAAGCGTGAACCGAGGCTCGATGACCCGAACCAGGGCATACCATCGGACGAAGGTCAGCATCACGCTGCAATGGAAGATCGCGATCCCAGCGACCAGCAGCCGGAGGTCCAGCTTGCGCGAGAAGACGTCGCGGAGCTTCTCGCGGTTCTGGTAGATCACGACCGCAAGCAGGGCGAAGGCCAGGGCGATCAGCCCCAGATTCACGAGCGTCCCGACGAGGGACTTCCTGGGCTTCTCGGGCGCGGTCGTCGCGTCGCTCGTGCTCACGGCTCCCTCCGTTTCGCGTCATTGCGTTGCGGTCAGATCGTGCCCTTGGTGGAGGGCACCTCGTTGCTTCGGGGGTCGCGCTCGGCGGCGTCGCGGATGGCGCGGGCGAGCCCCTTGAAGATCGCCTCGGAGACGTGGTGCGTGTTGCGGCCGTAATGCAGCAGGACGTGCAGGTTCATCCGGCCGTGAGTGGACACGGCGTGCCAGAAATCGGCGATCAACTCGCTGTCGAACCCGCCGATCTTGGGGGCAGGCATCGGCGCGTTCCAGACCCAGTAAGACCGGCCGCCGAGGTCCACGGCGCAGGTGACGAGGGTCTCGTCCATCGGCAGGATGCAATGGCCGTAGCGGCGGATCCCGGCCTTCTTGCCGAGAGCCTGGTCGATCGCCATACCCAGGCAGATTCCGATGTCCTCGGTCGAGTGGTGGTCGTCGACGTGGAGGTCGCCCTGGCAGGTCACGGCAAGGTCGATCAGCGAATGCCGAGCGAACAACTCCAGCATGTGATCGAGGAACCCGATCCCCGTCGCCAGGTCGGCGCGGCCCTGTCCGTCGAGCGCCAGGGAGAGGCGGATGTCGGTCTCGCGGGTCTTGCGGACGATCTCAGCGACGCGCGGGGGCTCGTTCAAGGCGCTGTTCCCAGACGGGGGTGACGGTTCAGGGGCGATCGCGGGCGATTGTATCCGATCCTCCGACGCTTGTTCAGACGATTTCGCGGAGGACTTCCAGCAGCCGGTCGATCTCGGCGTCGGTGCCGACGCTGACCCGAAGACCCGGCTCATAACCAGGATACCGCATGAGGCGGACGAAGATGGAGCGCCGCTTCAGCTCCTGGAACGTCGGCTCGGCCGGAGGGCCGCCGGTCGCCCAGACGAAGTTCGCCTGACTGTCGGTCACATCCCATCCCAGCTTGCAGAGGCCGGCGGCCAGGCGGTCGCGGGTGGCGATGATCTTCGATCGGGTCTCGTTCAAATACCCTTGATCCTCGAGCGCGGCCTTTCCGCCGGCCAGGCTGATCGCATCGCAGTTGTACGAGTCCTTCACCTTGTTCAACTCGGCGACGATCGAGGCGTCGGCGATCAGGTAGCCCAGCCGGAGGCCGGCGAGGCTGTAGCCCTTGCTGAACGAGCGCGTGACGATGACGTTGGGGTGATCCTTCACCAGCTTGATGCAGTTCTCGCGAGCGAAGTCTCCGTAGGCCTCGTCGACGACCAGCGGGCAGTCGAGCCGCGCAGCCAACTTTGCGACCTCGGCGGCGGGAAGGGCCGTCCCGGAGGGGCTGTTGGGGTTCGCCAGGTAGACGAGCTTCACGCCCGGCGCGGCGAGGGCGTCGAAGTCGAGCCGCCAGTCGTCGGTGAACGGGACGATATGGGCGCGGCCATCCTGCAGGCTGATGAGCGTCGAGTAGAGCAGATAGCTGGGCGTGGGGTAGGCGGCGAGATCCCCCTTGCCGACGAACGTGCGGGTGAGGATCGTCAGCACGTCGTCCGAGCCGTTGCCGGCCAGGATCATGTCGGGCTCGACCCCGTGAAGCGCCGCGGCCGTCTGGCGAAAGGCCAGGCCGGTCGGGTCGGGGTAAAGGCGTAGCCGGTCGGAGACGGCCCCGACCAGGGCCTCTTTCACTCGAGGCGAAGGAGGATAGGGGTTCTCGTTCGTGTTCAGCTTGATGAACGAGCCCCCCTGAGGCTGTTCCCCGGGGACGTAGCCCTCCATCGCGGCGATGTAGGGGAGGACGAATCGGCGCGTGTCGGCGGTGCTTGCCACCTTCCAGAACTCCTTGGCTTGTCTCGTCGCAATCAGGATTTGGGGGCTTCCCTCGCCAGTTCGGCGAGCGGTTCGTCGGCGATCCGGTAGGTGATCCACTCGTCCAACGGCCCAGCGCCGAGGGACTTGTAAAAGCCGATCGCCGGCTCGTTCCAGTCGAGGACCGCCCACTCCAACCGGCCGCATTTGCGCTCCAGCGTGAGCTTCGCCAACGTCCCGAGCAGCGCCTTGCCGATTCCCCGGCCTCGGTGCTCCGGCTGGACGAACAGGTCTTCCAGGTAGATACCGGGCTGGCCGCGGAACGTGGAAAAGGTGTGGAAGAAGAGGGCGAGCCCGACCGGCTCGCCGGCGATCTCCGCGAGAAGGACCTCGGCGTAGGGCCGGGAGCCGAACAGGTGCTGGCGGAAGTCCTCGGCGGTCGCCTTGGCGAACTGGTCGAGCTTCTCGTAGATCGCCAGCTCGCGGATCAGGTTCGCGATCGCCTGACAGTCCTCGGGAACGGCCTGACGGATCTTGAAGTCGGCCTTGGATTCGCCGGAATGCGTCGAATCGCTCATGATGTTCAACTCCAGCGGAGAGGGGGCCGGGGTTCAGGAACGGTCGGCTCGGTTCAAACGGACGTCGACGCTCCAGCGATGGGCGGTGAGCCCCTCGACGTCGGCCAATCTTTGGACGTCGGGAGCCAGGGCCGCCAGCCCGTGCGCATCGACGCCGATCAGGCTCGACCGCCTGAGGAAGTCGTTGGCCGAGAGGCCCGAAGCCCAACGCGCCGTGCCGCTGGTCGGGAGGACGTGCGACGGCCCCGCCGCGTAATCGCCGAGCGCCACCGGCGTCAGATGCCCCAGAAAGATCGCCCCGGCGATCGTCAGCCCCGGCAGCAGCCGCTCGGGATCGGCCGTCGAAACGTGCAGGTGTTCGGGGGCGAACATGTTCGAGAGAGCCACGGCCTGGTGCTCATCGACGCACTCGATCAGAGCGCCGAACCGCTCCAGGCTGTCGCGAGCCAGGTCGCCTCGATCCAGGGTGGCGAGCGCCTCCTCCAGCGCCGCCTGGACCTTGTCGATCAGGCCGGGCGTCCAGGTCAGCATGATGCTCGCACCGGGCGAGTGTTCCGCCTGGCTGATGAGGTCGGCGGCGATGTAGCGGGGGTCGGCGGAAGCGTCAGCGATGAGGACGACCTCGCTGGGGCCGGCGATGCTGTCGATGTCGACCTCGCCGTAAACGTGCTTCTTGGCCAGGGCGACGAACAGGTTCCCGGGGCCGACGATCTTGTCGACGGGCGGAATCCCATCCACCCCATAGGCCAGGGCGGCGACGGCCTGGGCGCCTCCGACGCGGTAGACCTCGTCGACGCCCAGCTCGCGGCAGGCGGCGAGTAGCTCGGGGTTGTAGCCGCCAAACTTCGTGGGGGGGACGACGACCGCGATCTCCTGCACGCCGGCGGCCTGCGCGGGGACGACGGTCATCAGGAGCGTCGAGGGATAGGCCGCAGCGCCGCCGGGGATGCAGACGCCCACTCGACGCAAGGGCGTGTAACGCAAACCCAATCGAATGCCGGGCTTCGGTTCGACGTGGACGTCCCGGTTGAGGATCGCCCGCTGGTAGGTCAGGACGTTCTCGCGAATCCGGGCGATCGTCGCCAGATATTCGGGATCGGCCTTGCGGTGGGCCTCGTCGAGTTCCTCGGCCGAAACGCGGACCTCGGCCGGTTTGAGGTCGACCTTGTCGAGCTTCCGGGTGTAGTCGAGCACGGCGTCCAGGCCGCGATCGGCGACGTGTTCGCAGATCCGCTCGACGACCTGGGGCGGCGTCAGCGGCTCGCCGAAGACGGCGACGGTCCGGGCGCGGCCCTCCGGGCTGACCACGTTCCCCTTGGGGCTCAGCTCGCGCCGGAGAGAGGCGATCGCCTCACGGGCGTCGTCACGTGCGCAGTCGATCCGACGGATTTTCAGGCTCAAGGTGCTCGCTCACGATCTCGATACAGGCGGAGGCTCTCGCGACCTCCATTATCGCGCATCGCCGCGATCCTGCAACCGGAGCGGGGCGAAAGGGAGACCGGGGCGTCACCCTTCGGATGGGTCGTCCAGGTCGAGGTTCGCGAAGTCGACCTGAATTCCCACGCGCTCGCCGTTGAGGACCAGCTCCCGGATCAGGTAAGCGCCGGAGCCGAACCCGGTCGCGGCGAAGACGACGGGCGCCGGCCCCTCGGCGTGAAGCTGCCCTGCCAAGACGTCTTCGGCCGGCGGCGTCGCCAGAAACGCATCGTAACCAGCGTCGTCGAGAGGTTCCGTCTCCGCTACGAAGAGGTCGACGTCCGCCAGGCCGACGCGCTGAGAGTCGACGATGAATCGCTGAACGTTGTCCCCAAGCAACCCTCCCGGCTCCCGGCTGGCTCGCAACCGAGAGACCAGGCGGCGGCCGCCGAAGTCGGACAGAGCGATCTCGACCAGGAAGGAACCAGCGCCGACCTCGATGGGGGCGGACTGGAGCATGAAGACGGGATCGGCGACCAGCACCGCGCCGCTTGGCACCTCCAGCCGACCAAAGACCAGCCAGCCGCTCGAACGGGGGCGATCGGTCGAGACCGGTTCCTTCAGGTAGTCGGCTAGGTCCATCTTATTCTCCCGATCGAGGAATGGCGGTCGGCGATTCCGGCCGGTTCACCGTCAGAGCCCACAGCCCCAGCAGCCCCAGAATCCCAAGGTCGGCGAAGAGCAGGGGGGCGAACGCCGGGGCCCCGTAAAGGAACGAGCTCCAGAGGGTCGAGGTCGGCCTGACAATGTTCGCGTAGACGTGCAGGCCGAAACCGAGGACGCCCACCAGAATCTCCGTCAGCATGATCGCGACAACGAGCGTCCGCAAGCGGCGGTCGTCGGGAGCGACCAGCACTCCGCAGAGAAAGCCGAAACCGATCGCCGAGGCGACGACGCTGGCCCACTCGCTGGAGTAATAGAAGCCATTCTGCGCGTGGTCGGCCGTGCTCAGGACGAAGTTCCCCGCCCAGCCTCCCGCCGCCAACACGACAATCCACAGGGCCCACTCGCGCGAGCGGGCGTTCACCATCCGATTGAGGATCACCAGAAGGCCCAGACCGGCGTAGGCGAGTGGAGCCGCGAATGGAGCCGTGTAGACGAGGTTCTTGAGCGTCATCTGTTCGAAGAAGTCGCCCTTAAGATGAAAGACGAGCCCGGCTACTCCCACCGACAGCGAGCCCCAACCGACGAGCATGCCGACCGCCCAGGCCACGCCCGACCGCCATCGGGGACGGTCGAATGGGAACCGTCCGCGAGGGGCGGGCTCGAGACCGCCGAGCAGCATCGCCAGAACGAGCGCCGGGGCGCAGGCCAGAGAGAACACGACGGGAATGTATTCCGCCGGGTCCTCGAAATCGTTGATGGCATGAGCGACGCCGACGTCGACGGCCAGAAAGCCGATGTTGCCGATCGCGAACAGCTCGACCCAGAATTGCGGGCGGCCGAGCCAGCCCTTACTTGGAAGCGCCGGATGCATCGGCAGCGCCTCCCGGCCGGGCTGAGGGGTCCGAAGACGCAGCCGCCTTCGGGGCGGCTTCACCCTTCGAGGCGCGAGCCCGGATCTCCTCGGCCGACTTCTTCAACTCGGCCATCTTGTTGACGATCTCATAGTAACCGTGCCACTGGACGAAGTCGGCCCCTCCCATGTAGGCGCCGTGCTTGGCGGTTCGGCCCCCGTAGTGCCAGAGGTCGAAGTGGATATACTCGATCGGCTCGTCGAACGGCTCGGGGGTCAGCAGGTTGTCCTTGCGCAGCCCGGCGATGATCTCGTCGGCCTCCTTGACGAGCTTGTTGGTCGAGCGAACGACTCCCTCGGCCGAGCCGTAGAACTCCTGGATCTTCGGATTCGTGTGGCACTTCAGGCAGATCGCCTTCATGTTCCGCCGCCCGGCCTCATAGGTGGGACGACGGTCCGAGACGCTGGCGAAGAGGAAGTACGACAGTCGCTCCGTCACGTCGTGAGTGAACTTCTCCCCCTCAAGGCCGCTCATGTGGCAGGTGGCGCACGTGGGAACGGGCATGTCCTCGGTGCTCAGCTTTTCGGGCCGGGCCGAGAGGTTCATCCCCGACCGTTGAGCGTTGAACAGCACGCCGTGCTTCGACTCGTGGTAGATCTCCAGTTGCGAGTGGTCCGGCCCCATGTGGCACTGACCGCAGGTTTCCGGGAGACGCGCCAGCTCTACCGACGCCACGTGACGGGCGTGACATGCGGTGCATGAACCAATCGAGCCGTCCGGGTTGGGTTTGCCGACGTCGTGGCACTGGCGGCACCCCTTGTTGACGGCCGCCAGCCCCTCAACGGCCGTCAACGGGTGGGGCGGACGGTCGACGGCCCCCTTGTGGATGGCTTCGCTGAAGGCGATCTGCTCGGGGGTGAAGTCCGCCTTGCCGGTGACCGCCGCCCAGGCCGGTGCGGCGTGTCGACTGCGCATGTATTCGTCGACCTGCTTCTCGTGACAGGATCGGCAGTTGGAGGACGTCAGTTTGCGAGTGATCGTGAAGCCCTTGTGGTCGTAGGGTTCTTGCCCCTTCGTCGGCTGATGGCAGTCCAGGCAGGTGACGCCTTTCCGGCTGTGCAGGCTCATCTCGAACTCATGAACCACGGCCGACGTCTCGTGCCGGTGGCAATCCGCGCACTTTCCCGTGGCCTTCACCAGATCCGCCGAGGGCCGATCCGTCTCGATTCGGGGCCGTTTCGACTGCAGGACGAAGGCCGAGACGATCATGGCCGTGCTGAGCATGACCGCGATGAAAAGGCCGCGGAACGACATGATCGCCTCCCCGTCAATGATATCCGCGAATGTGAGGCGGTCTGCCGCCTCCGTGGCGAGCTTCCAGCTGTCCGAAACGTCGGCCAGCGGTGATCGCATCGCTCTCGGTTCGCCGTCGCCCCCTCTGAGGGCGGAAGCCTCTGATTTCAGTCCTTCCAGTCTACATCGACGACAGGGCCGAGCAAGCCTACGGCGGGGAGTCCGCGAAACACGGTGGTGGGATTGAGGAACGCCAGGCGTTGCAAACGCAGGACGCATGTCCCCCACGTCGATGCGACACCTATTGATCGGTGGCGAGGGGCTGACGGAAGCCTCCTGAGAACTCCGACTCGCATGGTTCTGAAAAGCGTCCGACGAATGGACGAGCGAGTGTTTACAGCAGGCGACTCCAATCGACGTTCGATTGGGATCGTCGCCCCCCGCCAGCGGATCGAGGAGGCTTCGATGATCGGGATCAAGCGAGCGTCTCATGTCATTGCGCCCGTGATTGCCCTGGCCCTGGGCGGCGCCCAGGCGAATGCCGCGGAATTGATCACGAACGGCGGGTTCGAAACCAACAGCGGAAACTATCAGATCGGCTACACCGGCCACTTCCTTTCGGGCTGGACCAGCGCGAACGCTTCGCCGGGGACTCTCGGGTACAACTTCGTTTTCAACGCCCAGTCCCCCACGACCAGCGGAACGAGCGCCGACAACAGCGGATCGTTTGGCGATTCGGACAGCTCCGCCATCAAGCTTTGGGGACCGGGGACTGGCAACAACAACAACCTGACCGTGAGCCCGAACGGCGGCGCCTTCGTCGCCCTGGACGGCGACTATCACGTGGGTGCGCTTTCACAGACGCTCTCCGGCCTCCAGATCGGGCAGGCCTATCAACTCAGCTTCTACTGGGCGGCGTCCCAGCAATCCAACCGAGACGGCGCGACATATCAGTCCTTGACCGTGTCGTTCGGCTCGCAATCTTACGATACGAGCACCGTGACGCTCCCCAGCCATGGGTTCTCCGGCTGGATGCTTGAGCACTACACCTTCGTGGCGACCTCCGCGACACAGACGCTGTCCTTCCTGGCGCATGGTTCCGCGGTGAGCGGCGGACCCGGCAGCCTCCCGCCGTTCCTGCTCCTGGACGGGGTGTCGATGCAGGCGGTCCCCGAGCCGTCCACCTTCGCTCTGATGGGCCTCGGTCTGGTGGGCGTCGTCGGCGCCCGTCTCCGCCGCTCCCGTCGCTCCGAGTGACCTTGATGGTCCACCACTGTCTTCCGTCCGCCGACCGCCGCCTTCGGACGGGTCCTGTTTTCTGGACCTGTCTCGAAGGCTGGTTTCGTCTGTCGAACGACTGCGGCCGGTTCGTCCGATCAGGTCCGAGCTTCGGCGAGTTCCGAGCAGACCCACCGCGTTTTAGATTCAACTCGTCGTCTGGGCCTTACTGGCTGCAGACGTTGGCGTCCACCCACCGGAACGAACGAGCTCCACGATGCAGGCCAACGGCGTCGACTCCCTGGCGTTCCTTGAACCGATTATTCGACTCACGGTCTGGCTGGCGTTGCTGGCGGCGGTCTTCGTCCCGCTGGAGCGCATTTTCGCGGTTCATCCCCGCAAGGTGTTTCGGAAGGGGATCGCCGTCGACCTGGCGTACTACTTCATCAGCAGCCTGCTGCCCGCCCTGTTGCTGGGCGCTCCTCTGGCGCTGCTCGCCTGGATCGCGCGACAATATGTGCCCGCCGTGGTCCTGAACACGACCGCGTCCCTACCCTTCTGGGGGCGTTCGCTCCTGGGTCTCGTGGCCTCGGAGATCGGGTATTACTGGGCTCATCGCCTGAGCCATCAGATCCCCTTCCTGTGGCGGTTCCACGCAATCCACCACAGCGCGGAGGAACTCGACTTTCTCGTCAACACGCGAGCTCACCCCCTGGATATGGTCTGGGGACGACTCTGCGCGATGACGCCGTTGTACATCCTCGGCCTCGGAAGCCCAACCGGGGCGGCGGGCAGCGCCGTACCGGTCGCCGTCACTCTGATCACGACGATGTGGGGCTTTTTCGTCCACGCCAACGTCCGATGGCGCTTTGGTCCGCTCGAATGGCTGATCGCGACGCCTGGGTTCCATCATTGGCACCATACGAAGACCGGCCCCCTCAATCGCAACTACGCCTCGACGCTCCCCTGGCTCGACTGGCTTTTCGGCTCCTTCCACCTTCCGCGAGGAGAGTGGCCGTCCGACTACGGCGTGAGGTCGCGGATACCCGACGACCTGATGGGGCAGTTCTTCTATCCCTTCGAGGGGCCTCCGCCGACGGCCGTCCGCGGCCCCAAGCACATCGAGCCGTCCTCCCGGTCGACGGAAGCGGGAAACGACGAAACGGCCGTCGAGATTGGTGATCCATCCTCGACGGCCTGACGGCGTGCGTCTCTCGTGACCGCTATGGCTCAATCGTTGCGCCGTCGCCTCGCGTGAACGATCAGGGTCGAGGCCAGCGCAATTCCAGCCAACACGATGCTTGAAGGCTCAGGGGTGGCTCCGGGACGGATCGCGGAAGGGTCGTATCCCTGATAGTACGGCAGGCTGACGTTGCTCACGCTGCTCAAGCTGGAGACGAAGATTGAGCCGGTGACGCCGTTCGAGTTCTGGAGCAGGGCGAGCGGCGCGAGCAGGGCGCCGTAAAGGTTGTTGCTGTTGAGGTTGATCGAAGTCGCGGTACTGAAATTCCAGATGATGTTCGAGGCCGCACTTTGAAAGTCGCCGCTGAAGTTGTACCCGCTCTGGAACTTCAGGGCGTCGCCCGTCACGTTGATAACGACCGACTGCCCGGTCCCGAACTTGAAACCATTGAGATCCAGCGAGACGCCGCGAACCAGCGAATTCTGGAAGAGAGTCGCGCCGTCGATGTTGAAGACGGCGTTGCCCAACGAGTCGACCGAGGTGACGGTCAGCTTCGCCGTGTCGACCTGTTTCGTCGGAAGGTACACCGACTCTGAGCCGGTCATCGCCGAAAACGCCGCCGAATCGGACTTCAGTTCATCCAGGTCGGTCGCACCGATGCCGGAGATGGACGAGTCCATCTTGACCGTCCCATTGTTGGCCGAGACGATTCCGGCGTTGTTGTTCGACGCCCCGTTGATCGTACCTCCGATGGTGGCGTTCCCCTGCGCGACCTTGACTGTCTCGCGATTGTTGTAACTCGTGCTGACGTTCTTTCCCACGATCAGCGACGAGTAAGCCGAAGTCGGCGATCCCTTGGACGAGGCGGCTGTGAAGTTGTTCTGGACATATAAGCTCCCGCCAACGCGGACGGCCCCCTGAACGCCGTTGCCGGCGTAGAGGTCGCCCGTCGTCACCACGTTCCAGTTCGTCAGCAGATCGGCCTGCGCCGATTGCGGGACGGCAAGACCGAGGGCGCACAATCCCAACGCACGCATCGCGGATTTCATCATGATGTCTCTCGATCATTCGTCGACGATCGTGCGCGGCGCGACTGCCTCGTAACTCAGGTGGGACCAACGCCGTCCCTCTCGCCTCGCATCCTTAATAAACACATAGGCCCGATCCCGCTCGCCGTCGCAGGTTTCGCCAACCGCCGAAGTGATTCTCTCCATCCGACGGCTTATCCGGTCGGCGAGAACGGGCCCGCCTCGCCGCGACGCCGGTCGCATTCGTCGCCTGATTTCGACAAGAAGCGGAGGTGAGGCGAGGCAACGGCATGATGATTCTCGGCAACGAGAAGGCCGACCGAGTTCTTTCGGCGTAACTACATTGCAGCGACGTGCACGACGACTCGTAGTCGTCACGTGCTCTAGGGCGACAGCCGCCTTTTGAGATCGGTCGACCGAAGACGTCCGAAATCGGCCCAGAGGCCTGTTTCGGATCGAGGGAGACTGTACGCGCTCGACCACGGTCTCGATGTTGAACCCAAGGGCTAAAATGAAATCGGCTTTCGGTATCCTCGGACGAGCCGCCGGCGTGATGGCTGTGATGTTTTCCCCGGCTCTGGCCTCGGCCGACTCGGTCTTGCAACAGTACAGTGTGTTCACCTCTGGCGACCTGACGGCGAATTCGCACGTCAACTACAACACCTGGGTGGGCGGCAATCTCACAGGAAGCGCCAACTCGGTGTTCGCGATGAACGCGTTCACGGGAACTTACGGCCTGACCGTTGCGGGCACAGTGTCAGGGACCAACATCCAGGTGAACAACGGGAAGAGCGTCGCCATCACGAGCGCTCCTCCTGCTGGGACTTTCCTCCTGAACGGCGGCGGCGGTCAGGTTGTGCCTACGGCCGGCCTCGCTGCTCAGACGACCGCCATGACCACGGAGCTGGTCAATAATTCGGCCGCCTTTGCCGCCCTCGCCACGAACCAGGCCGCGCTCTCGGCGGGTGGGGTTTTCACCGTCAACGCGGCGACGGCCGTGAACGGCGTCGCGGTTTTCTCGATCGACGGCTCGGTCCTGAGCAACTCGCAGTATCAGAACGGCTTCCAGATCGCCGGTGACTACGCGAGCGTCGGCAGTATCATCATCAACGTCACGGGCGGCACGTCGGTTTCGAGCAATTACAACTTCATCGGCGCCTGGTCGAACGTCGATCGCTCGAAGGTCCTCTGGAACTTCGAGAACGCGACCTCACTGACGCTTAACAACAACTTCTACGGGACGATCCTCGCCATGAAGGCGGACGTGACCCAGGGGAGCGTCTCGATCGACTCGAACGTCTTCGCCAAGTCGCTGAATTTCAACGGCGAGATCCACGGGCCGCTCTATACGGGATTCGTCCCAACCAGCGGTGCGGTCCCCGAGCCGTCGTCGATGGTGATGTCCGCGACGGCTCTGGCGGCCGCGCTTGGTTTCGCTCGCCGACGGGTCCGTAGTCGGGTCTGATCGTCCCCCGACGATTCCCTGAGGCGTCGTCCCAGGATGTTGAACCTCGCTCGCAATGGGGATACTCTTGCGAGGTGTAGGCTTTCAACTCTGGGCGACGCCTTTCGGCCGTTCGGCCGCGCGTCGTCTCGCCATCACGGGTAGGCCGAGACCATGCGCTCGACGTCCGCCGCTCAACAGATCAACCTGATCGTTCTCGCTTCGGCCTTGATCTCGCTCTCGGCCTGTTACGCCGTCGCCGAAGACGCCACGCCGATCCCGGAGTTCACCGGCGAGCGGCTCTACGTCGCCGGAGTGCCGAGTGTGTACGAGTCGGTGGCCAGGACGATCCGCGACTTAGAGGCGAAATCGCCCCAGACCTACTACGTCGTGGTGGTCAAGTCATCGGGCCCGGCGGCGGACGCCGCGACTCGAACCTACGCCCAGGGGCTTCTGGACGCCTGGCGCGACCAGGCGAAGGCCCGCAAACTCAGACTCGACCCGGATCGCTCGGTGATCGTCGTGGCGGCCATCGACAACCACCAGGTCGTCGTGATGCCCGGCGACGCCCTGGCGACGAAGCTCGGCCTCAGAGGAGAGACGATCGATCGCGAGATCGTCGCCCCCCAATTCATCCCGCTGGCCAAGGAGCACGAGTATCCCCAGGCCCTCATCGCCCTCCTCAATGGGGTCGATGGCTTCATCGCGGCCAGGGAGAAGGCCTCGACGGCTTCTGCGAACACCGTCGCGACCACGTCGACGCCTCCGTCGGCCGCTCCTGTCCGATTCCACGGCCCTTCCTCGACCGAGCTGGCGTGGTCGATCGGCGGCTCGTTGGCCGCGATCGCGCTGATGATCGGCGCTCTGATTTGGCTCGGCCGTCGGCGGGCGCGAGGCGAGTTCAACGCCAAGCTCAAGGATTACAAGGGCAAGGCCGTCGCCATGATGGACCGGCTCGACGCGCTGAAGTCCCGGCTCAAGTCGCTCACGGTCGAGGATCCCGACTTCACCGTCCCCATCACCGGCGAGACCCTTTCTCTTTATGAGAAGGGGCAAGACGACCTTCGCAAGCTCTGGGATCGCTGGCTGGAGGTGATGGACGTCGTCGACAAGGCGGAGAAGGGGGGCGCGCAGGGGGCGAAAGCGATGGCCGAGGCCGACGCGCTGCTCTCCAATTCCAAGGTGTTCGACGAGGTCGAGAAGGGGGCTCAGGAATGCTCCCGGACGATGGACCGACTCAACGCGGCGCACGAGGAAGCCCGCGAGGCCGCGAAGGTGCTTGCGGAAACCCGTAAAGAGGCCGACGGCAAGGTCGAGTCCGTGAATACCGCCGGTCTCCCCGTGATCCCCTACCAGCCCGAGGTGGACCGGATCGCCGCCGAGGCCGCCCGCGCCGATGAGATCCTCCCCCCCGATCCTCTCGGCGCCAAGACGATCATCGACAAGACCAAGACCGACGCCGACGCGTTGGTCCGTCGCGCGTCGGATGTCGTCGCCCGGCTCGGCGACGGCAAGAAGGTGCAAGAGGGACTTCAGAAGCTTCGAGAGGAAGTCGCCGAACATCGCCGCAAGGGTCTGGAGCTTGTCGAGGACGGCGGCAACCCCGACGGATCGGCCGCCCGCGGCGACGAAGCGCTGGCCGCACTTCAGACGGCCCTCGAGCTCGGCGATCCGGTCAAGGCCGCCGAACAACTCGCCGCGGCCCAGACCTGGCTCGACCAGGGGAAGGGGGTCCTCGACTCCGTCCTGAAGGCTCGGGCGGGAATCGAAAAGGGGCTGCCCGAAACCCGCCGCGAAACCCGCCGGCTCAGCGAGGCGATGAGCCAGTATCAGATGTTCGAGCAAGAGTTGAAGCGGGACTTTGCTCCCTCGTCATGGCGAAACGTCGCCGGCAACCTGGGCCAGGCCCGCGCTCTGCTGGAGACCTTCGATCGCAAGGCCGACGAGGTCGAGAAGGACGCGGACCCGAAGGAGCAGAAGTACCTTCTGGCCGCGCGGCTTCTCGGTCGGCTGAATCTGGAGCAGCAGGCCGTCTTTCAACTCATGAACGCCGTGGGCGATCAGCTTGCGGGGCTCAAGGCGGTTCGTGAAGAGGCCGATCGGATCGCCGAGGAACTGACGGCCCGCGATCGCGAGGTCCGTCGATTCTTCTCCCAGTACGACCACGTCGTTGGGGCCCAGGCTCGCAAGAGCCTCGAATCGGCGGCCGCCGCCCGCGAGGACGCCCGCCGCCTGGCCTCGGCCAATCCCCCAGACTGGCCTTCGGCCCGCCGAGCCCTGATCCAGGCCCGCGAGGAGTTCGGCATCGCTCAATCCCAGGCTCAATCCGACTACGACATCTACCAGCTTCTGACCAAGGAATACGACCAGGCCCGCAGCCAGGCGCAGCGGGTCGAGGCGTTTTTAGCCGGCCACAGCGAGGACCGTGTCGCCGCGAACCAGCATTACCGGCACGCGGCCGAGGTTCTCAACCTCGTCGGCGACGACAGCACTCGGGTCGGCAACGAATGGCCTCGGCTTCTCGATCAGGTCCGCGGCGCTCGACAGGATCTCGCCTACTCGGAGAAGCTCGCTCGCGAGGACATACGCCTGGCCCGGCAGGCTGAGGCTGAGATGTCCGAGGCCGCCCGCGTCATCCGCGAAGGCCGCACGTTCATCTCCATGGGAATCGGCCTGGACACTCGCCCCGCGGAGTCGCAGTTGAACCAGGCCGAGTCGCTCTACCGGTCCCAGGAATACGAGCAATCGATCCGCACGGCGGGGTCGGCGATCCAGCAACTCCGACGGGCCCACAACGCGGCCGTCCAGCAGGCCTACCTCCGGCAGATGCAGGTGCTGGCCCAGCAGCGTCGGGGCGCGGTCGTGCTTCATAACTTCGGCATGGGAACTGCCGGTGGTGCGATGATCGGCGGTTTGACGCCAAGGACCGAGCGCTCGGCTCCGCCTCCGCCTCAGTCGGCGGGGCCGGCAGCGAACGCTTCGTCCAGCTCGTGGTCGAGCGAGGCCAGTGAATCGTCGTGGTAAGCCCGGCGCCTCTCCCGGCTCGTAGATAATGCGAGTCGGCCGGTCTAAGATGATGTTACGTCGCGAAATGATCCAGCTTTCTGTCTCAGCACGGGTGACGCCATGATCCTCGGCAAACTCTGGAACGCCATCGCCGCGCAGTTCAACAAGCTCGCCAACGCGATCCGAGGCTACGACCCGATCGCCGAGATGCAGCTTGAATACGACCGATCGGTCGAGCAGCTCAAGGAAGGTCGCGAAGGCCTGGCCCAGTATCGGGCGCTGGTGGAACGCGTGCAGCGTCAGGTCGACAACCAGGCGAAGGTCGTGGCCACGCTGGAAGCCAAGGTCAAGGCGTTCCTTAACGCGGGCGACCGTGAGGGCGCCGCCAAGTTCGCGCTCGACCTCCGCCGCGCCAAGGAGGATCTGGCCGAGAACCAGAAGCAGCTTGCCATCCACGAGCAGGCGTATCAGAACAACTTGCTGAAGATCAAGCACGCCGTCGAGAAGCTTGAGGCGGTCAAGCACAAGATCACCAAGTACGACGCCGACCTCAAGATGAGCCGCGCTGAGGCTGAGCTGTCGCAGATCGCCACCCAGTTCAATTTCAACGTGACGACCGATTTCGGCCAGGCTGAGCAGGTCATCCAGGACCAGATCGACCGCAACCGAGGCCGCGTCCGCGTGGCGGCCGACCTCTCGGGCGAAGGCGTCGAGGACATCAAGCGCGAGATGGCCATCGAGAAGAACCTGGCCGAGGACGCGCTCAAGGAATTCGAGAAGGAGAACGGCCTGGCGACTCCCGCCACCGTGGGCTCCGCGCCGGCTGAGAAGCAGCTCGGCCCCGCGAAGACCAAGCAGCTCGAACCCCTTCCCGAACTCCCCTGATCTGGGCGGCCGGGACCTGGCGAGCCACCTCATCTTCCATCGGGGTTTGATCCCGTGAGCATCGATCCCAAGGCTGAGCCGGCCGCGCCGCCGGCGGTGCCGACTGTCGGGGGCGACGCCGCCGCCTCCGACGGTCTCCCCGCGTGGGCCGCGGAGATCGCCGAGCTGTTCTCGGCCCGCGCCAGCTGCCTCTTCGTCCTCCACGGCAACGTCCACGACATCGTCCGCCAGAACGACGAGCCGACCCGATACGGCAGCGTCCCGGAGTTGCTGGCCGACCAGCTTTTCGGCCGCTGGGACGTCGTGCTGACCTACGACGTTAGCCGGGGCCTCGACGTGTTCACCGGCAGCGACGGCGCGCGTCGACTCAAGATGTTGACGACCCTCTCCGGGCGGATCGGCGAGTTCAAGGCCTGGCCGCGTGACGCGGACGCGGTTCTGGCCACGCTCGATCGCCTGATCCAGTTCAACCTGATGGAGGACGCGCGATCGCCCAAGCGGCTGAGCATCGCCGTCTTCTTCGACTTCGCCCAGTTCCTGGTCCCATCCAGCGATCTGTCCCAACTCTCGGGGCCCATCGGTTCTCGGTTGGTACGCTTTCTCGCATGGGCCCAGGACCCGCTCATCAAGCAGAGCAGCACGGTGTTCTGCCTCTTCTCGGACCAGCTCAGCGAGGTCAACGAGCGGCTCGTCGGCAACGCCCACGTGACCGCCGTCGCCGTCCCGATGCCCGATTCCGAGCAGCGGCGGAAGTACATCGAATGGATTGACGACCGCGATTCCGTGGTCGGCAACCTGACCGATTTCAGCTCGAAGCAGCTCGCCGACCTGACCAGCGGGCTGAACCTCGTGAGCCTGGGCCGCCTGCTCGACATCGCCCAGCAGACGCAGGTCAAGCTCGAGGCGAACAGCCTGAAGAAGCTGAAGAAGGGCCTCATTGAACGCCAGGCCCGCGGACTTGTGGAGTTCGTCGAGCCGCCGACCACAATGGACGACTTCGTCGGCAACGAAGGGGTCAAGAAGCGTCTCATCGAGGACGCCAAGCTTCTGGCCAAGGGGCGGCTCGACGCCGCGCCGATGGGGTATCTGATCTGCGGCCCCGTCGGCACCGGCAAGACGTATCTGGCCGAGTGCTTCGCCGGCTCGGTGGGCGTCCCCTGCGTGAAGCTCCGCAACTTCCGGTCGAAGTACGTCGGCGAGACCGAGGGGAACCTGGAACAGCTTCTGAACGTGCTCCGAGCGATGGGCCCGGTCGTGGTCGTCATCGATGAGGCCGACGCGGCGCTGGGGACTCGGGAAGGCTCCGGGGATTCGGGCACGTCGAGCCGGGTCTTCTCGATGATCGCCAGCCAGATGGGGGACACTCGGTATCGCGGCAAGCTGATCTGGATGCTGCTGACGAGCCGCCCCGACCTTCTCCCCATCGACCTGAAACGCCAGGGGCGTGCAGAGGTCCACCTCCCGCTGTTCAACCCTCCGAACGACGCCGAGGTCAGGGAGATGTTCCTGGCCATGGCGCGGAAGAACAAGTTCCGCCTCGACCCCTCGCTGCTTCCCGACGGACTCGCGGATCGCGGGTTCAGCGGCGCCGACATCGAGAGCATCGTCCTTTCGGCGAAGCGGCTGGCGCTCACCCAGAACCGCGAGCAGGCGACCGCCGAGGACGTGAAGAGCGCCCTGGAAGACTTCGTCCCCTCGGCCCAGGGGCTGGAGAAGGAAAAGCAAGAGCTGGCCGCGGTCTTGGAGTGCACGTCGAAGTCGTTCCTTCCCAACGACTGGAAGGAGCGGCTCGAGCACCCCGACGCCCGCGCCAAACTGCAGGAACGGATGGCGGCGATCAAGCGCGTCATCGAAGAGTGATCCGAACCGCAACGATCGACGGGAGACCCCTGATGTCGCACGCGAAGAAGCACCGGACCCCCTGGCTCGACGACAAGGGCGACGAGCCGCTGGTCCACGAGTACGCCCAGAAGCTCACCGGCTTCATCGCCGCGATGGCCGATGGCAAGATCGAGAAGCATGAGCTGTCCGAACAGGAAGATCGCGTCGTCGAGCTGATGAAGAAGATCGAGCCTCAACTCGACCCGGACCTGCACGAGGAAGTCACCAAGCTCCTCTGCGAGTTGACCGCCTACAACATCATGCACACCATTCACGGCATCCTCGAAGCCGCCCCCAAGACCAAGTTCCGGGGCTGACGGCTGCGGCGATCGATTTCCGGACACCCTCGCCGGACCGCCTCGACCCCTCATCGACGGTCCGGTTCCGGAGCCTCGACCATGAACCGTCGAGCATTCCTGCACGGGTCGCTGGGAGCGCTCGCCGCGTCGAGTTCGGCGCGGGCGTCGACCTATCGCGACGCTGATTGCGACGTCCTCGTCTACGGCGGTACTCCGTGCGGCATCGCCGCGGCGATCGCGGCCGCGCGCGAGGGAGCCCGGACGATCCTGGTCGAGCCCACTGGGCACGTCGGCGGGCTCAGCACGAGCGGGATCAACACGGCCGAGACCGAGCACATGCTCCCCTGGACCATCGGCGGCATCGCCGATGAGTTTTATCGACGGCTCGGGGCCCGCTACGGTACGGGCAAGCCGGAGTACTACTTCGAGTCGAGCGTCGCCGAATCGACTTACCTCGAAATGCTCCGCGAAGCGGGCGTCCTCCTTCGGACCGGCGTCTCGCTCGACTCGTTGAAGCGAGACGGGACAGTCCTCGCCGCCGCGAGGCTGAGCGACGGCTCGCAGGTCAACGCCGGAAGCTTTATCGACGCCTCCTACGAGGGCGATCTCGCGGCCGACGCGGGGGTCTCGTACACCGTCGGTCGTGAATCCCGATCGCAGTACGACGAGGAAGCAGCCGGAATCCGCTTCGACCAGGCCCCCAGACGCGCCCGGACCGTCGACGACGACGGGCGGCTGCGCCCCGGAATCTCGGGCTGGGCGAAGGATCTGAAGGAAGGCGACGCCCACCGCGCTCCGATGAGCTACAACTTCCGGCTCACCGTCGCTCGCGACCCCAGGTACCGGGTCCCGATCCCTCGATCGCCGCGATACGATCCCGCCCGATACGCGCTTCTGGCCGACTGGCTTCGCGAGCAATCCCGCATCGGCAAGCCTGCCGAACTGTCGCAGGTGCTCGACCTCTACCCCCGACGCAACGGCAAGATCGAGCTGAACAACAAGCAAGCGGCGATCATCTCGCTGTCTCACCTCGGCGGGCAGATCGACTGGGCCGAGGCCGGTGCCAAACGTCGGGCGGAGATCTATCAGGACCATCTCGACTACACCCTCGGCCTCCTCCAGTTCCTCGCGGACGACGAGGCTGTACCGGCCGCGATGCGCGCTGAGATGCAGTCGATCGGCCTCCACAAAGATGAGTTCGTCGATAACGGGAATCTCCCCTACCAGCTCTACGTTCGCGAGGCCCGACGCATCAGAGGGAGCCACGTCGTCACCCAGCGGGACGTCCAGGAGGACCGTCGAAAAGCAGACGCCATCGGCATGAGCAGCCACTTCATCGACTCCCATCACGTCCAGCGTCTGGCGCTCTCCCCGGCCGAGTTCGTCAACGAGGGCCGCATTTGGCGGATGGGCTACGCCTATCAGATCCCCTATCGCGCGATCACCCCGAAGCCCGAAGAGTGTACGAATCTGCTGGTCCCCTGCGCGGCGAGCTACTCGCACGTCGCCTTCTGCACGCTCCGGCTGGAGAGCGTCTGGATGATCGTCGGCCACGCCGCAGGCGTCGCGGCGGCGATCGCGGCCAGGAACGCAACTCCAACCCAGAAGCTCGACGTCGAGCGGTTTCAGGCCCGCCTGCGCTCTCAGGGGCAAGTCCTCGACTTCATCCCGGGACGTCCGGAGAAGTGCGAGAAGCTGAACGGCCCGCCGGAGTTCTAACCGCCGACCATCGAATCGACGAGCCGTTTCCTCTCGATCACTTCTTCTTCGGCGCCTGCGGTCGGCTGATCAGCAGCTTGAGCGCGGACGTGGGGCCGACGAGTCGGTTCGCCAGCACGTCCTCCTCGGTGAAGCGGGCGAGGAGCACCTCGCCGTCGGTGGATCGGTTGCGGTCGTACGAGATGTAGATCGTCCCGTCCGGGGCCTGGAAGCCGTCGGGGTAGGAGACCCCCTTGCGGTCGTCGAGGATCAGGCCTCCCTTCCAGGTCGCGCCGTCGTCTTCGGAGAGCCAGGCGCTCAGCTTCACGCGGCCTTCGTGGGCGTCGGCCCGATCGCCGTGCTTGACCAGGAGAAGCCGCCCCGAGGCCAATCGGCGAATGTGGAACCGTGCGTTGGGCTGGCGGATCCCCGGGGGCTCGGTCGGCTCGGCCCAGGATCGGCCGCCGTCGGTCGAGGTCGTCTGCATGATCCCCTTCGCCGTCCGGGCGAGCATCCAGAGCGACCCGTCCTTGCGTTCGACGATCATCGCCTCGTGCCAGTCCGGGTTGGGAAATCGGACGGCTCCCCGGCGATCAAAGGTCTGGCCGCCGTCCGAGGTCGCGAAGACGTTCACGCCTCGCAGCGGGTCCAGCTCATGGAAGAGCCCGTGGAACGGCTTGAAGCCGTCGCGCTGGTCCAGCGAGATCGGCAGCAGCCACTCGCCCGACTTCAGAACGGTCGGCTTGTTGAGCATGACCCCGTGCCAGATGCGCCGGGGTTTCGACCACTCGGGCGACTCGGCGTCCGGATTGGCGCAGGTCGTCGCCCAGACGCCCGCGCGACCGTCGAACATCCCCATCGCCTGGTCGAAGAAGAGCCAGAGCTTCCCCGACGGGTCGGTCCAGACGTTTCCAACCAGCACGCTCCGATCCGTCGGCACTTCGGGCGAATGGGCGTCCACCACGAGGCGCGGCTTCGACCAGGTCGAGCCGTCGTCGTCGCTCGTTGCCAGCACGAAGAAGGCCTTGGGGCTGTCGCCCCCCGCCACCCAGCAGGCCCACAACCGACCCTTCGGCGTCCGGGTGATCCCGATCGTCATGCCATAGTCGAGCTTGTCGTAGTCGTACTTCGGCAGCGGTGAGACGTTCAGGACCGGGGGCACCAGCGCCAGGTCGGCGACCGACCGGGCCACCTCTCGTTCATAGCTCCGAATCTCTTCGGGCGACTTCGACTGGAAGCGGAGTTCAGCCGCCTCGGCCCCCACCTGAGCCTTGGCGTGGGGCGTGAACGCCAGGAGCGTCATCAGGCCGACGATCAGCTTCCCCCCGGTGACCATGGCTGCCCTCGCGCCGTCGCGCATCGAAGTCGTCATTGGCATCCTCCCGTGGCTTCGATCGGGTTCGATTATTGGATCAGCAGGCCCAGCCAGTGCTTCGCAACCTATTCATCGTCAACGACTTAATAAAACTCTGTGGGCTTCATCAATTGGCTTGGTTCGGACAATTCTCAAGGCCGATCGCGTCGCATCATCCGAATGCAGAGGCCGCGATTTCAGGGTGCCCTTCCGAGTAATACCTTACGACCAAAAACCGATTGCTGACACAGGCCTCCACGATCTCCGCGGCCTTCCGATGATCGAGGGCCGACGGCTTATCGTTCGTCCCCGCGCTCCTCGCCCTGTTGAGGTTCGGTCTCAGCCTCTCGGTCGTAGGCTCTCGCCTGTCGATTGATCAGGTAGCCTGCCACGAAGTCATAGGCCGCGTGGGCGATCATGGCGATGACGAGCGTGCCGGTCAGGGCGACGAGACCGTGGAAGGTCGCCGCCAGCGCCGCGATGGTAACCCCGCTCTTCCAGCCCTGATTCCAGTGAGCGAGTGCGAACGCCGCGGAGAGGATGCCCGCCGAAGCCCAGACGCTGCCGGTCGAATAGGAGAGCAACTGCCAGCCGACGCCTCGATAGGCCGCCTCTTCCGCGACGCTCGCGCAAACGACCGCGGCGATGAACCAGGCCGCTTCCACCCTCGTCCGCGGGCTTCGTTGGTAGACGGCCAGCTTTTTCCGCTCTTCCTCCGTCCGGGACCACCGTCCGACCTGTCGAATGCCCAGGCAAACGGCCAGCGCAACAATCCCCCAAAGCCAGGGGGTAGGGCCGGACGGGGGCGCCTTGAAAATGGAGAAGTGGAACGTCGACCCAACCATGAAAGCCAGGACGAACAGGAAGAGCTGCGTGACAACGGCGCTTCGCCAGTAGAGCACGCGGCTGACCGGCGGCCCTGAGCCTGCACTCCCACCGCGCAGCCTGCGGCTGGTCCGCCAGGCCGCCAGGGGCAGAAGAAGGAGCAGGAACGCCAGAAACAGGATTCCGCCCGTCCCAGGGAATTGCACGCTACGAGGTCCTTCGAGTGGTGACGGAATCGACTTCTCGATCCGGCGAAGTCATTCTCATCCGGGCAGTACGTAGAGCAACTGTTCGCCGCCGCCTCCGGGAAGGCCGGGGATCACGAGCAGGCCGTCGAGGATCGTCGCGGGGACTTGCGCTCCCGGCGACCCGTGGTGGGGTCCCTGCACGAAGACTCTTGGGGATTTCAGCCCGACGGGACACGGGATGCGGACCTCGGCGTTCCCATGGCCCTGAAGCCAGACCATCATCACGGCCCCTCCTGACACGCGGCGGTCCTCGGGGACCGGCGAGAAGGCGATGAAGTCGAGGGGAGCGTCGGCGAATCGATGCTCGCGGCCGTCGATCCGGATGCCGGAGGTCCCATGCCCGCCAAAGGCGATCAGATTCCCCGCGTCGTCGAGCCGGAGGGCGACGGCCAGGCGGCCCCGGTAGGTCACACGATGGCCCGAGACCCACAGTTCGTCGACCTCGATCGCATCCGACGGCAATGGGTTTCGTTCCAGGATGGAGCGATCCTGCGCCGCGTCGCGTTGAAAGCCTCCGGGCCAGCTTTCCACGTGCGACCGATAGTGGGCGGCCAGCATGATCGTGCCGTTGGGGAAGCGCGTCGCCAGGTACGGAGACGTCCGCGAGACGATCGAGGGATCATCCTCGACGGGGACGTCGGAACGACTTTTCGGGTAAGCCCCGAGCGCTTTGAGGATCTCGAACCAGGTGCGGGCCTCGACGCCCAGCGAGGCCGCCTGGTCGTCGCGGGGACGGAATCCCAGGAACGTCACGCTCCCACGGCCGGCTCGCCGGTGCAGGCCGATCGCCTGGCCGGCAACTCGCGCGACGACGGTCGTCTCAGCGCCATCGGCGGCCTCCACGGGGTAGACGAGATCGACGAGGAAATCGGTCAGGATCGTCTGCGAGGGGGCTGGCTTCAGGATCTCGGCGAATTCGACCACGCCCCCCGCCGCGGGATGCCCCTCGCGGTCGAATTGGAGCGACTTCACGCCGACCAACTGCCGCCAGCGTTCCAGCACGTGCGACCCGTCCATGTCGAGCCGCGGTGGAGGGCCAGCCCAGACGAGTCGACCGCCGGCCGCCACGAACTTCTCCAGCATCGGCAGCAAGCCGGGCGGCGGCGAGGGTTCGAAGAGGACGGCGATCGTGGTGTAGCGTCGCCCGGCCAAAACGAGAGCACCGTCGGCGATTTCACCCTGCTTCAGGAGGACCTCGGGCGTCGCGTAGTTCGCGTAGCCGTACTGGATCATCCAGGAACCGAACCGCTCCTCCCAGGCGACGAGTGAGAGCGGGTAGAGCATCAGGACCGGCACTTCACGACCGCGACGCTCCGTGATCGCCTGGAAGGCTGGCCGTCCTCCCACGCCGTAGGCAGCCTGAAGCGCCGAGTAGCGTTCACCGACCTCGGCGGGCCATCCCCAGCCGGCCGCGTAGGCGTAGGGACGATTCGGGTTCACCGCACCCAACGAAGACCCCAGCGCCAGGCCGTAATAGTCGCGGTCGGACCATCCTCCCTCGGCATGGTCGGTGCCGCCGCCAGTGAGGAATTCCCCCCAGCGGAAGTAGTCGTCGCAGGCGGCCGACGCCTGGTGGACCGTGTTCGACCAGACGAAGTTCGGCGTGTACTCGTACTTCATCGGGTTCATCGGCCGGGAGTCGCCGGGGCTCCAGTAGTCGATCGTCGGGCTCTGGGCCCAGGTCGCGTGGGCCGTGGCCTCCAGCTCGCGCCCAAAGGACTTCTCCGCGTGCCGCTTGGCGGCGACGAACAGGTCGACGACCGTACGGTCCAGAAGGTCGAAGTAGCGGCGACGGAGCAGGGCGGTGCGAGCCACCCCCTCGGCGTCTGGACCAAGCGTGTGCAGGGCCGGCAGCCTGGCGGCGAGAGTCGGATCGAAGGCGTGCTGGGAGTAGGCGAAGTAGACGAGGAACTTCTCGAAATCGGCGAACTCCTGGCCGTACTTCTCAGCGAATCGGCGCGCGAGGTTCGGCGTGAGGTAGCGCAGGTTGAACTGGCCCTCGTCGTGATGGGAGTCGTATCCCCAGTCCTGCTGGATGTGGACCTCGTCCGAGTAGAGGCCCGCGAGCGGAATCCCGGCGGCGTGATACCTGTCGATCAGCTCCCGAAGGAAGGGGAGTGCGCGATCGCTGAAGTAATCCATCTCCGGCGTCCTGTACCGGACGACGACGAGCACGCGATCGAGATCCCTCCCCGGCGCATCCCCCCGGCCGCTCACCGTGATTCGCCGACGGCGCGCGTCTGGGGCGGACTCGTCCTCCTCGATGACGAGCGAATGCTCCAGTCGGACGATCCGCGACGGATCGACGTGGAAGAAGCGGCTCTGGCCCAGGCGACGCTCACGGAAGGCGTAGGCCTTCACGTCGATCCGGTTCAGCTCGATCGTCCCCTTGTTGTTCGTCCACCGGAGTTGCTGCCAGAGCGAGACGCTGAACCGGCCGGTACGGGGATCCCGCCATCCCTCGCGATACTGGACCCACTCTCCCGACTCGCCGGTCGTCTTCGCGTAGGCCGCGCCGATTTCCAGGGGTGTCAGTAGGCTCAACTCCAGACCGAGGCCGTAGGATCGGAGCGTCTCGCCGATCTTGGAGAGGCATTCGAGGTAGCCGTCGGAATCGGGCGTGAGCGTGCGCGGCTTCCCTTGCTGGCCAGGGCGGTACTGCGAGAAGAACTCGTCGAAAGCCAGCGTGACCTTCTCGCCCCGGCCGGCCTTCGCCTGCTCGCAGAGCTGCCGCAACGTGACGACGTGAGGCTGGGAACCCAGGCTGATGTCGACGGGCTTGTCGGGATCGCGAAGGTCCAGAAGCTGCTGGTCGGAGACGAGGATCAGCCCCGGCTTCGGTCGCATTTCGGAAGTGACGGCGACGACCGGATCGGGAGGAGGCGTCTGCGCGGCTTCGGCGAAGGCTCGCGAGGAGAGGGCCGAGCCGGCCAGGCCGAGCCCCGCCAGACGAAAACCGAACGCTCGACGCGATTGGGGATGCGACATCGGGAGAGGCTCCGAATCGTCGTGACGCGGCCGTTGCGCTGCTCGCCTGGCGCATGTGATCGGCCGACGTGGTGGGACCTCGGGTCGGTCGCCTCACGATAGCGGCGGGTTCGGGTCAAGTACAGGGGCGGCCGATCCTGGGATAAAGCCTACTGGATTGTCCCGCCGGACCGGGCTACCTTCGAGAGTCGACGCCCCCCGAATTCCATCCAGGAAAACCTACGAGATGAACCGAACGCTCCCCGTGGGCCTCGCGCTGCTGGCGCTCTTGACGCTCGGAGCCGACGACCCGCTGCCGCGTTTCGAAGCGAAGCCTCCCGCCGAGGCGCTGAAATCGTTCCAGGCGCTCGGCGGCTTTCGGCTCGACTTGCTGGCCGCCGAGCCGCTGGTGATGGATCCCGTCGCCGCGGCCTACGACGAGGACGGACGGCTCTACGTCGTGGAGATGACCGACTACCCCCACGTCGACGCCGCCAAGGACAAGCCGTTCGCCGATAACCAGGACCCGCCGATCGGCCGCGTGCGCATCCTCATCGACGACGACGGCGACGGCGATTTCGACCGCAGCGAGATCTTCGCCGACAAGCTCTCCTGGCCGACGGGCCTCGCCGTCTGGAAGGGGGGCGTGTTCGTCGCCGCGACGCCCGACGTCTGGTATCTCAAGGACCACGACGGCGACCTGAAGGCCGAGGAGCGTCGCAAGGTTCTGACGGGCTTCCGGAAGTTCAACGTCCAGGCCGTGATGAACAACCTCCAGTGGGGCCTCGATCATCGGATCTACGGGGCGGGGTCGAGCAACGGGGGGGATATTCGCATCCCGGAATCCCCCAAGGAGGCCGGCGTCACGCTCGGCCGCCACGACTTCCGATATGATCCCGCGTCCAAGCAGTTCGAGGTCGTCTCCGGCGGGGCGCGGTTCGGCAACACCTTCGACGACTGGGGCGACCGCTTCCTCTGCGACATTCGCAACCCGGCCGAACACGTGGTCCTGCCGGCTCGCTATCTCGCCCGCAACCCATTCCTGCCGACGCCGAAGGTCCTGAACGATGCGGCCGAGGCCGGCGACGCAATCTCGCTGTTCCGAGTCAGCCCGCCCGAACCCTGGCGCGAGCTGCGCGCCCGGCGCTGGACGGAGGTCGGCAAGGCCATGCCTCGCAGCGAGCTCGTCGCCGGCGGCAGCCTGACGTCGTCGAGCGGTCTGACCTTCTACCGGGGCGACGCCTATCCGGACGCCTATCGCGGGAACCTCTTCCTGGGCGAGGTCGCCAACAATCTCGTGCACCGGATGGCGGTCGAACCGGACGGCGTGACATTCCGCGCACGTCGCGCCGACGAAAAGGCCGAGTTCATCGCCTCGACCGACACCTGGTTCCGCCCCGTCAACTTCGTCAACGCCCCCGACGGTACGCTCCACGTCCTCGACATGTACCGCGAGACGATCGAACATCCCTGGTCGATCCCCGAGGACATTCTGTCGAGGCTCGACCTTCGCAGCGGCGAGGATCGGGGCCGGATCTACCGCCTGACTCCTCCCAGCTTCCAGCGCCGCGAAACGCCTCGGCTGAGCGGTGCGTCCATCGACGAGTTGGTCCGCCTGCTTGAGCATCCCAACGGCTGGCATCGTGAGACGGCCCACCGGCTGATCTACGAACGCCAGGACCACGTCGCCGTCGCCCCCTTGAAACGACTCCTGCGGGAATCGAAAGACGCTCGCGGCCGGCTGCACGCCCTCTACTCGCTCGACGGCCTGACGGAGTTGGAAAACGGAGACCTCCAAACGGCGCTCGGCGACGAGTCGCCGCACGTCCGGGAGCACGCCGTTCTGCTGGCTGAACCCCGGCTCGCCGGATCAAAGAGTCTTCGCGATGCGGTCCTGCGCCTGGCCGACGATCCAGCGCCGCGCGTTCGGTTCCAGGTCGCCTTTACGCTAGGGGAGATTCAGGGCGACGGCGTCGCGCAGGCCCTGGCGACAATCGCTCGGAGGGATGCGGGCGACGTCTGGATCCGAACGGCCGTCCTCAGCTCGGCGACGGCTGATCCGGCCGGTTTGTTCGATCGGCTGCATGACGAGCAAGCCTTCTCAGCGAGCGTCGAAGGGGCCTCGTTGCTCCGCTCGCTCGCCCTGGTGGTCGGTGCGAGGGGACATGAGGACGAGATCGGCCGAGTCCTCGCGGCGCTCTCCAGGAGAGAGCGAAACGACGCAGCGGTTGATGTCGCGCTAGGGCTGGGCGACGGGCTGTCGCGCAATCGTCGGAAGCTCTCCGACCTCAAGGGCCTGCCCCCGGCTTCAGCCGAGTGGCTCTCAGGCCTGTTCAACTCGGCGGCGACCATCGCGCCGGACGACTCGTCCGAGGCGGTTCGGCGAACGCAGGCCGCGGCCGTGCTGGGCCAGGCGGACTATGACCGAGCTTCCCGGGCTCTGGCACCCCTGCTGGGCCCGAATCAGCCTTCGGCGCTGCAATCGGCCGCGGCGAAGGCCCTGGGTGGATTTGATCGACCCGAAGTCGCCGGGTTGTTGCTGGGTCCGTGGAAGGGCTACACGCCGGGGCTGCGGAACGACGTCGTGGGGTTGCTGCTCGGTCGCCGGTCCTGGATCGGGCCGCTGCTCGATGCCGTCCAGGCGGGGACCGTCGCCCCGGGTCAGATCCCGCCGACGCGTCGAACCGCATTGGTCAACGACCGCGAGTCGACGATCCGCTCACGAGCCGCGACGCTGTTCGCCGGCGAGACGGTCGGCCCTCGCGCGACGGCGATCGCCGCTTACAAGCCGGCCCTGGCGACGCCCGGGAATGCCGATCGCGGCCGGGTCGTCTTCGAACGCGAGTGCCTGGCCTGCCACAAGCTGGGAACGCGCGGCTATGCGGTTGGGCCGAACCTCGCCGGTGTCCGCCGCCGGACGGCCGAGGAGATCCTGGTGAACATCCTGGACCCCAACCGCGAAGTCTCGCCGGAGTTCCTCGAGTACGTCGTGGCGATCGACGACGGCCGCGTCGCGACGGGGCTGGTGGCATCGGAGTCGCCGACAGGCGTCACGCTCCGCGGTCGTGAAGCCGCCGAGCAGACCATCCTCCGGCGCAACGTGGCCGAGCTCTCCAGCACGGGGAAATCCCTGATGCCGGAAGGGCTGGAGAAGACCGTCGCACCGGCGGAGATGGCCGATCTGATCGCCTTCCTGCTGCGGATCCAGGATTGAATAGGGGGCGTCGCCTTGATCTGGGACCTTCACACGCACCTCGCCGGCACGGGCGAGAAGACGCCCGAGGAGTCGATGGCCCGGCTGATCGTGGCCGCCGATCGGATGGGGATCGACCGCCTGGTCGTCTTCATGGGCGATCCCTGGTCGTACGACCCCTCGCCGGCCGACCTGACGCGACAGAACGACCAGGTGCTCCGGGCCCTCGACCACTGGCATCACCGCGCTTTCGGATTCGTCTACGTGAGCCCGAAGCACGTGGAGGCCAGCCTCCGCGAGATCGACCGTTGCGTCCGCGACGGGCCGATGGTCGGCCTGAAATTGTGGGTCGCCGAGCGCTGCGATTCTGCGGCGGCCGACGAGTTGGTCCGTCGCGCTCAGGCGCTCAAGGCGGTGATCTTCCAGCACACCTGGGTCAAGGCTCAGGGAAACCTTCCCGGCGAGTCGACGCCGATGGACCTGGCCGCCCTGGCGGCGAGGCACCCCGACGCGACCATCATCTGCGGCCACACCGGGGGCCAATGGGAGATCGGCGTCCGCGCCGTTCGTCCCTACCCGAACGTGGCCGTCGACCTCGGCGGCGGCGACCCGACGGCCGGGATGGTCGAGACGGCCGTCCGCGAACTGGGCGCTGAGCGGGTTCTCTACGGCAGCGACGCCCCCGGGAGGAGCTTCGCGTCTCAGCTTGGTAAGGTCATGGGCGCCGACGTGACCGAGGCCGACCGCAAGCTCATCCTCGGCGAGAACCTGCGCCGGCTGCTGCTGCCGATCCTCCGGGCCAAGGGCATCGAGAAATGATCGACGTCAACGTCTCGCTCTCCCAGTGGCCTTTTCGACGCCTCCCCTGCGATCAGCCTGAGGCCCTCGTCGCCCGGCTGCGGAGCCTCAGAGTGACCGAGGCCTGGGCCGGCAATTTCGACGCGATGCTCCATCGCGACTTCGCCGCCGTCAACGCACGCACGGCCGAGATTTGCCGGGCTCACGGCGACGGGCTCCTCCGTCCGATCGGCGCGATCGACCCGACGCTCCCCGATTGGCGTGAGGATCTTCGGCGCTGCCAGGAAGTCCACAGGATGCCCGGCGTCCGGCTGCATCCCAACTACCACGGCTATGGGCTTGATAACCCGGCCTTCGCCGAATTGCTCGACGAGGCCGGCCATCGGGGCCTGATCGTCCAGATTGCCATGAAAATGGACGACGATCGGCACTTGCACCCGTTGCTCAAGAACCTCCCGACGACCGACGCCGCCCCCCTGATCCCGCTGCTGGCTCGTCCCAGCCGACCCAGGATCGTCCTGCTGAACGGCCTCAAGAACCTGACCGGTCAACCGCTTCGCAAACTGCTGGAGGCAGGGGACGTCTGGGTCGACATCGCGATGCTCGAAGGCATGGAAGGCCTCAAGCGCCTCGTCGCCCAGATCGGGCCCGACCGGCTCCTGTACGGCTCGCACGCCCCGTTTTTCTACCCCGAGGCGTCCGAGCTAAAGTTCAGGGAGTCCGCGTTGCCGCCTGAGCACGCCAGGTCGATCCGGCAGGACAACGCACGCCGCGTCCTGCCGGCTCCCTGATCCGCGCCTGGACCAACGATCGGCTCACTTCCAGGACTCATCGAAGAATCCTTCAACGATGCGCTCCTCGCCAGAGCCGACGCGATAGACGCTGTAGTCCGCTGCGTGCGGGTAGAGCAGGGCGTTCGTTCCCTTGTACTCCTTCTCGCCGAAGCTCGTCCCGGAGTTGACCACCACGTAGCGAAGCGGGTTCCTCGGGTTGACCTGGATCAGGGCTGGGGCGTGGCCGGCGGCGGGATACGTCTTGCCTCGGAGCTTCAACTCTGTCGGCGTCCAGGACAGGCCAAGGTCGGGCGCCAGTTTCTTGATCCAGGAGTTCGAGCCTGGGTCTCCGAACAGAATGAGGTTGTTGTTCTTGACGTCTTCCTCGGTCAGGGCGACGTCGTCCTTGATCGTGAGAGTCCCGCGCATCCAGCGTTCCCACTCATCGGCGAAGGTCTTCAAGCGGGCGTCGGCCCAGGTCTGGACGCGGGGATCGGCGGGCTTGCCGGTTCCTCGGACGCACAGGAAGGACGTCGTGAAGGCGTCGTCGATCGGCCCCTGAACGCCGGGCGCTTTTTCGCGGGCCGAGTTCGCAAGAACCACCTTCGCCTCGGCCTGGTCGAGCGCTTTCCAGCCTCCTGGCGCTTTGCGGAACAGAGCCTGGTCCGAGACTCCCGCCAACGAGAAATCGCGGCCGTCGAGGCTGAGCCGATCGGCGACCTTACGATCCACGGCCAGCGCGGCGACGTTCGCGGTCCGGACGGTCGCGACGCCGTCCTTCAGATCGGCGTCGAGGGTGGCGGGGGCGTAGTGCTCGCCGAGGCGGTGGATCGTCAGCCAGTCGACGCGGGGGAATTTCAGTGTGTAGGTGATGAACCGGATTCGATTCGCCGGTTTGACAGCCCCGCGCGGGATGCGGTCGTCGTGGAACGCCTTCAGGAGCCGGGCGCTCTCCTTGTCGACGGCGTGGCCCATCCCCTTGCCGACGATCCGGCGAAAATCGGGCCCTTCCGCGACGGTGACCAGGCCCTCGGTCTTCATTGGCACGCCCTGGCTCTGCAGGGCTTCCAGGATGTTCAGCGACCCCTGCGCCTGGGGGTCGTTCTCACCGCCGTAGCCGGCGATTGGAACGTCGAAGGCGTTCCGGGCGTAGTCGACGGGGTCATAGATCCGCAACAGCTTGCGAGTCGTCTCCGAGGGATCGACGAGCTTGGCGTAACGGATCGTCTCCGTGAATCCGGCGCCAGCCTCGGCCGACGACCAACGGCTGGGGTGGTGGAGCGCCAGGTGCCAGGCCCCGGCCCCTCCCATCGAGAAGCCCCTCAGCACGATCTTGTCCTCGTCGATCGAGTAATTGCGGCGGACGGCGTCCATGGCTTCAAAGACGTCCGATTCGCCGGCCCAGCGGTAGGCGTTGTTGCCTCGACCGTAGACGTGCAGAATGATCCCTTCCTGATCGTTCGGGGCGGCTTTGCCGTCCTGGGAGTCGAAGAAGCGGACCTCGCTGATCGTCGCGTTGCGGCCGTGGAGCACGACGTCAAGCCGTGACTTTCCGGTCGGCCTCTTCGCCGGCACGACGACCGCGTAGGGCTGAATCGACCCGTCCACCTTCGAGCGGTAGCCTCGGACGGTCGTGCCCGACGCCTGGGTCCAGGGCTTGCGGCCCTCGGCCAGATCCTTCGCCCGGGCCAACCCCTTGTCGAGCACCTTCAACGTGCGCGCGACGTCGCGAGCCTCGAAGAACTCGTTGAACTTGAGCGTCCAGACAGCGGCCTTGCGGGCGATCTCGACGTCCGCGAGCGCGTCCTCATCCTTCGCGACTGCAGCCGCCTCGATCGCGCGGGTCAGGTCGCCGATCTTCGCCTCGATCTCCGCGCGTTCGGCCTGGGTGGGGCGGTAAGGCTGCTGTTCCTTCTTGGCGGCCTGCCAGGCGGAGGCGGGTGCGGCAAGGGCTGCCAGCACGGTGAACAGAACGACGCGGCACGACCATACGGCCATTTCAAGGCTCCTGAATGTCGCGGGCTTTCGGAGATCGACGGATTCCTCTTCGGGATCATAAACCGCCGAGGACGCCGCCGCGACGGCCCGCCCCATCGATCCCGGAAGCTGCTCGGCCTCCGGATCGTGGACCTCACGAGCGCTGTGGGCCTGGAGATTCCTTCGACCCCTCCCCGGAACGCCTTCCGCATAACCCGCCAGGATTGCGGGGCCGGCGAGATGCTCCTTGAATGCGACCCAAGGCGGGGAGAGAATCCGGGCCGGCGTCGAAGCCGTTCGACTCATCCTCTCCCCGAGTCCTCGCCATGACGAGCTTGCTTCCCGCGGTCGCCCTTCTCGTGACCTTGGCGCTCCAGCCCCCGCCGGAGGCCCGAGACTCGTACGAGAGCTACATCCGGTCGGCTCCCGAATTCCGCCCTGTGCGGCAGGACCAGGAACTCTCCCTCGGACGTTGGAACAGTTGGGTCTACATGCCCTGGAGGTATCGCTGGAGCATCGGGACGGGTGACGAGGGAGGACGCTTCTGCCGCGACTTCGGCATTCGCGGCGGGTTCACCGATCACGGCGACGGCCCCCTCGACTGGCTGGAGCGTTGGGGGCTTCGGTTCTACAACGACCACACTGCGGGGAAGGGGGATCTCTACCTCAACCCGCCCTCTCGGAACGTACTCCAATCGATCCAGCGCGACGGCCGCGCCGTGCGTCAAGGCGCGGACGGTCCCCGCCCGATCGACGACGCTCTCCGAGCCAGGCTCCGCGAACGCATCCGCGAGAGCGTCGCCCGGGTCGGCAAGAGCCCGATGCGGCTTGCTTACGCTCTCGACGACGAGATCTCCTGGGGGACGTTCATCGTCCCACTCCCATGGCGATTGAACGAGGACGACGCCGATTACCAGCAATGGTTGGACGCCTATTACGAGGTTGAGGCACCGCGAGCCGCCTTCGTGACGCCCGACGACACTCGCAAGCAGCTCGACCGTCCCCTTGGCCGGATGGACTTTTCCCCCTTGCTGGACCGCCTTTCGTACAACGACTCGGTCTGGGCGAATCTGATCGGCGAAATGGTGGAGTTTTCGAACAGTCTCGACCCGACGACCCCCTGCGGCTTCGTCGGCGGCCAGGCCCCGAACGCCTGGGGCGGGTACGACTATGCGAAGTTAGCCAGAAAGGTGCAGTTCATCGAGGCCTACGACATCGGCTCGGCCTTCGAGGTCGTTCGCTCACTAAGCCCGTCGAAGTCGCTGCCGATGGTGACGACGCACTTCCACGACGACAAACGAGGCGTCGCCAACGACGTCTGGCAGGCCTGGTACTACTTCGCGCACGGGTCCCGGGGGATGATCGGCTGGGTAGACGGCTGGTTCGACGGCGTCACGCCTCGCCCCTGGCTCGACGGCTTCCGCGCGACCTTGAAGGAGATCTCCGACGTCCAGGGGCCGAAGCTCGCTGGCGCGAAACGCTTGCACGACGGGGTCGCGATCTACTACTCGCATCCCTCGATCCAGGTCTCCTGGTGCCTCGACGCCGAACCTCACGGCGCCACCTGGGTGAACCGCAACAACGATCACCGGCTGGGAACCTCCCACAACGTCCGCAAGGCGTGGGAGTATCTGCTGGCCGACTCCGGCCTGCAGTACGACTTCCTGGCCTACGACCGCGTCATCCGCGAAGGCGTTCCCGACGAGTATCGGACGTTGATCCTGCCGGCCTGCTACGCCCTCTCCGACGCCGAGGCGCGTCGGATCGCCGAATTCTGCGAACGCGGCGGCCTCGTCGTGGCCGATTTCGCCTGCGGGCTCTTCGACCAGCACGGCAAGGGGAGAACTCGGGGAGCGCTTGACGACCTCTTCGGCGTTCGACATGACGGCGATTTGTCGAAGGCCGATTTCTTCAGCGGCAAGCTCTGGGTTGAGACCGACCAGGACGCCGGCTTCAGCTACGACCGCTACAGCAAGCTCTTCGCCACGAACTCCTGCCGGCTCGAAGACGGATTCGCCGTGGCGGAGACGCGACTCGGTGAAACGCACCACGTTCGCAAGGTCGGCCGCGGCGCAGCGGTGTATCTGAATCTGTCCCCGCAGCGATACCTCCAGTATCGCCAGGAGGGGACCGCGACCGACGCCCACCGGCGGAAGTTCGTCTCGGAGATTCTCCCCGAAGGCGGACCGCCGCGCGTGGTGGTCACCTCTCAGGGCAAACGCCCCCGGGACTGCGAGACCGTGGTCTGGTCGAAGGAGGGCCGCACTTTCGTCTTCATTCTGCAAAACGCCCCCGTCACATCGACTTCCCAGGGAGGTGGAGGAGTCGACGGTCTGCGGCTTGAGCCAATCGACGTGCAGGTCGACCTCCGCGCTCCCGCGCGCGACGTGATCGACGAACGATCCGGGGCTCGTCTCGGAGACGTCTCCAGCTTTCGTCTGAAATTCCCCGGCGTCGAGCCGGCCCTCATCAGCTTCGTTCCTGTCGAGGCGTCCTCCCCAAAGCAGAAGTGACTGAATCCGAACGCCCGCCCGACGGCCGGACCGCCCTCGTGACATCCTGCGCGACCAAATAACGGGACGTTGCGTTAAATCGTCGACAAGCGCGCCCCAGTATACTTTTCGCAGCGCTTTAGGAGTCGGCCGCATCGACGTCGGGCCATATCAACGCTCCAAAGAAGCATCTTTTCGACATCAGTCCCTCGCCAACCGTTCCCGGCTAGATTTCGTCCTCGTGAGACTCGACCTCGGGCATGCCTCTGCCGTCGAGCCGGGAACCTCTCGTTCATCGCAACGCGAATTGTGAGGGGAGGAATGGGATGTCGAAGACTGACATGTCGGGGGGCCTCGAAACCTGCCTGGTGGTCTCTCACTACAACGCCTGGCCCACTGACCAGCTCCTGGCGCTGCTGGACCAGACCAAAGAGATACCCGCCGGCGTTCCGTTTCGGACGCGCGTCGTTGTAAATCAAGCGGTCGATAAACGGTTGGAGTTGCCGCCTCGGCACAGCGACGTCGAGGTCTTCCATCGTCCCAACACCGGCTACAACATCGGCGCCTGGGAATACGGCTGGCGCCAGGGAGAGCCGTTCTCGTTCTACCTCTTCCTTCAGGAGGAGTGCATCATCCTGAAGGACGACTGGATGAAGGCTTACCTCGACGCGGCGTCCGAGACGGGCGTGGGCCTTGTCGGGGAATCGATGACCCCTCCGATCAGCTGGAAGGCAGGACGATTGGAGACCATGCCGATCTGTCGATTTCTGCTTGGACGCCCCGTCGACAGCGGAGCCACGCGAAAAACGCGCTTCTTCCAACTGGCGCAGAGCCTTGGCGTCGACCCAGGGGAGGATGGCGCGCACCTGCAGTCGCTGATCCTCGGAACGAGGCGCGAGGTGCTGACGAAAATCGATGGCTTCCTGGACTGGCCGGTCGAGTATTTCGACGCCGTGTGTGCGGAGGTCATGATCTCCAAGGCCGTCGAGACGGCGGGATGGAAGGTGCGGCAACTCGGTTGGATGCCGTTCTCCGTCGTCTCGCACCCGCAATGGAAGCAGCATCCGCTGATGGCGCTGGTGGGAAAGGTGGCCTGGCGCATCCCCGTGGACATCCGATTCGCGAGCTACCTCGTGGTTTGCGCGCTTCGGGCGAGAACCCTGCGTGCGGGGACGAAGCTCCTCGATCTGTGGAGCGCACGGACCACCTCCGTTTCGCCGAGGTTGGTCGACAGTCGAGGGGATGCGGGGCGTTCCGGGCCGACTCCCCCCAGGATCGCGGGCGTGAAGGAAAGCCCGGTGCAGAACGAAATCGCGTTGGGGAGTTGACCCGCCAGCGAGAGACCGGCGGGGTCAACGTTCGGCCGCAGGGCCGTCTCCTCGACACGAATCTCGGGTCCGTCCATTACTTGCGGGACGCATCCGCCCACGACTTCAACGGCTCCACGCTAGGCTGGCCCACGCCGTTGTGGGGGAGTTCAGCGACGACGACGATCCGCGTCTTCGTCACGTCCTTGAACGTGAGGCAGACGTTATGGACGTTGGGCTGTTGTTTCTGAGGCTTCGGCGGATCGCAGGGCTCGACGGCGAACGTCGCGCCGGCGGGTTCGACGACCCGAAGAGTCAGTTTGCGATCCCCCTTCGAGAGGGTTGCCTGGCCCCCCTCGGTCTGGATCTTCGACGCGTCCGTGTGGAAGTTCCACTTGAGTTTGACGGGGCGGGCGGCCTCGATCTCGTCCTGGATCAGCACGCCTTCCGACCCCAGCCTTGCAACGCCGCGCCAGGCTTTCGATACGGTCGGCGCGTATGCGGCTGTGAGATCGGCCACGGCGTGGCCACGTTCAGGCGTGGAGAGGAACCTAACCAGAGGCGCCTCCGCTTTGGGGTCCTGGTTCGCGTCGTCGATCAACAACGTGTTGTGCGACTCAGTGCGCAGCCGGTAGTAGTCCCAGCGGTTTTTGCCGAAGTAGCCCGGAAGGTTGTAATCGTCCGAGCCAAGGTCGACGGCCCAGCGCTCGCCCTGAGCGTCGAGGACGAAGCTCCCCAGGTCCAGATGGCTGTGGCCCGCCTTGTTGTCGCCTCCTTTGAACCCCACGTAGAGAGCGTTCGGATCTCCCCAGGCGCTTCGGAAACAGGCGACGTTGATCCGTCGGAAGGCGGCGTCCAGCGCCTCTCCGCTGAAGGTCGAACCGGGGGACGCTCTCAAACCCCAGATCAGGTGGAAGACGCCGCGTCGAGCGGGAGCCGTCAGCGCGAGTTCGTGGGCGGCGTAGGACGGGCGGTTGAATCGGCCCGAGAGCCACAGCATCTCGGCGGCCGGCCCTGATCGATCCCCGGCGTCGGCGAAGTTGAACGTCCGGCCGATCGGTCCAATCGTGTGCATCCGAAACTCACCCGCTTCCGCGAACCCCGGCGAATCTCCCAGGCCGAAGTCCGTCCCGAGCGCCGTCTGGAGCGCGTCGAGGTAGTAGGTGTTGTAAGCCGTCGCGTAGCTCCAGTATCCCGGCCCTTCCTCCCAGCCGCCGTCAGGGGCGTAAGACTTCATCGCGATCGGGATCGACTTGCGGGCGGCGTCCACCACCTGGCGGGCCGCTTCCGGGACTTCGTCGGCGATCGCGAGCGCCCCAACGGTCAGCCCGCCGTTGCAGACCTGGTTCCAGTTGTTCGGCGACTTGGACCACCAACCCTTCGATTCGTAGATCTTGAGCCCGGGCTTCAGCCCCTTCTCGACGATCGCCTCGCGCACCACTCGGCGATCGTCGGGCGTCATCACCGAGTAGAGCCAGTCGTAGCCCAGGCCGAGGGCGTTGCTCATCTCGGCCGTATCGAGGAAGTGCGAGGGATTCCAGTCGGGGAATCCAGCCGCCGTTTTCATCTCCAGGATCGCCCGATCGGCGTACTTGCGATCGCCGTCGATCCGGTGAAGAGCCGCGAGCACCGTCACCCGACGCAGCACCAGCCGACTCTGGTCCAGCAGTCGAGGACCGATCAGTCGGTGGACCGCCGGAGGCTCACCCAGCATCTTGTCGGCCTGTTTCTTGAGCTCCTTGTGCAGCTCGCGCGTGACAGGCTCCTTTTCGACGGACTCGCGGAGCTTGGCGACGTCGGCGTCGAGCAAGATCAATCGGGGGTGTCCCGGGCGAAGAGTCTTCAGAACATCTTCCGCATGCGATGTTCCGACGAAGGCGACCGCGACGAGGCAGGCTGGAACCCAACGCCGGCTCAGTCGCGTCAAGAACTCCATCGACGGTTGAAGCATTCTCATGGCGCCGTCCTCTCCTGGCTCGACCCGATCGCGGGGGGATTTATCCTGTGTGATACCCCGTCCCGAACGACGATGCTACAACCCATCGCTCCACGCGGCAGGTGAGGCGACCCACGCGGACGTCGGGATCTCGGCCAGGTCGAACTCGGAGATGAGATCACCAGGGGAGGAGCGGGTCGATGAGGGCGCTCCCAGCGAGGCTGCCAGGGAACCGACGAGCCGGCGAGGGTCGACGCCGGCATCGCGAAGTGCGGAAAGCTTGATCGAGCCGTCGCGCTTGGCCAGCCGACGGCCGTCGGGGCCGACAACCAGCGGAACATGCCCGAATCTCGGAGGCGTCCAGCCAAACGCTCGATACAGGAGAAGTTGCCGAGGGGTGCTTGGCACGAGATCGTCGCCGCGGATCACCTGGTCGATCCCCATGAAGGCGTCGTCGACCACGACCGCTAACTGATAGGCGGGGCCCTGTCCGTTGCGGCCCACGATGAAGTCGCCGCCGATGCGCGCCGGGTCGATTTCGCGTGTCCCCAGAAAGAGGTCGTCCCAGGCTACCGGCCCGGCGGGGACGCGGAACCGCCAGGCGAAGGGGCGATCGCCGAGTCCAGCCGCGTCGGCCGCGGAACGGTTCGCGCAGGTGCCCGGATAGGTCGGGCCCTCGTCCTCGGCGTGGGGAGCGGACGCCGCGCGTTCGATATCGGCCCGAGTGCAGGTGCAGGGATAGACCAACTCCGCCGCCTTGAGTTGGTTCAGGCTCTCTTCGTAAATCGTACGACGCTGGGACTGGATGTACGGTCCGAAAGGGCCGTCGACGTCCGGGCCTTCGTCCCAGTCGAGCCCCAGCCAGCGGAGATCGACGAGGACCGAATCGGCGGCCTCGGGGCGGGCGCGGGAGGCGTCGAGGTCCTCGATTCGCAGGACGACCGGACCGCCGGCCTGGCGGGAAGCCAGCCAGGCGATGAGGAACGACCGGGCGTGGCCGACGTGCAACCCTCCGGTCGGCGACGGCGCCAGCCGGCCCGCTCCGGGGCGTCGCTCTTGTCGCAGCGTCATGATCGGGCTTCTCCGTTCCCTCCCTCGGACGAACCGGCGTCGGCGTCGACTGGTCTGGTTGCGTCGAGGGCGTTCGGTTCTAATGGAGCCGAGTTTAGCGGGTCGTAACGCGGGTCGGCCAGGCGGTCGCCCGCTCTTTCGCCAAGGAGAGTTTCGCCGTGGACGCCGAGTTGAAGCGATCGGCCAAGAATGTGATCGACCGCATCCTCCATCTCCGAGACTCTCTTTGACTTGGGCGAAAAGCAATCCCGCCGCGACGCCCTCCAGAATGAGATGGAAGGGGCGTCCTTCTGGAACGACCAGGACAAGGCCAAGGCGACCATCGCCGAGTTGAAGACGCTCAACGGCGTTCTCAAGCCGTTCGAGGAACTCATCAAGCAGGCCGACGACCTGACGGCCTCGCTTGAACTGGCCGACGAACTGGAGACGGACGAGTTCGACGTCGACGTCCAGGCCGCCGCCGAGAAGGCCGACAAGGACTTCGCGGCGTTCGAGCTGCAGTCGATGCTGAGCGGTCCCAACGACCATTGCAACGCCTTCGTCACGATCCACGCCGGAGCCGGCGGCACCGAGGCCTGCGACTGGGCTGAGATGCTCATGCGCATGTACCTGATGTGGGCCGAAGGCCGCGGTTTCAAGGCCGCCGTCACCGCTCGCGAAGAAGGCGGCGCGGCGGGCATCGCCGAGGCCACCCTGCATATCACGGGGCCGTACGCCTACGGAAACCTGCGCGGCGAGACCGGCGTGCATCGGCTCGTGCGCATCAGCCCGTACGACGCCGCGGCCCGGCGTCAGACCTCGTTCGCCTCCGTCGACGTGATCCCCGAGGTCGACGAGACGATTGACATCGTCCTCAAGGACGACGAGCTGAAGCGTGACGTGTTCCGCGCCGGCGGGCCTGGCGGCCAGCACCAGAACAAGACCGAGTCGGCCGTGCGCTACACGCACCTCCCGACGGGCGTCGCCGCCGAGTCCCGCAGCGAACGCTCGCAGCACAAGAACGACGCCCTCGCCCTGGCTTCTCTGAAAGCCAAGCTCATCCGCATGGAAGAAGAGAAGCGCGAGGCCGAGTACGCCAAGAAGTACGACGAGAAGGGCGACGTCAGCTTCGGCAACCAGATTCGGTCCTACGTCCTCCAGCCCTACCAGCTGGTCAAAGATGCCAGGACCAGCTACGAAGTCGGCAATCCGCGAGCCGTCCTCGACGGCGGGCTCGACGGCTTCATCGAGTCGTACCTTCGCATGAAGCTTGCCAAGGGCGCCGATTCGGCCAAGTAGTCAGGACGCTCTCGGCCATGTCCAGTCCCGCCTGGGACCTGCAACAATCCGACGACCTGGTGACGATCCGGACGCTTGCCGTCCGGTTCGTCCTCAGGCTCGTCGGCGACCGTTGGGTCCATGAAATCGCCCCGACCGACGGTACCGCCTGGCTCGCCTCGATCGAGTCAGGAACCGAAGACGACCCCGAGCGGGTCGTCAGCCCGGTCTACCAGGAAATCCACCATCACGACTTCGACGACGACGAGAGCCGGGTCCGCCTTCTACTGACCGGCCTTCACCATCGCCACCACTTTTCGGCCGTCGTGACCGTCTCGGTCGAAGCCCAGGGCGCGACGACCATCGAGTTCGACGTCGCCGATCGCTGCCGCGATACGGTCTCCAGCCTCGCGGCGACCTATGAGGTCAGCCTGGGAGTCGGGGATCTCGACGGAGCCTCGGATCAACAGGCCCGCTGGACGTCTCCCTCTGGTGAATTGGCCCTGTCGGTGCTCGATGGCTCGCGTCTGCTCCTGGCCGACAAGGGGCCGCGCGCCACCCAGGCGCAGGTTCTCGCGGCTCTGAGCGCGGAAGGCTTTACGCATCGTCTGCGTTATGGCTGGACGTGGGCCAGCGCTTCGGGCCGAACGCGGTAGACGGCGTACTCACCCTGCTCATGGAGTCGTTCCAGAGTGCTCCCCGTCCCCTGATCGGGCCGATCCGCGCGGGCGACGACGAACTCCGCCCCTTGACGGGCGGCCAGGGACGCAAGCTGGTCGTCGGTCATCGCATCGTATCGCGACTCCAGGCGGTGGCGACCGTCGAGATAGGCCTGCACGAGCGCCTCGGGCGGTCCGTCGAAATCAACGTGCTGCCGAAACCGTTCATACCAGTCGCGTAAGCCTCTGGCGTGGTAGGGGCTCCCTGCGCGGCTGAAGGCCCAGGAACGGTGGGACCAGAGGCGGAACCCCTTCGGTCCTGGCGGCCCAACGAAGCGCCCCGACTCCGGAGTGTGCTCACGGCACCATACCGCCAGCCGCTCGACGTCGTTGATGGGCCGCGGAGCGAACCGACACCGCGCCAGCAGCTCGCGAACCGCCTTCGACTCCGCGAGCGAAGACCCCTCGGGAAGCGTCCCTACAGCGATCGCCGCAAGAGGCAGAGTCCAGGCGGCTGCGTACGCTAGACGGAGGCGGCGAGACGTCCAGGCGATCGGAACGCGGGACGTCAGGCTGGCGACGAGTCCGACGCCGACGGCCGCCGCCAGAGTGCGATGCCCCCCCTCGGTATCGTGTCGGGCGAGGAAAAGCCCCGCCCAGAGCAGCAGGCCGACGAACGCCGTCGTGCGAATCCGCTCGCCCGCATGATCGGCCAGGGTCATGACAACCTCGATCGCGGCGGTCACAGCGAAGAGCCAGTCGCTCATGCAGCCGGCCAGAATGCTCGCAGCCCGCATGCGGTCGATCAATCCGCCGCGACCCCAAAGCGCGACGACGTGACCGCTGGCCAGGACGAGACAGACGCCGCGACCCAAAGTGGCGATCCGAAACGGCTGGAAGACCGTTGCTCCAAGGTGTTCAACCACCTCGACCAGGAACCATGAAGCGCCAAGCCAGACGAGAACCGCCAGCAGCAGCAACGACAGTCGCCACCGCGGGGCCTGGCAAGCGGCCGGCGGTTCTTTCGCCTCTCGCCTGCTACCGGCCAGCGCCAGAGAAGCCAGGACCAGGTACGCCCCCGCCGCCAACCACTGCGGCTCTCGCCAGAGGTGAGGCAGCATGTGCTGAGGGCTCTGCAACTCGGCCGTCAGAAGTCGGTAAGTCTCGGGCGCAAGCCCCTCGCTCAGGTCGCCGAAAGGGGCGAGGTTGTCGACCAACCCCGGCGCTATGGCCAGAGCCATCGTCGCAATTGCACGGATCGTCAGGGGCCATCGCACGCCCGTTTCCTGGGGCAACAAGGCCCAGGCGAACCAGGCCCCCGAGAACACGAGTGCAAGCTGCAACCCAAGCGATGGATGGACCCATGCCGCACCGCTCAGCGCCAGGGCCGAAACCCACCACCCCCGCCGAGGGTCCTCAATGATCGCCGCCGTCGCGATCCAACCCAGAGCCAGGGCCATCAGGCGATCCAGCAGCATCGCCTCGAACAGGTGGTTCGTCCCGATATTGCCCGCCTTGGCCGCCAGGAAGAAGAAAACGGCGACCCAGCCTGCGTTCCGCCCCGGCCAGAAGACCTCGGCCAGCCGGTGGACTCCGCGAACCGTCAGCGCGAACGTCAGGGCGAAGAAGACGGCCAGGGTCGTCGGCAGGCCGACGATCCGAGCGAACGCCCCCAGAAGTTGGATCGAACCTCGATGCGGGTTGAACTCGTCGAAGGCTCTGACGAACGGGTCGTCGGCGAAGACTCGCGGATCTAAACTGTTCAGCAGCAAGGGCAAACGATGAGCCTGGTCGCCGTCGAGGCTATGGTAGCCCTTGAAGGTCAGGTAGAAGCCCAGGATGAGGAGAACGTATCGCCAGGACGCCCATCGTGGACGGCCGTCGCCGGCCTCGGGTCCCTCTTCCATGAGTCCCGCCCTCTCCCTGTGATGACCCAAACAGTCGGTTTGCGCGGTCGTCCGCGAGTGTAATCCCAGGTCGCGGACGGTCAACGCCAGTCCGAGTCCGGCCGCCCCGGGCCCTTCACTCAGAATTCGTGGCACGCGACAGGCTCAGACGTCCATAACTGGGCAGACAGAGCCTCCAATCAGAAGCGAACAGGAGTCCGACGATGGGAACGATGCTCGCCTACGTCCTGCTGATCGCCGCCATCCTCCCCCTCAGCGCCCTGCTGGCGCCGCCAGAAAATGACGAGTATCGGACCTACCGAGCCGGGGCGGTGGTGGTCCTGGCCCTCGGCGTGCTCTTCTTCGCCCTGGGATCGGTTCACCCCGTCGACGCCCCCGGCGCATGGGCCTTCCGCATTTTCTACGGCTCGCTCTGCCTGGCGACGGCCGTCGTCGCAAATCTGTTGACGTTCCTCGAGCAGTCCAACGCGTAGCGATCGACGGTTCAAACGTGGCAGGAAGCCGATCCGTCCATCCGGACCACGACGTTGGCCAGCTTCGGGAGGGGATTCAAAGCGGTCGCGAATTCAGCCGGCGAGACCCAACGGTCGAGGAGCCATTGGCCGTGGTCCTCACTCACCGCGTTGACGCTCTCGATTTTCCCCACGGATTCGAGTCGAGCCAGGATGCGGATCACGGCATCGAACTCTCGGCCGTGCATCTCGAAATAGATGATCGGAACGGGTCGAGCGAGGCCGGCGAAGACTTGCTCCTCAAAGCCCTCCACATCCACCTTCAGCAGCCGGGGGACGCCGTGCTGGGCGAACAGCTGCTCGAGCGTGATCATCTCCACCTCGACGACGTTGTCGTCCGTGTCGTTCCAATCGTCGCGGATCGAGGCCGTGGATGCGGTCTGATGGAAATGCAGTCGCGCCGTCCCCGACGTCGATCCGACCGCCTTGTTCACGACCAGGACCTCCGGGTCGCGACCGAACGAATAGGCGAGCGTGGGGAGGCAGAGTGCATTGGCTTCCAGCGCCACGACTCGCGCCCCGGACGCCCGGAAGGCTTCAATCGACTGGCCAAGATTCGCTCCAATGTCGAAGCACAGGTCGCCGGGCTTCAAGAATTGAGCGAAGAAAAGTCTTCGAAGCTTCCGATCCCGTCGATGATCGGATGAAATCGCTCGATAGATCCCTCGAGCGACCGGATAGAGCCCCATGCGATGCATCAGCTCTTTGATCCGGTGGTTCACATTCCCTCCCCCCGCGACGCGTGCGATCGGAGCGTAAATAGTGTTCACAACTTGATTCTCGATGGGCGAGCGTCAACGGCCGCGGCCTAGCCCCAATGGCGGGCCGCGAAAACGTCCACTGGCACCGTCACTATAATCATCAAACCACGACGAGAAAGCGGCTGTTGTCGCCAGTTTCTTCACGTGTTGATTCAAAACAACACACCACGGATTGCCAGATGAAGCGACCGACTCCGCCGGCTCGTCCAAACCGCTTAGAAATTCTGCTTATTCAGAATTGAGCGAGGAATTGCCATGATGCGTGAGAGCTCCACGGCTCACCTGGTCGGCGGCGGAATCGCATCGCTCTCGGCTGCGGTCTATCTGATCCGCGAGGGCTTCGCCGGCCGGGACGTTCACGTCTACGAGGAGCTTGACGTCCTTGGCGGCAGTCTCGACGGCGGCGGCGATCGAGATCGAGGTTACGTCCTTCGCGGCGGGCGGATGTTCAACTTCTCGTACGTCTGCACCTACGACCTGCTGTCTCACATCCCCTCGATCGACGACCCATCGAAGACCGTCCGGGACGACTTCATCGAGTTCAACGAGCGTGTGAAGACTCACGCCAACGCTCGGTTGGTCGCTGGCGGCAAGGTGCTCGACGTGTCGTCGATGGGCTTCCGCATGAAGGATCGGCTCGACCTGATCAAGGTCGTTCTCGCCAGCGAGGCCGACCTTGGGAGACAACGGATCAGCGACTGCTTTGAGCCGGAGTTCTTCCAGGAGGAGTTCTGGTTGATGTGGGCGACGATGTTCGGCTTCCAGCCGTGGCATTCGGCCGTCGAATTCCGCCGTTACCTCTACCGGTTCGTCCACGAATTCCCGAGGATCAACACCCTGGCAGGCGTTGACCGCTCGCCTTACAACCAGTACGACTCCGTCGTCTTGCCGATCGCGGCCTGGTTAAAGTCGCAGGGCGTTCAGTTCCACCCCCAGACCCAGGTCACGAATCTCGGGTTCCGCGAAGCGGAGGGCGGGACGATCGTCGAGCGGATCCACCTCGTCGAGTCCGGAGCGACTCGCGAGATCCCGGTTTCCGAGCACGACCTCGTCATCGTGACGAACGGTTCGATGACCGCGGCGTCCACCCTGGGCTCGCAGCACGCCGTTCCCGAACTTGACCGTCGCAAGCCCGTCGACTGGACCTTGTGGGAGAATCTCGCCCGCGGTCGAGACGACTTCGGCAATCCTTCCGTGTTCGACGACCACGTCGATGAATCGTTCTGGGAGTCGTTCACCGTCACTTGCCGCGACCCGCTGATGTTCCGCCTGCTGGAGGACTTCACCGGCAACGCGCCGGGGACCGGTGCGCTCGTGACGATCAAGGATTCGTCCTGGCTGATGTCGATCGTCGTGGCCTATCAACCGCATTTCCGCAACCAGCCGGAGGACGTCCAGGTCTTCTGGGGATACGGCCTCTTCACGGACAAACCGGGCGATCACGTCTCCAGGACGATGTCCGACTCCACGGGGGCCGACATCTTGACCGAACTTTGCACCCATCTGGGCATCGCCGACCATCTGCCGAGGATCCTGGAGACCTGCACCTGCATTCCCTGCAAGATGCCGTACATCACCAGCCAGTTCCTCGTGCGCGAGGCGGGCGACCGTCCCCGGGTCGTTCCCGAGGGTTCGGTCAACCTGGCGTTCATCGGACAGTTCTGCGAGTTGCCCGAGGATACGGTGTTCACGGTCGAATACTCCGTTCGAGCGGCGATGACGGCCGTGTACGGCCTCCTCGGCCTGGAGAAGGAGCCCCCTGCGCTCTACCACGGCTGGCTCGATCCTCGGGTGCTAGCGCGTGCTCTCGAAACGCTGTTCACCTGACGGGCGGCTCCTCGCCTCCCGGCCGTTCGCTTCGTATCATGGTCCTTTTCAACGCGGCGACGACGGCGCCTGCGAGTGGACGATGGTCGGGCGAGGAGCGATGGCGATGAGATTCCACGTCGGAGGAGCCCTCGCGGGGGCGGTCGCGCTGGGGTGCCTGATCGGGGTCGGGGCTCCGGCCGACGATCGACTGAAACCGGCGTTGGAGGCGATCGACGCGGACGGCATCCTGGGGCACATCCGGACGCTCTCCTCCGACGAATTCGAGGGCCGCGGGCCGGGGACGCCAGGCGAGGAGAAGACCGCCGCGTATCTCGTCGATCGGTTCAAGGCGATGGGGCTGAAGCCCGGCAACCCGAACGGGAGCTACGAGCAACCCGTGCCGCTCGTCGGCTTTCAGGCGACCGAGGTTCGCGGGGCTTTTCACGTCGACGCGCCCGACGGCGAGATCGCCCTGGAATTCCCCAAGAACCTCGTCGCCGTCTCGCGGCGGCTCGCTCCCGAGGTCTCGGTGAAGAACTCGGAGGCCGTTTTCGTCGGCTACGGAGTCGTCGCCCCTGAGTACGGCTGGGACGACTTCAAGGGAGTGGACGTCCGCGGCAAAACGCTCATCATGCTGGTGAACGATCCGGCGATCCCCGATCCGGCCGACCCCAAGGTCCTCGACCCCTCGATGTTCAAGGGGAGGGCCATGACCTATTACGGCCGCTGGACCTACAAGTACGAGATCGCCGCCGAAAAAGGCGCCGCCGCCGCCATCCTGATCCACGAAGAAGGCCCCGCCGGCTATCCGTTCGCCGTCGTCCAGGGAAGTTGGAGCCGCGAGAACTTCGGCATCGACGAGCCGCCCCAGGAGGGGACGCCCGTGCGACCGGCCGTCGAGGGCTGGATCGATCTTTCCACCGCCGAGAAGCTCATGAAGGCCTGCGGCCAGGATCTCGCGACGCTCAAGAAGGCCGCCCTTGATCGATCGTTCCAACCGGTTCCGCTCCACGCCAAGTCCGAGTTCTCGATCAAGACAACCCTGCGGAAGGTCCAATCGCGGAATCTTATCGCCAAGCTCGAAGGCTCCGACCCAACGCAGAAGGACGAGTACGTCGTCTACACCGCCCACTGGGACCACCTCGGCCGCGACGCCAAGGCCGAGGGGGACGGCATCTACAACGGGGCGATCGACAACGCATCCGGCACGGCGACCGTGCTGGTGATCGCCGAAGGCCTGACGAAGCTCTCGCCCCCTCCGAAGCGATCCAGCCTCTTCCTGTTCGTCACAGCCGAGGAGAAGGGTTTGCTGGGTTCGAAGTACTACGCCAGCCACCCGCTCTATCCGCTGGAGAAGACGCTGGCCAACATCAACATCGACGGCATCAACGCCTGGGGCCGCACCCGCGATTTCATCAGCATCGGCATGGGGCAGTCGAACCTGGACGACCTGCTCGTGGAGGTGGCCGGCCAGTACGGACGGGTGATCAAGCCCGACGCCGAGCCGGAGAAGGGGGCCTACTACCGCTCCGACCACTTCGAGTTCGCCAAGAAGGGCGTGCCGGCGCTCGACCCCGAGGGCGGGCGCGACTACATCGGCAAGGACGCTGACTACGGCCAGCGCAAGCAGGACGAGTACACCAAGAACGACTACCACAAGCCCAGCGACCAGGTGAAACCCGATTGGGATCTATCCGGCGCGGTCGAGGATGCGAGGCTCATCCTGGAGGTCGGAGTGCGGGTGGCCGACGGCGATCGTTGGCCTGAGTGGAAGGCCGACAGCGAGTTCCGCGCCCGTCGCGAGGCCATGTTGAAGGCGGCCCGGCCCTGATGGACGGTTCATCCTCGCGAAGGGTCGCGGCGGGCGTCGGCCTGATCGCCCTGGTTGTCGTCGCTGGCTGGGCGGACTGGTCGTTCGGCTGGCTCGATTACGCCTTCGACTTCATCGCCCACCAGTTTTACGAAGTCCCGATGCTCGCCCGGATCCGGAGGCCGTCGCAGCTTGTCCTGCTCCGCTGGCACCTGACGATCGGGCTGCTGACGGGGGCGGTCGGCTTGATCGTCTCGCCGAGGCTCGGCCGCGAGGCCAGGCTGGCGCTGGCGATCTTCTGGCTAGGCTACGCGATCCGCGCCGCGGCCTGGATCTGCGGCGGCAACGTGCCGTTGGTTCCCGGCGACAGCAGCCACTACCTGGAGGTCGCCCGGTCGGTCTATCGGGGCGAGGGGCCGGTCAAGCATTACGTCGAAAGCTTCTTCAACGATTATCCCCGCATCCGCTCGAACGAGGGGGTCCTCGACGACTGGGCCACGCCGCTCGACGCCTACGTTCGGGCGGCCGTTTACCGGCTGGTCGGCGTCGTCCCCGGCGAGTCGTTCGACGCGACCGTGGCGGTGGGCAAAGCCACGAGCTTCGTCATCAACCTGCTCGCCTTCCCGGCCCTTTACGGCCTGGCGCGGCGGCGGTTCGGGCCAAGGATCGCGCTGGCGTCGATCGGCGTGCTGGCGATTTTGCCGGTTCATGCGATCTACGCCGGGTTCGTCCTGCGCGAGAGCCTCGTCGCCCTCACGGCGATCCTGGCCGTCTGGACGATCACCGAGGTCTGGAACAGCGCCCGGGCAAAATCGGCGTTAGGGTGGACCCTCGTCGCGGGGCTTTGCGGCGGGCTGGCGATCCTGGCGCGGAATACCGGTTTGGCGTTGGCGGCGGCCTCGGGATTGAATGCGCTCGTGAATCTGAGGCGGCGGCCGCTGCTGATCGCACTCTGGGTCGGGATCACCCTGCTGGTGATCGCCCCCTGGGGATGGGCGACGTACAAGGAGTACGGCCGGCCGTTCTACTCGTACACGAACCTGTTTGAATACAACTTCTCGTGGACCGTCCACCACTACGAGCAGGGGAATACCCGGCCCGAGCAGTTCTACACAGCGGCGAACGCTCCCGAGATCGTCCGCGTGAAGATCAAGTCGCTGATCATCATCGCCGTCTACTCGACGATGATCGTCGGCCTGCCGCTCGCCGCGGGCTACTTGTCACGGTTGCGGAACGGGCGGAACGAACCGGGACGCGACGTGGACTGGCTCTCGGCGACGATCTTCCTCGTGTTCGTCGCGGCGACCGTGAAGAGCATCGCCGACGTGACCCAGGTGGCGCAGCTTGGCCGATACTATCTGCCGGTCTACCTGGTCATGATCCCCACGGCCGCGGCCGGAGTGCTCGCGTGGCTCGATCGGCTGAACGTCGACCGCCGCGCCTTCGGCTGGCTGGCGGCGACATACGTCGCGCTCCTCTGGGCGGACCCGACCTGGGCCTACGATGCCTCGTGGTTCCAGAAGCCCTTCCAACTCCACTGGACGGCCCTCCGCGAAACGGCCGACTGGATCAAGGAGCACCCCGACGCCGTCCCGCCCGACGCTCGGATCATGACGTGGTTCCCCTGGGAAATGCGCGTGGCCGCGGACCGTCCTACGGTCCTCATGCCCCGGAACTACAGTGCGGCGCGGATCGAGGAAGTCGCCCGCCAGTATGGCGTGACCCACATCCTGTGGGGCTCGTTCGAGCCTCCCGAACATGTCGACCCGGAATCCTGGGGACCGTATCTGGAAGGCGTGCGAACGTCGGTGGGGCTGACGCAGAACAAGGAGTTGTTCCGGTCGTCTCCCCGGCAGCTCTACCCCGTCCGCCTCTACCGGCTCCGCTAAGGGACGTCGCACGATGCGTAAGTCGCTCCTCATTCTGCTGGTCGTGCTGGCCTTTGACGTCTGGTGGCGCGCCCACACCTTCGCGCCGACGATCGCCGAGGCCACCGGCCTGCGCCTCTGGCCGGCGGCGACGGGGCCGTCGGAGCCGCTCGACTGCGACGAGGCGATCTACGCCCACATGGGGCGGCGGATCCTCGCCGGGGATGTTCTCTATCGCGACCTGACCGAGAACAAGCCGCCGCTGGGATACTGGCTCTACGCCGCGGCGATCGCGGTTTTCGGTTACACCGAGACGGCCATCCGCCTGCTGCCGATCCCCTACGTCCTGGGGACGATCGCCCTCGTCTGGTGGCTCGGGTTGCGGCTGTCGGGGGCGTTCGCAGCGACGCTGGCGGCGTTCCTGTTCGCGATCCTGAGCGCGGATCCATACCTGTACGGCAACGGGTCGAACATGGAGCACTTCATGAACTTCTTCTCGGTCGCTTCGCTCGCGCTGATGGTCGCGGGCTGGGACCGGGGGAAGGTCTGGATCTTCGTCCTCGCGGGCGCGGCGCTCGGAGCGGCAACGCTGGTGAAGCAGATCGCGATCCTGCCGCTCGGCGTTTACGTCGTCGCCCTGGCGCTGCGGCGATCGAAGGAGGGCCTGAAGGCTATCGGTGGTCTGAGCCTCGGGCTGGCGCTGACGCTCGGGGTCGCAGCGTTGATCCTGGTCGTGCAGGGAGCAGGCGTCTCCGCCTACGACGACATCTTCCGATTCGGCCGGGCGATGGCGACCGACCTTGCTCCGGAGAAGGGTGCTCCGTCGGGATGGATTCGCTGGTTCACCGGCAATGCTGATCCGGAGGGCCGACTTCCCTGGCCTTTCGGAACGACCAACTATCTGGTCTGGTGGGCTCGGGGAAGCTGGCCGTTGTGGGCGATTCTACCGGCGTGCCTCATGCACATCGCCTTCGCGCCGACGACCACGCCGACGCGTCGGATCGCCGCCGGTTGGACGGCTGCGACGCTGGCGGAGGTGGTGCTACCCGGGATGTACTGGGCCCATTATTATCTCCTCCCCATCGCGGGCGTTGCCCTTGCCGCGGCCGTCACGGCGGCTGACTGCCTGGCGGCCTTGCGGACGAAGTTCAGGCCGATCGACCTCGCCGGCCTGCTGTTGGTCGTCGCCGCAACTCTGGGAACGACCTTCCTCCAGGTCCGGGACTACCTGATGTGTCCTCCGCAGGACCTCACGGTCCGCTACAAGGGGGGCGGCCAGTGGGTCGCGCTCCGGACGTTGGGGAAGGAGCTCGGCCGGCGCAAGGAGGTCTTCGAGAATCCGCAACTGTTCGTCTGGGGTTGGCAAAGCCCGCTCTTCTTCTACGGCAATCTCGACGGTGCGAGCCGGCACCTGTTCACGGACAACCTGCTGCGCGACTTCGCCGACAAGCCCCACCCCATCATCACGCCGAGGATCGCCGAGATCATGGACGACCTGCGCGCGAAACGTCCGCCGTTGATCTTCGTTGGTTATCCCCCGTTCCCGGCGCTGAAGGCCTTGCTGAACGAGGATTACCTCCCCTCGCGGCTCATCCCGACACCCCCGGATGGCGGTTACCTGGGCTTGTGGGTCGCAAAAGATCGCTATGCGGCCTTCGAGAACTTCGACGGCTCCAGAACCGCCGGCCCGCTCAGGACGCCGTAGCCGAGGTCTCGCGGGTCGAGCGGGCCTCCGCGATGACCTGGGCGTAATGGTCGCGAAGGCCGTCCATAATGGCGTCCCAGCTCTGCGATTCAGCGTAAGCGCGGGCGGCCTCGGCCATGCGGCGACGCACCTCGTTGCGATCGGCCAGGCGAATCAAGGCACGGGCGAAGGCGTCCGGCGGGGCGTCGGGGTCGAGCAAGATCCCCGTCTCCTCATCGCGGACGATCTCGCCGACGCCCCCGGCTCGAAGGGCGACGACCGGCATGCCCGAAGCCATCGCTTCCAGGACGACGTTGCCGAAAGTCTCCGTGGTGCTAGTGAAGGCGAAGACGTCGCCCGCCGCGTAGTGGTCGGCCAGGTCGTCCCCGGTCCGGTAGCCGGCGAATTTCACCGCGCCCCCCATCCGAGTCTCCAGCGCCTCGCGAGACGGGCCATCGCCCACGAACAGGATGCGTACCTGCGGCCGGCGCTCGGCGACGATCGCCAGAGCGTCGGCCAGGAAGTCGACGTTCTTCTCGGGGGCGATCCGGCTCACGTAGCTCACCACAACGTCCTCCGGCGCCCAGCCGAACTCGGCCCGGATTCGATCGCGGCCCGGTCGGTCGGGCCGGAAGAACGAGGAGTGAACGCCCCGAGGCCAGAGGACGAGTCGCTCGAAGCCCCGGCCTTCAAGGAGGTCGATCGTCGTCCGCGACGGGACGTACGTCTGCTTCGTCCGGTTGTGGAACCACCGGAGGTAGCGCCAGATCGTCGAACGCGCCCAGCCGACGCCGTAGTGGCTGCTGTATTGATCGAAGTTGGTATGGAAGCTGGAGACGATGGGGATCGATCGCCGGGAGGCGTGGCGCAGCGCGCTGAAGCCGAGGAAGGCCTCGGTGGCGACATGGATCACGTCGGGGCGGAAGGCGTCGATCGCCTTATGGACTCGACTGAAGGGGGGCAGGGGGACGTGGATCTCCCGGTAGAACGGGAGTTGGAAGGAACCCACGCGATAGGCGTCGGGTCGATTGGGACGGTCGCCGTAATCGGGGTAGACGACCTGCACGGCGTCGCCGCCCTCGCCGAGCCTGCGCGCCAACTCTCCCAGGGTGCGTGAAACGCCGTTGACCTGGGGAGGGAAGGTTTCCGTGACCAGGGTCACGCGCATAGACGCCCTCGGGGTCGGGGATTGCCGAGGACGTCGACGACGACGTCCTCGGCCGAAGCCCGTCGGCTCACATCTTGGAGATGACCGCCGTGGCGAACTCGCTGCACTTGACCTGCTTCGCACCTTCCATGAGGCGGGCGAAGTCGTAGGTGACGGTCTTCTGGTCGATCGCGCCGTCCATCCCCTTGATGATGAGGTCGGCGGCCTCGGTCCAGCCCATGTAGCGGAGCATCATCTCGCCCGAAAGGACGACCGAGCCAGGGTTCACCTGGTCGAGGTCGGCGTACTTGGGAGCGGTGCCGTGGGTGGCCTCGAAGACGGCGTGGCCGGTGGCGTAGTTGATGTTGCCGCCCGGCGCGATGCCGATGCCGCCGACCTGCGCGGCCAGGGCGTCCGACAGGTAATCGCCGTTGAGGTTCATCGTGGCGATGACGTCGAAGTCGGTCGGCCGGGTGAGGACCTGCTGGAGGACGATGTCCGCGATGGCGTCCTTGATGAGGACCTTGCCGGCGGCCAGAGCGGCCTTCTGCTCCGCGTTGGCGGCTTCCTCGCCCTTGTCGGCCTTGGTCTTCTCCCACTGATCCCAGGTGTACGTCTTGTCGGCGAACTCACGCTCGGCAAGGGCGTAGCCGTAGTTGCGGAACGCGCCCTCGGTGAACTTCATGATGTTCCCCTTGTGGACGAGCGTCACGCTCTTCCGGCCGGTGGCGATCGCGTATTCGATGGCCGACCGGATGAGCCGCTCGCTCCCCTCAAGGGAGACCGGCTTGATGCCGACGCCCGAGGTTTCGGGGAAGCGGATCTTCTTGTAGGAGGCGGGGAACTCGGTCTTGATGAACTCGAGGAGTTTCTTGACCTCAGGGGTGCCGGCCTCGAACTCAACGCCCGAGTAGACGTCCTCGGTGTTCTCCCGGAAGATGACCATGTCCACCTTCTCGGGGTGCTTCACGGGCGAAGGGACGCCCTTGAACCACCGCACCGGGCGGAGGCAGACGTAGAGGTCCAGTAACTGCCGGAGCGCCACGTTTAGCGAGCGGATACCGCCGCCGACGGGCGTCGTGAGCGGGCCCTTGATGCCGACGAGGTACTCGCGGAAGGCGTCGACCGTCTCGTCCGGGAGCCAGGTGTTGAACAGCGAGTGCGACTTGCCGCCGGCGTAGACCTCGGCCCAGGCGATCTTCTTCTTGCCGCCGTACGCCTTCTCAACGGCCGCGTCCAGAACGCGGACGCTGGCTCGCCAGATGTCGGGGCCAGTGCCGTCGCCCTCGATGAACGGGATGATCGGTCGGTCGGGGACGGTCAGCCTGCCGTCCTTGATGGTGATCTTCTCGCCGCCCGCCGGAGCCTCGACTTTCGGGCTCGCCATGAAACGCTCTCCTGACTCTTGCCAGCTCGTGGGACCATTGCTTCCGAAATTCCGCGCCGGTGACGGAGCTGCCGCTCCCGTTACGGCCGGTCGATCATGTCAAAATCAGCCTGGGGGGGCAAGTGCCGCGGCGGACCTCAGATCGAAGGCCGCTCGAAGACCGCAACGCTCGCCGTGAAGCCGTGGACGAAGTTCTGACCGCCGATCGGGCCGAACTCTCCCATCGCGAAGAAGCCGGCGACTGGGATCGGACCGAGGACCTCATGGATGGTCGAGACGTCGTGGTTGGGCGTCTTGAAGAATCGCGTGCCACGGCCGTTGCACGAGAAGAGCAGGGCGCCGACGGGTTCCATCCCCCCTGGATCGCGTTTGGGGCGCATGAGGAGGCTTTCGCGCAGGTCCTCGTCGGCCGTCTCGGCGTCGCGGACGTGGAACTGGATCGTCTGGCCGACGCGGATCAGGTCGCTGATCTGGATCGACCCGGATTCGTCGGCCCCGACGACGTTGCGGACCAGGAAGTCCCCCCGGTGAAACGACTCCTGGTATTCGTTGATGACCCGGCCGATGTGGAGCCCCTCCTGAACCTTCTCCACGTCCTCCTCGGGAAGGTCGGTAAAGACCTCGCGAAGGGCCTCCAAGGCTGGTCGACGGCCCAGTTCGCGGATGATGTTCTGCTCGGCCTTGGTGACAAGCATCGTGCGACCGATCGGCCGACACCCCTGGCTGACGACGGTCCGAACGCCGACAGGCCCTGAGAGCCGGAGCGCCACCGCGCCGTCGGTGAAAGCCTCGCCGTCGAGGAGGAGGCGGTTTCCTCCCGGCTCGGCGGCTCCGGAGGCCATTCCGCCGATGATCCGAAGTCCGGGAAAGCCGTCGTTCGCCACCTTGAGGCAGTCGCCGATGCCGAACGAGAAGGGGTCGGCCAGCAGGATCAACGTCGACTCGGCCGGTTTTTCGAGGGCCCCCATCGCCTGCCGCAACGGCCCCCCGCCGGGATCGAAGCGAACGGGCTGAATCTCGATGGATGGGTGCCAGAGCGACCAGATCGCCAGGGCAGGCTTGTTCTCGACTTCTAGGTCGTCCCCAACGATCGCCTCACCCGTGCAACCGAGGACGTGCTTGGTCCGATCCTGCTCCAGAAACGCCTGCGACAGCTTTCCCAGAACGGGTGCATGATGTCGTGAGCTGAAGATGAGGGTGAAGTCGGCCGGCTCGTCGTCGGCTCCCGGCTCGGCGGCCAGACGCTCAAGGATCTGGTGAAACGCCGTGCTGGCGCTTCGAGCCGTGGACAGGGCCGAGACGCATTTCATGACCGCACCTGCTGAAACGAGGCCCCAGGCGCCGGGCCCTTGACGAGAAGCAGTCGGGCGCGGCGGGGGCGGAACTGAGCGACGCCGCCGAGCCCGGGACAAGCCGGCTTCTCGTGACGACTTCCATCCAATATAATCTTTAACGGGTGGGCCCACTACCGGAACAATCGCCGCCGCCGTGGACGGGCCCGGCCCAGCCCCCCGCGCACCGCGGCGCGGAGCTTCCAACGCCCTCCCACGACCGCGCCGCCTGGACGTCGAGGACCGACGCACATCGCGTTCGGGACGACCGATCCATGTCATCGGACCTGATTTATGGCCTTCGACCCCAAGTACATCCGTAATTTCTCCATCGTCGCCCACATCGACCACGGCAAGAGCACTCTGGCCGACCAGATCCTGCTCCAGTCCGGGGCGATCAGCCAGCGCGAATTCCGCGAGCAGCTCCTGGACGACATGGACCTGGAGCGCGAACGGGGCATCACCATCAAGGCCCGCGCGGTCGCGATCAACTACGTCCTTGAAGGGCAGACGTACGAGCTGAACCTGATCGACACCCCGGGTCACGTCGACTTCCACTACGAGGTCTCCCGCTCGCTCGCCGCCTGCGAGGGCGCCATCCTCCTCGTCGACTCCACCCAGGGCGTCCAGGCGCAGACCGTCGCCAACGCCTACCTTGCAGTCGCCAGCGACCTCGCCATCGTTCCGGCGCTCAACAAGATCGACATGCAGGCGGCTCGGCCCGATGAGATCAAGGAAGAGATCATGACCACGCTCGGAATCGATCCGAGCGAGGTTCTCGCCGTCAGCGGCAAGACCGGCGTGGGCGTCACCGATCTCTTCAAGGCGATCATCGAACGCGTCCCGCCCCCTTCCGGCGATCCAACCAAGCCCCTGCGAGCCCTCATCTTCGACTCGAAGTTCGACGACTATCAGGGCGTCGTCGTCTACGTCCGCGTCGTCGACGGCGTTTTGAAGGTCGGCCAGAAGATCCGGCTTATGGCTGGCGGAACCGATCACGACGTCATCGGTCTGGGCCGGTTCCGACCTCGCGAGGTCGCCTGTCAGGATTTGGGCGTCGGCCAGGTCGGCTACGTCGTCGCCAACATCAAGCAGCTCTCGGACGTCCGCATCGGCGACACAATCACCCAGGTCCCCCACCCGGCGGCCGAGGCCCTCCCGGGCTATGAAGAGCCCGTCCAGGTCGTCTTCTGCGGCCTTTTCCCGGCCTCGCACAATCAGTTCGACGACCTGCGCACGGCCCTCCAGAAGCTCGCGCTCAACGATTGCAGTTTCACCTTCGAGCCGGAGACTTCCGACGCGCTGGGGTTCGGCTTCCGCTGCGGCTTCCTGGGCATGCTCCACATGGAGATCGTCCAGCAGCGGCTCGAACGAGAGAGCAACCTCGCCCTCGTCCAAACGGCCCCGAACGTCACCTATGAGATCCTGACCAAGAAGGGCGTGACGCTCCACATCTCGAACCCGACCCGCATTCCCGATCCGGGCGACATCGAGGAGTTCCGCGAGCCCATCGCCAAGATCAATTTCATCCTGCCGACCGAAAACATCGGCGCGATCATGCAGCTCTGCGAGGATCGCCGCGGGACCTACATCAAGACCGAGTACCTCTCGTCCTCCCGCGCCATCTTGACGTACGAACTGCCGATGGCCGAGATGATCTACGACCTCTACGACAAGCTCAAAAGCGCCACTCGCGGCTACGGCACGATGGACTACGAGCTGATGGGATTCCGGGCCGACGACCTCTGTCGGCTCGACATCCTGGTGGCCGGCCAGAAGGTCGACGCACTCTCGATCGTCGTCCACCGCGCCCACGCCGACCGCCGCGGCCGCAAGCTGGTCAAGAAGCTCCGGGGTGAGATCGACCGGCACCAGTTCGAGGTCGCCATCCAGGCCGCCATCGGAAGTCGGGTGGTCGCCCGCGAGACGATCTCCGCTCTGCGGAAGAACGTCACCGCCAAGTGCTACGGCGGCGACATTTCGCGGAAACGGAAGCTCCTCGAAAAGCAAAAAGAAGGCAAGAAGCGTATGAAGCAGGTGGGGAACGTGGAGATCTCCCAGGAGGCCTTCCTCTCGGTCCTCGACGACAGCGAGGATTGACCCCCCTCCGGCGTCGCCGCCGAGTCGGTCCCCCCTTTCCGAAGCGGACGAGCCTGCATGGACGACACGCCCACCATCAGCCCAGTCTCGCCCGAAGTCGACGACGCGTCGGCTCCGGGCGTTCTGCGCCAGACGGTGGAGCTGCTGGTGGCGCTTTGCGTCGGCGTCCTGCTGTTCCGAACCTTCTCGGCCGAGGCCTACGTGGTCCCCACGGGCTCGATGGCCCCGACGCTGCTGGGCCACCACCGCGAGTTGACTTGCCCTAACTGCAAGTTCGTCTTCGACGTCGGGCTGGACGACGAGTCGCCGCTGCCGCGGCCGGCCTGCCCCAACTGCGGCCGCGCCGGCTTCGACGATCTCCCCGTCGTGGCCTGCAACGGCGACCGGGTGCTGGTTCAGAAGTTCCTCTACGACTTCCGCGCTCCGGAGCGCTGGGAGGTCGCCGTCTTCCACTATCCCGGCGACCCCTCGCAGGCTTACGTCAAACGCGTGGTGGGCCTCCCGGGCGAGTCGGTTCGGATCGTCCGCGGCGACGTCTGGATCGACGGCGAGCCGGCGAAGAAGCGGTTGGAAGACGTCCGCGCCATGCGGATCCTGGTCCACGACAGCCGGTACTCCCCAGCCGACTCCGACCGTTACCCGCGCTGGTCGTATCGCAGAGGGGCCTCGCTCCGCCCCGAGGCCACCGGCTGGAGCCGGACGCCCGAGGGCTTCCGTCACGACCCGGCGAGTGGAACCTCCGACGCCGACGACTGGGTCGTCTATCGAAACTGGGACCCTTCGCTCGAGCGTTACGCCCCGATTCGTGACTACTACGGCTACAACGGAGCCGACGGCCGCTCCGACAACCCCGTTCATGACGTCGGCCTGGAAGCCCGCGTGCAGCCTGGCCCGGGCGTCCAATCGATCGCGCTGAGCCTTCGGTCGGCGGGCGATCGCTTCGTCGTCCGGATTCCGGTCGGGGTCGACGGACCAGTCGAGGTGACCCGCAATGGATCCTTGCAGAAGGTCTTCGTGAGGTCCAACCCGATGGCCCATTCCGAGGCCCCGCATACCGTGGAAGCCTCGATCTTTGACGGCCGTCTGCTGGCGAGCGTCGACGGCTCGCTCCTGTTCGAGCCGCTCGACTACGACGACCCGACCGACTCCCCCTGGAACGACGAATCGCCGATCGCCCTGGGCGTTCGGGGAGGCTCGCTGCTGGTCCCGGAGTTGAAGGTCTATCGCGACGTCTACTACACGAACGCCCAGAACCTCGCGAATCGGCGGCCGAACGGCGTCCTGGAGGCGTACCCTTTGAAGGACGGGGAATACTTCGTCCTCGGCGACAACAGCCCGGTCTCGAACGACTCGCGGTTCTGGCCGCAGGGCCCGGTCGTCCGGCGCGAGTTGTTCCTGGGAAAGCCGTTTCTCGTGCATCTTCCCGGCCGGGTCGTCTCGCTTGAGGTCTTCGGCCGATCGTTGTATTGGATTCCGGATCCTCGGCGAATTCGTTACATTCACTAACGGCCCCTCCCGCACCCAATGCCGGCTGGGACAGCCCACCACCCACCGCCCACGAGACCCGAATCACATGGGACGGACCGCCGCCTCGAACCCTGCCCCCACCGCCGCTCGCCCGGCTCCGGGAACCCTCGACTCCCAGCCGGCCAAACGCTCCAGCGACAGCCTCCGGGAGACCGTTGAGGCCCTCGTCGTCGCCGCGGTGGCCGCCCTCCTCGTCCGGGGCTTCGAGGCCCAGGCTTTCGTCATCCCAACGGGTTCGATGGCCCCCACGCTCATGGGCCGGCACAAGGAGGTGACTTGCCCCCAGTGCGGCTTCACCTTCGCCGTGAACGCTTCGGAGGAGATCGAGGGCTTCGGACCGCTGCGCTCCGTCTACTCCGGGGTTTGCGTCAACTGCCGCAACCAGACGACCCGACTCGACGCCGAACCCAGCTACAAGGGGGACCGGATCCTGGTCTCGATGTTCCCCTACGACCTGCCGTTCCTTCCCGGGGCCTCGCCGCCGGAACGGTTCGACGTCGTCGTCTTCCGATACCCCGAAGAGCCCGAGGTCAGCTACATCAAGCGGCTCATCGGCCTCCCCGGCGAGACCATTCGCGTCCATCACGGCGACATCTACATCAAGCCCCCGGACGGCTCCGAATTCAAGCTCCAGCGCAAGCCGATGGACCACCTCCGGAGCATGCAGATCGCCGTCTACGAAGACGCCCATCAGGCCCGTTCCCTGCGCGACCGCGCCGAATGGCGACGCTGGAGCCCGGCCGAACAGGGCTGGGCGGTTGTCGAGCCGGGCAAGAGTATCTACAGGATCGAAAAGCCGACGGAGGACTGGTCGGACCTCCGATATCGCCACCTGGTCGCCGAGCCCGAACAATGGGAGGCGCTCCTCAACGATCGGACTCCGACCCATCCTCCCCGGGCGACCCTGATTACCGACTTTTACTCGTACAACACCAACCTGCCCGCCGAGAACTCCGACCTGACCCAGACCCGGGGCGACACCCGAAACGCCTGGCTTCAGCCGCACTGGGTCGGCGACCTGACCCTCGCGGCCGATCTGGAAGTCCACTCCGAGAAGGGAGAGGTGCGTCTGGAACTGGTCAAGGGGGGCGTCCGACACTTCGCCGCAATCGACGTCGGCACCGGGAAGGGCCGCTTCGTCCGGGGCGAGGAGACCTTGGCTGAGTTCGACACGCCCATGATCGGGGCTGGGAAGCGTCGGCTGGAGTTCGGGAACGTCGACGACCGCCTGACCCTGCTGATCGACGGTCGCGCCGTCGGGGGTCAGGGTGCCGAGTTCGACCGTGGGGACGAGGTCCCGGTCCCCACCTCGGCCGATCTCTCGCCGGCGGCTATCTCCGCCCGAGGCGCAATCGTCACGGCGAGCGACCTTGTCCTGAAACGCGATATCTACTATACCCAGACGCCGGGTTATACCGATTACGCCTCGGTCTGGGATGATCGGGAGCCCCGGCGACCTTCCGAGCTGTTCGATTTCCTCTCCGACCCTGCCCGGTTCCCGAACCTGGCGAAGGTGGGCAAGGAGGAGTACGAGCTGGGCTCGGATCGGTTCATGATGATGGGGGACAACAGCCCTCGGAGCAAGGACAGCCGCGGCTGGGATTCGAGCGACCGGGCCTGGGACGTCTTCGATCGCAAGTCCTGGGAGGTTCCTCGCAGCCTGGTCACCGGCAAGGCGTTCTACGTCTACTGGCCCCACGGCGTTCCGTTCGGTCCCAACCTGACCAGCAACCGCGACTTCCGGATCCCCTTCCGCCCGTACTTCGAGCGGATGCGCTGGATTCGGTGACCCGGGGCGGATTGGCCGCCGAAGCGAAAAGCCCGAGCGCAACCCCTCGCGATCACGGAGGATCGAGCGATGGCCCTGCTGGAAGTCCGTGGCCTGGAGAAGTGGTACGGCCGTCGCCAGGTGGTCAACGGCGTCGAGTTCGACGTCGACCAGGGCGAGGTCGTCGGCCTTCTCGGCCCCAACGGAGCGGGCAAGACGACGAGCTTCCGCATGACGATCGGCCTGATCGACGCCGACGGGGGCTCCGTCGTCTTCGACGGCCGCGACGTCACCCGGCTGCCGATGTACCTCCGCGCCCGCGCGGGGATGGGATATCTGGCCCAGGACTCCAGCGTCTTCCGCCAGTTGACCGTCGAGCAGAACCTGATGGCGATCCTGGAGACGCGGCGGGACATGTCCCGCAAGCAGAAGAAGGACCGCCTGAACGACCTGATGGATCGGTTCGGCCTGAACAAGATCCGCCACACGAAGGCCCACATGGTCTCCGGCGGCGAGCGTCGTCGTACCGAGATCGCTCGCGCTCTGATCACCGACCCCAAGCTGATCATGCTCGACGAGCCGTTCGCGGGCATTGACCCCAAGACGGTCGGCGAGATCCAGGAGCAGATCCGCGACCTCGTCGACACGTTCCACATCGGGATCCTCCTCACCGACCACCAGTTCCGCGAGACCCTGGAAGTCACCGACCGCTGCTACGTCATCCGTGAAGGCCGCGTCTTTGCTTACGGCGACCGCGAGCAGATCCTCAACAATGCCGAGGTCCGTCGCCACTACATCGGCGAGCGCTTCGACGGCGGCCACCTGCTGTCGGACTCTCACAAGCCGATGTCCTCAATCGCCCGCACCCAGCCCTCGCTGCCGCCCTCGGAATCGTCCAAGGACGCTCATCCCACTCCTGCTCCCACCTCCACACCCGAGGCCGCCTCGCCGCCGGCCCCGTTGTCCGCTCCCGCCTCAACGGCTCCCCCCAAACCGCCCGGCCCGCCGACGGTGAGAATCCCGAGCGTCTCCGGACCTCGGCCCACCACACCCAAGCCGACCACCGCACCTCCGCTCCCGACCCGCCTCGTCGAGCCCGACGACCCGGAGGATGTTCAGAGCACCATCGTCAACGAAGATCGCGGCTACGTCCCGGGCGACTCCCACTCGATTCAGGTCAACCAGATCCCCCCCGGCTTCAACATCGACGACCTGTACGACAAGTGACCTGAAGGCGGGTTCGATTGGGTTCGCCCGCGCGCTCCTGATGCGAGAGCGAACTCCATAAGTCGCTTGCTGGAAAGGCTATTAGAGTTAGCCACGGTCCCCGCGCGTTGGGTTCGTTTGGTCGATTTTCCATCGATCTTCTCGCGTCTCTCCCGATCTCCGGCGACGCGTCGACGCTGCTCGCAAAAGGCGGCTTCATCTAGAAATGTGGTGCACGACCGACAATTGTGATCGCTCCCCTCGAGAGAAATCCCAAGCTCGCATGATCGAGGCGGCGACCAACCCGGGACCTGCCGACTTTCTGTCTTGCAGCTTCAGTAGGGGCCGAAGCCAGAAAGGGCGAACGCCAGCGCGATTCGAAATGATATAGCGCTGGGGTCACCGACTCCCTTGTCCCTACCATGGCTCAACGACATAGGCGCGACACCAAGGCCTGGCTCCCCAGCAGCCTGGGCATGGCCGTAAATTCGGAATTCCGGAAGATCCACTGAAGCTGGCTGGCCTCGGATTTCGCATTGTCCTTTGAGACGAAACCGAGCGGCGACGAGGCAAGAGCCCGAAGCTGTTTCGACATGGCGCTCGCCGGGATCAACTTGGACGACGACGAACAAAGACGTTTCCGTGATGAGGCGGTTGATCTGCTTAGCACTAAGCCTCCGCGTGAGAACGACCGCTCTGAACGCCCAATAGAGGCTTCAGAGCCCTCTTCGTGAGGTGTTGATCCGAACCGAGTTCGGGTGGAAAGACGCCGACGCAACGCTGCGTCAGGAGGGGTCCCCATGCGCTTTCATAATTCGAGCTTCGGTATGAGGAGGGGCGTCGCCCATCGATCAGGGTCGCTCGTTTACGTCGTCCTCTCGGCTCTGATCGTCGTTATCCCCTGGCATCTCCATTCGCTGGACCAGGCGGCGATGGACGACCCCATATCGGGTGAAGAGTTCGAAGTCGTCCGTATGGTGTTGGAGGAAAGCTGGGTCGGGGCTGGGTTCGCCGGCCTCGCCGCCGCCGTTTCCTTGCTCACCGACCCTCCAACCCAGGACGCCCTCCGCCGGATGATGGAAGAGCAGGGTTGCACCGACCTGCATTACGGCCTGCGAGTCTCCTGTTATCTGAGTGGGGGTCGGGTGAGCGTTATGACCTATCACCGAAGGCCTTATGAGGACCTGAGCGTGGCCAACACGGACGAGTTTCTCGACGTCCTGAAGCGCGGCCCGGAATCGACGCCCCGTATCCTCTTCGATGCGTCTCTGCCAACTCAATCAATGGTCGCCGAGGAGGCGGCGCCACCGATATCGCCATGAACCCCGATCCTACGAGAGCCTCGCGGCGCTCGTGGGATCGGAGAGGACGTCGACGCTCAGCGAGCGCGGCCGTGGGCGTCGAGTTCGCTCCAGTTCATGCCTCGGAAGGCGTTTCTGGCGGCGGAACGGAGGCCGGAGCCGTCGGCGTCGGGGGTGGTTGTGGCGGCTCGGGTGGCGACGGCGGATTCGCGCACGGCGGCCAGGGCAGGGACCAGGCGCTCGTAGATCTGGATCTGCCGCTCCGTGGCGGCCGGGCCGAACCGGAGGTTGAAGGAGTTCATGAAAGCGATCAGGTCGCCGACGGTCCGCTCCTGCTTGTCGTCGAGCTGGCTCAGGAAGGCCTTCATGCTTGGGTCGTTCAGGAGCCGGGTCAGGCTGTCGAGGGTCGTCAGGTAGTCCTTGGCGTCGCTGTAGCCCGATTCAAGCTCGCTGGACTGCTTCAGGAAGGCCGCGCGGAACCTCGCCACGGCGCTGCGGACGCTGTCCAGGGTCGCCGGCTTCACGGAGCCCTTTCGATCCTCTTCCAGCGCGGGGACGACCGCCGCGCGGAGGGCGGCGCGTTCGGCCTCGTAGCGAGGCGTCGCCAGCAGCGACGGCATCGCTCCGTCGCCGGTCATCTGGTCGAGGCAGAGGGTGATCGCCTCGCTGTTCCACTCGAAGGGGATCTCGCGGATCGCCGCCGCGCTCAGAGGCGTCGCCGTCTTGCCTGTGCGAGCGACCGTGGGGTCCGAATCGAGGATGTCCAGGAGGAGAGCGTTCAGCGACGTTCCGTCCTGGACGTCCATCCGGGCGACTCGATCCTGTCGCTCGGCCTCGCGCTTGGCGAATCGGAACTCGTCGTCCTTCGCGAGCTGGATCTGGCGGGCGCGAAGGGCCTTGTTCCATTTCTCCATCGTCACCACGTTGATGGCGTCGGCCTTGGCCTTCTCCAACTGGTAGACGCCTTGCCCGCGAGCGAACGCCCCCAGGCCGGCCATGTAGCCGGCGCCCGGGTCGGCCCCCCACTTGCTCATCCCATAGCCGCCGTAACCCCGCGGATATCCCCATTGCGCCCGAGCCGGCGAAGCCGCCGTCATCGCCGCCGTCAGTCCCAGTCCGATCGCGAAAACCAATCGCCGGTTCATGTGCCTTCTCCCAGGCCGACGTTCGCCCTGTCAGAGGCGACTCGACCATGTTCGGTAGAGGTCGCGTCCCGCCGTCGATCTGGCGGCCGCCGAAGCAAACCACCGAGTAACGACGGAGCCCTTCTCACGAATTATTCGGGCTTCCCCAGCGCAACATAGGCCATACGAGCCGTTTTTTCATCTCCTGGGGCGGCTCATGAGAGGACGCAGCCCCGCCTACATCCCATAGTCCGGAAGCTCGAAATCGTCCCGAACCATGCCGCCGGATAGAACGCGAGCTACCGGATCCGCCGCCATCAAGCGTGTGGCCAGGTTGCGGAACCAGATTCCGAACCGCGTTTTGGGGGCGAACGTCGAGGCGAATCCCTTCGCCGATTTCTGCTTCCCTTCCACAAACCCTCGCAACCGCTCCTCGTAGCGTCGGAAGGCCTCCGGGTGGTCGCCGGGCGCCCGGAACAGTTCGCCGGCCAGGACATAGGCCTCGGTCAAACCCAGCCCGGCCCCTTCGCCGGCGAGGAGCGATGCGCACGCGGCGGCGTCTCCGACCAGGACGACCCGTCCTTTCGACCAGGCGTCCATCCGGATCTGGCTGACGTTGTCAAAGTACACGTCGTGGACCTGATCGACGGCCTCCAGGATCCGGGAACATTCCCAACCGCCGTCGCCGAAAACCCGATGCAGGAGCCTCTTCCGCCCCGCAACATCGTGAGGCTTGGCCCCCTCAACCTCCTCGTCGACGAAGATGAAGAGAAACAACGTCCGATCGTCGCGAAGAGCGAACCGAGCGACCTGCCGGCCCGGCATGGCATACGCGACATACACGAGTTCGTCGCGAGGCTGATATCCCTCGACCTCCACGGCCGCCACGCCGTAGCCAAGCCGCCGCTCGAATCGGCTTTCGGGTCCGAAGGCCAACTCCCTTACAGTCGAATGCAGCCCATCCGCGCCGACCACCAGGTCGAAGTCGCGCGGCGAGCCGCGTTCGAAGGAAACTCGGATGTAATCATCGCTCTCTTCCAGGGCCGCGATGCTGTTGGAGAACATGGTCTCCACACGACCCTCGATAGTGCTGTAAATCGCCTTCGCGAGATCGCCGCGGGCGACGCTGGTGAAGCGGCCGTCGGCCAGGCGGTGAAAGATAGAGGCGTCGAAGCCGCCGACTCTGTTTCCGTGCTCGTCGACGATCCGAAGCTCTCGGACCAGATAGCCGGCCTGCTTCACGGCCGGCAAGATCCCCATCCGTTCCGCGACCGTGTACCCCACGCCCCAAAAATCGATGATGTAGCCGCCGGTGCGAAACTCGGGGGCCTTCTCGATCAGGACGACCTCGTGACCGCCCCGATGAAGCCAGTAGGCCAGGGCGGGCCCCGCGACGCCCGCCCCGTTGATGGCGACCTTCATGCGTCCCTTCCTCCAGATCGAGGTGGACGATTCCCGGCCGTCCCCGTCAGTTCGCCACGAAGTTGATCAGCTTGCCGGGGACGACGATCACCTTGCGGACGGTTTTCCCTTCCAGCAGAGCCGCGATGCGTTCGTCGGCCCTGGCGATGGCCTCGATCGCCTGAGCGTCGGAGTCGGCCGGGACGACGATCTTGCCGCGGAGCTTGCCCAGGATCTGGACGGGGATCTCGACCTCGTCGTCCTTGAGCAGGGCCGGGTCGAAAGCCGGCCAGGGCTCGTAGGCGAGCGTCTCGCGATGGCCAAGGATCTCCCACAGTTCCTCGGCGACGTGCGGAGCCATCGGGGCGAGCAGGAGCGTGAACGTCTCCATTGCCTGCTTGGGCCGGACCTCGGCCCCGGTGAAGGCGTTGACGAACTCCATCAGCCGGCTGACGGCCGTGTTGAACCGGAGAGCCTCGTAGTCGTCGCCCACCGCGGCGATCGTCCGGGCGATCAGCTTGGCCTGCTCGGGAGTCGGCTCCACGTCGACGACGTGGGGGTCGGCCTTCACCTCCTCGGCCTCGGAGTCCACGATCATCCGCCAGGCCCGGCCCAGGAAGCGATAGACGCCCTCGACGCCCTTCATGCTCCAGGGCTTCACCGCCTCAAGCGGGCCCATGAACATCTCGTAGAGACGCAGGCTGTCGGCGCCGTATTCCGAGACGACCACGTCGGGGTTGATGACGTTCCCCCGGCTCTTGGACATCTTGTGAGCGCGGGCGTCGATCCGGACGTCGGGCGAATCCTTGAGGACGAACCCTTCACCCTTCTTGACGACAGTCTCCTCGTCGAGCTTCACGGTCTCCAGCACGTTCGAAGCGTCCCCCTTGCGGGCGGGCGTGCCGTGCTCGTTGAACGCGACCTGCCCGACCGGCACCCACGCGCCGGAAGGCTCGCGATAGCCGGTGTACTCGGTCTCGCCCAGGATCATCCCCTGATTGACGAGGCGCTGGAACGGCTCCGGCGTGCTGACAAGGCCGCGGTCAAAGAGCAGCTTGTGCCAGAACCGGCTGTAGAGCAGGTGGAGCACGGCGTGCTCCGCGCCGCCGACGTAGAGGTCGACGGGGAGCCAGTACTTCTCCTTCTCGGGATCCCAGCCGCGGTCGGGGTTCGTGGGGTCGATATAGCGGAGGTAGTACCAGCACGAGCCGGCCCACTGGGGCATCGTGTTGATCTCGCGCCGGAGCTTCTCCGAGTAGGTCACCCACGTCTTCGCCTTGCTCAGCGGCGGCTCGGGGCTTCCGGTCGGCTTGAAGTCGTCAAGGTCGGGGAGCAGAACCGGAAGTTCGTCCTCTCCGAGCGCCGTGACGCGGTCGTTCTCGTCGAGGACGACGGGGAAGGGCTCGCCCCAGTATCGCTGGCGGGAGAATAGCCAGTCGCGGAGCTTGTAATTGACCGCCTTGCGCCCCACGCCCCTCCCCGACAGCCAGGCGGTGATCGCCGGCTTGGCCTCAGAGGTGGGCTTGCCTTCGAGGACGAACTCGGCGTTGCGCGACTGAATCGAGACACCCTCGTCGTGGAAGACGCCGATGAACGCGCCGGGGTCGGCCTTGTAAGCTTGCAGGAGCTTGGCGGGATCGGCCGGGGCGTCCTCGCGGCTGGGGGAGGCATTCGCCAGGAGCCAGGCGGCGGGGGGCTCGACGACGGCCCGGATCGGCAGGTCGAAGGTCTTGGCGAACTCGAAGTCGCGCTCGTCGTGCGCGGGGACGGCCATGATCGCACCGGTGCCGTAGCCCATCAGGACGTAGTCGGCGATCCAGACGGGAATCGGCTCGCCGGTGGCGGGGTTCACGGCATGGCCGCCGGTGAAAACGCCCGTCTTGGTCTTGGCGAGGTCCGTGCGGTCGAGGTCGCTCTTTCGCGCGGCCTGCTCGCGGTAGGCGGCCACGGCCGCTTTCTGCTCGGGCGTGGTAATCCGGTCGACGAGCGAGTGCTCGGGGGCTAGCACCATGTAGGTCGCGCCGAAGAGGGTGTCGGGACGGGTCGTGTAGACCCGGATGACGCCCTCGGCGGGAACCTCGGGGAAGAGGCCGACGGGACGGGCAGGGGCCTGGCCGCCCAGCACGATGGGGAAGTCGACCTCGGCCCCCTCGCTGCGGCCGACCCAGTTGCGCTGCATGTCCTTGATCGGCTTGGGCCAGTCGACGACGTCGAGGTCCTCGATGAGGCGGTCGCCGTAGGCCGTGATCCGGAGCATCCACTGGGTCAGTGGCATCCGGACGACGGGATGCCCCCCGCGCTCGGATTTGCCGTCGATGACTTCCTCGTTGGCGAGGACCGTGCCGAGGGCCGGGCACCAGTTGACGGGGACCTCGGCGCGATAGGCGAGGCGCTTCGAGTCGCGATAGGCGTCGGGATCGACTCCGGTGGGGATCGGCAGTTCGGCGATCGGGCGGCCCTTGCCCTTGCGGGCGCGGCCCTGGGGGTCGGTCCACTCGAAGTCGGCGTCGTACCAGGTGTCGTGGATCTTCAGGAAGATCCATTGGGTCCACTTGTAGTACGAGGGGTCGGTCGTGTCGATCTCGCGCGACCAGTCGTAGGAGAAGCCCAGCGACTTGATCTGGCGGCGGAAGTTGTCGATGTTCGCCTGGGTCGTGATCCGCGGGTGGGTGTTGGTCTGGACCGCGTACTGCTCGGCGGGGAGGCCAAAGGCGTCCCAGCCCATCGGGTGCAGGACGTTGAACCCCTTCATCCGCTTGAAGCGGCAGACGATGTCGGTGGCCGTGTACCCTTCGGGGTGGCCGACGTGCAGCCCCGCGCCACTGGGGTAGGGGAACATATCGAGGATGTATAGCTTCGGCCGCGACCGATCGAGGTCGGGAGTCGCGAAGGTGTTGCGACTCTCCCAGTAAGCCTGCCACTTGGGCTCGATCCGCTGCGGGTGGTACGCGGGCATGGCGTTGGACTCTCCGACGCGGCGGTGGGCTTTGTGGCCCCCGGCGCGTCTCGACCTCTCTTTATCGAATCGTCACGACCGTCAGCAATGTCGACCGTGTTGGATGTGGGTGGGTGCGATCGTTAACGGCCTTCCCCCCTCGCGGGGGAAGGTGGCCCGAAGGGCCGGATGAGGGGGGATCGGCGTCGCTTCGAGGTCGCTGCATTGAATGCGCGTTCGACGGCGGTCGTCCCCCTCATCTGACCCCCTTGGGGTCTGTCTTCCCCCGCGAGGGGGGAAGACCATCTTCGCCGAGCCTGCCCAGAATCCGCGACGATCAGCAAAAAAGGCCCTCCGCGATGTCGGGGGCCTTCAGCCGATCAGAGTTTCGAGCATACCGATTCCTGTCCAACGTCGCCAGCGTCGCGCCTGCGTGCGGGCGAGCGACCCTCAGGATCGACTTCGTCCGCGAGGGCCGCGAAAACCTCCCCATCATCCAGATCCTCGCAGTCCTCGCGACCGTCGCCTCGACACGTCGACGAATGCTGAATCTTGCAATCGATTGTCGTTTTTACAAGCCGGGAAGCGGCGGCGCTCGCCCCGGACTTGAGGATTTCTTGCAAAATTCTCTGGGAAACCCGCCCTTCGGCCGATCGGCGTGTAGACTTCAGTCGAAGTCGGGATTCTTGGTCCCTCGCCATGATCGTGCGGCCGGTGGTTCGGCATCGCTCTTGCGATTCATGGGTGTCGAGGCTCGACCCGGGATGTCGAGCGAATGATCCGCCCGACCAGGAGATGGGATGATGGCCACCAGTAGACAGGCCCCGATCGTTCTGCGCGCCCAGCGGGCGTGCCTCGCGGCCGCGGCCGTCGGCATGCTGCTGACGGCGGGCTGCAATCACAGGCGTTCCGTTCTGCGACCCGTCATGGCCGCCCCCCGCGCGGTCGTGGCCCCCAGCCCTTGCACGAGTTGCAACGGCGCCGGCGGCGGTTGCTCAAGCTGCGGCGGCACGGGATCGACCGTCGTTGAACCGGGCTCGACCGTGATTCAGGGAAGTTCGACCCGAAGCGGCGAACCGGTCATCAGCACCCCCAGCGGGGCTCTCGACTCGTCCGTAGACCCCTCACCCCCGTCCCCGGCGTCGACGTCCCGCCGTACGCCGAGCACGAGCAGCGAGCGGCAGCCGACAGCGGCCCCTGAGCCCTTGCTCGACGACATCCCGGCCGCCACGAGCAGCAGCCGCTCGCGCAGCCTCCGGCCGCCGATCGATTCCAAGGCCAAGTCGTCCGTCCCCGATCTCGCCGCCCCGGCCTCCAGCCCGACGAGCATGGGGAGCGGCGGCAACAGCCTGCGGACGACCTCCACGGCCGGCGTGGTCCGTCGCACCAGCACGTCCGACGCCCTGGCGGGTTACTTCGTCAACGACGAGGTCAACGACCTTTACTTCCCCAACAAGGTCGACCGCCCCTGGAAGTACGTCGTCGTCCACCACAGCGCGACGGAAACGGGGTCGTACTCCGACATCGACGCCGAGCACCGCAAGCTGCTGGGGCTGGACGGCTGCGGCTACCACTTCGTGATCGGAAACGGCACCGGCAGCGGCGATGGTCAGATCGAAGTCTCCCAGCGCTGGATCAACCAGAAGCACGGGGTCCACTGCCGCAACGCGAAGCGGGCCGACATGGACGAATACGGCATCGGCATCTGCCTGATCGGCGACTTCGAGAAGGCCCCGCCGACGCCCCGTCAGACGGCCGCCCTCAAGTCGCTCGTGGCCTACCTGAGCGAACGCTACAAGATCGACCAGGATCGGCTGGAGACGCACTCGCACATGGCCGCCACGCCGACCGTTTGCCCGGGCAAGCACTTCCCGACCGACGCGCTGGTCGTCGCCCCTCGGCCGGCCGCCGCCCAGGCCGACGCCCGTCCGACCCCGACCGCCGCCACGCGCCGAGCCGTGCCGACCGCCTGGCGTTTGCAGGACAGCGAGGTTGAAGTTCCCCGCCTGGTCCCGCCTGCCCGCTGAGCCGGGCCGATCCTCACGTCGAGAAACTCTGAAGCTCCATCTCCAACCCGCAGGGACGCGGGTTTATCTCTCCCCTTCGAGGCGTCTGACCGCCTCTTCCAGGATGGCGACGACGGTCATCGAGTCCGTGATCTCGCCTTCCCGGTATCTTCGCCAGGCCTCTTCCCAGGAGACCCGGCGCACGTCCAGCCGCTCGCTGCCTTCGGGCTGGCTCTCACCGTGGGTCAGACCGGTCGCCCGGTAGATGTAGGCGACCTCGTCGCTGACGGAGTTGGAGAGATGACAGGTTGAGACCAGTTCCAGCCGGTTGCAGGTGATCCCGGTCTCTTCCTTCAACTCGCGCAGGACCGCCTCCTCGGGGGATTCGCCAGCGGGGCAGCCCCCTTCAGGCATCTCCCACGAGTAAACGTTGAGTGGATAGCGATGCTGGCCGACGAGCCAGACCGAACCGTCGTCCTCAACGGGGAGAACGCCCACGGCGCGGTTCTGGAACTCGACGACGCCGTAAATCCCTGGCTGACCGTCGGGCCGGATCACCTGATCCTCGCGGACCTTGATCCAGGGGTTCTCGTAGACCCGACGGCTGGAGACGGTTCTCCAGGGATTCTCGTGGCCGCTCAAGCGCCGATGGTCTGCTTGAGGACCAGGCCCATGTCGGCCGGGCTCTTGGCCACGCGGATCCCCGCCCCTTCCAGGGCGGCGATCTTGTCGGACGCCTTGCCCGATCCGCCGGAGATGATTGCGCCGGCGTGGCCCATGCGCTTGCCCGGAGGAGCGGTCTGGCCGGCGATGAACGCGGCCAGCGGCTTGGTGAACTTGCCGGAGGCCTTGTACGCGGCCGCCTCTTCCTCGGCGTTGCCGCCGATCTCGCCCATCATCAGGACGGCGTCGGTGTCCGGGTCGGCCTCGAACATTTTGAGAACGTCGACGAAGCTCGTGCCGTTGACCGGGTCGCCGCCGATGCCGACGCAGGTGCTCTGGCCGATGCCGAGCTGCGTGAGCTGCCAGACGGCCTCATAGGTCAAGGTGCCCGAGCGGCTGACGACGCCGATTCGACCCGGCTTGTGGATATAGCCGGGCATGATGCCGATCTTGCACTCGCCCGGAGTAATGACCCCCGGGCAATTCGGGCCGATCAGCCGAGCCTCGGGGTGGTAGAGCTTGAGGTACTCGACGGCCTTGGCCATGTCGAGGACGGGGATGCCCTCGGTGATGGCGATGATCACGGGGATGCCGGCGTCGGCGGCTTCCACGATGGCGTCGGCCGCGCCCGGGGGCGGGACGAAGATCATCGTGGCGTTCGCGCCGGTGGCCGCGACGGCCTCCTTGCACGTGTCAAAAACGGGCACGCCGAGGGCGGTCTCGCCGCCGCGGCCGGGGGTGACGCCGCCGACGAGGTTCGTGCCGTACTCCTTGCACTTCTCCGAGTGGAACGCGCCCGATTTGCCGGTGATTCCCTGGCAGATGAGGCGAGTGTTCTTGCCGACCAGAATGCTCATGGGATTTCGATTCCGTGGGATGCGTATGGGTGGAGCGATCGTCGCGTATGAACGGCGGAGCAGGGGCGATCAGCCAGCCTGCTTCTTCGCCGCAGCGACGACCTTCTGGGCGGCGTCGGTGAGCCCGTCAGCGGTGATGATCTTGCGGCCGGACTTCTCCAGCATCTCCTTGCCGAGGTCGGAATTCGTCCCTTCGAGGCGGACGACCAGCGGCACGCGGAAGTCGATCTCGTCGTAGGCGGCCAGGAGGGCGGCGGCGATGATGTCGCACTGCATGATGCCGCCGAAGATGTTGACCAGGACCGCGTTGACCTTGTCGGACGAGAGCAGGATGCGGAAGGCCTCCAGCACCTGGTCCTTCGCGGCGCCGCCGCCGACGTCCAGGAAGTTGGCCGGCTCGCCGCCGTGGTACTTGATCAGGTCCATCGTGCTCATGGCCAGGCCGGCGCCGTTGACCAGGCAGGCGATGTCGCCGTCGAGGCTCACGTACGAGAGGCCCGAACGACCGGCGCGAAGCTCGGCGGGATCTTCCTCGTCCTCGTCGATCAGGGCCGCGTAATCCTTGTGGCGGAACGAGGCGTTGTCGTCGAAGTTCAGCTTGCAGTCGAGCGCCAGGACCTCACCCTTATCGGTGACGATCAGGGGGTTGATCTCGGCCAGCGAGGCGTCGGAGTCGATGAAGAACTTGACGAAGTTCTTGAGGAAGACGGCCCCGTTCTTGGCCGTCGCCCCGGTCAGCCCGAGGGCCTTGCAGATCTTGCGGGCCTGGAAGTCGAGCAGGCCGAGGCCGACGTCGACGGGCTCGCGGACGATCTTCTCCGGGGTCTCCTCGGCGACCTTCTCGATCTCGACGCCGCCCTCGGTGGACGCCATGACGACGGGCCGCTTGTGGTTGCGGTCGATCGCCAGGCCGAGATAAAGCTCACGGGCGATGTCGTGGCCGACCGTGACGAGGACCTTCTTGATCTTCTGGCCCTCGGCGCCGGTCTGGTAGGTCACCAGTGTCTTGCCCAGCAGGCTCGCGGCGGCCTTCTCGGCGTCGGCGGCCGACTTGACGAGTTGGACGCCCTTGGCCATCCCATCGGGACGAGGCTTCTGGCCGCTGGCGATCGCCAGGGCCTCGGCGCGGTCGACCTCGGGGCCGATGGCGACGCCCTTGCCTCGGCCGCCGGCGTGAACCTGGGCCTTCACCACGACCAGCCCGCCGCCTAGCTCCTCATAGGCCTTGGCGGCCTCCGCGGGCGTCGAAACCACGATGCCCGCCGGCACGGCGACACCGGCCTTGGCGAGAAGCTCCTTGGCCTGATACTCGTGAACCTTCATTCAAAGCGGCCCTGAATTCGGGGAGAAGGATCGGGAACGGCGGACTCCGCCGAGAGTCGACCGTCGGGTTCGCACCGGCGGACGATGATTCGTTCATTTTTACCGCAAGACGGCTCCGGACGCCATAAGAGCACCTGGCAGCCGAACCTTGGACCAATCATCCTTCCATGTCGACTTCACGGCGGATGGCTGCGATATCGGCGTCGGTAAGCATCGCGGATCGGAGGTCCGGTACGTCGCGCACGTCCAGGTCGCGCGGGCGTTCAACCCGTCGACGGTCCGGCGCGGGGGGAGCCCCGTTCGACGTGGAAGACTTCTTCGACGAGCCCGTCGGATTGGGCTCGGGGGCGTCGACGGCCCCGAAAACCTGCTGCCAGTAGGCCCGCTCGGCGTCGTCGAGGGCCGGTGCGTGACGCGCGGCCTCCGGGTCGGGGCCGGAATTCAGAGGGAGGCGACGTTCGTAGGCGAGGGTCGGCAGGCGATCCAGGAACTCGTCCGCCTTCATCGCTCGGGCCTTACGGCGGGTGGCGGACTGCCGAACCTCACGGTCGCTGGAGACGACCGTGAGGGCCTTGGGAGTCGAGTGTTTGGCGAGAATCCGTTCGATCCGGGCGTCCGCGCTGGCGTCGGCGAGGGCGAAGACGATCGTCATCCCTCGATAGTTCGACTCGATCGGGAAGTCGGCCGGTGGCTTGTTGGCGTCGAAGACGACGGTGGTCTCACCTGTCATATCCCCCATCGCCTGGGCGATCTGGTCGAGGAACCGTCGCCGAGCCTTGCGGAAGCGCTCGCGCCCCATGCCGCTCTCGGCGATCCCCGCGACGTGCATCACATTGTAGCCGTCGATGAGCCAGCGCATGCGTCCCGCCGCGTGGTAACGTCCCCCCCAAAATCAAACCGCCAAACAAGTTTAGGGGAGGACGCAGGCCTTTCAAGCCGACGCGGCGGACTCTTGCACGATCCCGCCCAGCGTATGGCGGACCTCGCCGTGGACGATGACGGTGTGGGCCCGGCCGCGGACCTCCCAGCCGTCGTAGGGGGTGTTCCAACTCTTGCTGCGGAACTGGTTGGCCTGAATGGTCCAGGTCGTCGAGGGGTCGATGACCGTGACGTCGGCGTCCGCGCCGGGGCGGAGAGAGCCCTTGTTCTTCAGGTTGATGAGATTCGCCGCGTTGATGGTGAGCTTGCGGATCGCCTCGGACCAGGTCAGATGGCCAGGCTCGATCAGGTAGGTGACGGTCATCGGCAGCAGAGTTTCCAGGCCGACGATTCCGAACGGGGCCTGGTCCAGCTCGCGCATCTTCTTCTCGCGAGCATGGGGGGCGTGGTCGGTGCAGAGGATCTCGATGGTGCCGTCCTTGAGGCCCTCGATCACCGCGGCGACGTCGTCGGCCGTGCGGAGCGGGGGGTTCATCTTGAAGTTGGAGTCGAAGCTCCGCAGCTTTTCATCGGTCAGGGTGAAGTGGTGTGGGCAGGCCTCGGCTGTGACGCGGATCCCCCGGCGCTTGCCTTCGCGGACCAGCTCGACGGCCCTCGCAGTGGAGATGTGCTGGATGTGCAGCCGGCCGCCGGTGATCTCGGCGAGGCGGATGTCGCGGGCGACCATAATGTCCTCGGCCGCCGCGGGCATCCCGCCCAGGCCGAGCCGCATCGATTCGAACCCCTCGTTCATCACGCCGCCGACGGTCAACTCCATGACCTGGCAGTGCTGCATGATGACCAGGTCGAACATCTTCGAGTATTCAAGCGCCCGCCGCATGAGGCCGGCGTTCGAGACCGGGGCGCCGTCGTCAGTGAAGGCGACGGCTCCGCCGGCCACCAACTGGCCGAGTCCCGCCAACTCTTCGCCCTTGCGGCCCTTGCTCACGCAGCCGACGGGGAAGACGTTGGCCTGCTTGGCTCGCCGACCCTGGAGGACGACGAACTCGGCGGCGGCCTGGGTGTCGATCGGCGGCAGGGTGTTGGGCATGCAGGCGACGGACGTCACGCCCCCCGCCAGCGCCGCGGCGGCCCCGGTTGCGATCGTCTCGTCTTCTTCCTGGCCGGGCTCACGAAGATGGACGTGGACGTCGATCAGCCCCGGGCAGACGATCTTGCCTCTGGCGTCAACGACGACGTCGGCGTGGTCGTGGCCGCCGTCGCTGGGGACGATCCGGCCGCCGCTGATCCAGACGTCGCCGATCTGGTCGATGTCCTGCGAGGGGTCGATGATCCGGCCGCCGGTGATCTGGATGGTGGGCAAGGCGAGGGTCCTTGATGCGCTCGATACGAGAGGGGTCGGGAGAGGATCACTCACCGGCGGGACGGGCGTCCATCTTGCCGCTGAGGAGGTAAAGGACGGCCATGCGGACGGCCAAGCCGTTGGTCACCTGGTCGAGGATGGCCGAGTGCTTGCCGTCGGCGACCTCGGGGGTCAACTCGACGCCCCGGTTGATCGGGCCGGGAGCGAGGATCAGCAGGTCCGGCTTGGCGAGTCGCACGCGATCCTGGGTCATCATGTAAAACTGCGAATATTCGCCGACCGAGGGGAACAGCCCCCCTTGCTGGCGCTCGAACTGGATTCGCAGAACGTTGATGACGTCGCAGCGGGGCAGGACGTCTTCCAGGCGATAGGCGACCTCGCAGCCGAGGCGTTCCATCGACCTGGGAACGAGGGTCGGCGGGCCGCAGAGGATGACCTTCGCGCCCAGCTTGAGCAGACCCCAGATGTTGGAGCGGGCGACGCGCGAGTGGGAGATGTCGCCGAGGAGCGCGACGGTCAGGCCCTCGATCTTCCCCTTGGCCTGGCGGATGGTCATCAGGTCGAGCAGCCCTTGCGTGGGGTGCTCGTGCGCGCCGTCGCCTGCGTTGATGATCGACGAAGAAACATGCTGGGAGAGCAGGTGGGGAGCGCCCGGCGTCGGGTGCCGGACGACCATCACGTCGCAGCCCATCGCCTCGATGTTCTTGGCGGTGTCGATGAACGTCTCGCCCTTGGAGATGCTGGAGACGCTCGCGGAGAAGTCCTGAACGTCGGCCGAGAGCCGCTTGGCGGCCAGGCTGAAGCTCGTTCGAGTGCGGGTGGAGTTCTCGAAAAAGAGGTTGAAAACGATGCGGCCCAGGAGAGCGGGCACCTTCTTGCGATCCCGTCTGGAGACCTCGGCGAAGGACTCGGCGGTGTCGAGGACCGCGAGGATTTCCTCGCGCGAGAGGTCTTCCAGGCCCAGCAGGTGCTTTCGGGTCCAGACGAACGGCGCATCGTCCGGTTCGTCGTCGGACGGTCTTCGCGACGCGGAGGCAGCGGCGGATGCGGTCGACACGCGAGGGCTCCTCTCAGGAAGGGGAGAGGCGGGGGGCCGCCGGGATCGTGACGATCTCGTCGGTCGCGTCGAACGGCCGGAGCCGGACCTGGACGCGGTCGCGACGATGGGTGTCGAGAGTCAGCCCGACGACGTCGGGCTGGATCGGCAGCTCACGCCATCCCCGATCAACCAGGACGGCGAGACGGATTCGCGCCGGCCGGCCGAGATCGCAGATCGCGTTGATGGCGGCCCGGATGGTCCGCCCGGTGAACAGCACGTCGTCGACTAGGACGACGTCGGCGCCGTCCACGTCGAAGGGGATGTCGGTCCCGCGAAGAACGGGCCAGCGTCGGGCCTTGTCAAGGTCGTCGCGATAAAGCGTGATGTCGACGGCCCCGACGACGGCCTCGCCGAGTCCCTGCTCGATCCCCTCGGCCGCCAGCCGTTCGGCCAGCGTCACGCCTCGGGAACGAACGCCGATCAATCGGGGCGAAGTCCCGGGCGCTGAGCCGTCCCAGATCCGCCCGGCCATTCCCCGGATCAGTTCGCCGGTCTCGCCGGCGTCACAGGTCCGCACCTCGTCTTCCCGTCCCATCCAGGCCACCTCGGTCTCTTCCCTGGGGCGTTTCCGTCTGTCGGAAGTCTATCAGACGAATGCGAGGGGGGACAAGCGAACGACCGACTGTGAGAGATCGCCTCAGAGGAATTCGACATGGCCGGCTAGATCATCGGGCTCACTCGTCTCCCAGAGTAACTCCAGACAACCAAGCAGATTCCCCAGGCGATATTTTGGCGATGGCAGTTCGCGATCCCCGAATGGGCGACGCCTTGAGCGTGAAGCCTCAAGTGGTCGTTGTCTTGGGTCACGAGTACCCGACCATCCACGAGTGCGGATGCAATTTGCTCCCCATCCACAGTTCCGAGCAGGCCGGCCTCTTGAGACGTGGTGACATCGATGTCACGCTTCCGAAGTTCACGAGCGATGACGGGATTCACGTCTTCGTCGAGGTGAAAGCGAATCGTCCTCGGCATCTCGAACCTTATCTAGCGCTGGTCCAGTGGGTGGAAGCGAGACTTTAGGGGCAGATGTGACTGGCTGAACCGTTCGGGTGGGGGCCTTTACTGAGCCGTGTCTTCCTCCTCTTCCGGAGGCTGCTCGTTTTTCAGGAGTCGCGGCGACCTTTCGCGCTGCTTTTCCACCCACTTCTCATCAGCGAGAATCTCTGCGTCGATCGCCTCACGGTTGTCATAGTAATACGACAGAGCAGCGTGGATCGCGGCCAGGCCGACGTGCGGCCACTCAGCCGCCATCTCCTCCGGGGTCATTCCCAGATGGACTCGGCAGACGGCGACCTCCTTGACCTTGATTCGACTTCCCGCCATCCGCGGCTGGCCGCCGCAAGTCTCGGGCGTTGCGACGATGTGTTGTTGAATGACCGGCGGCGCGACCGACATGGACTCGGCCTCCTCAGTTTTGACGGGGGAGTCGCTCCTGTGGGTTATTTTATCCGGCGCGGAACTTCCGGTCAGCGGAAATGGAGTTTGGGGATGTTCAGGTACTTCGTCTGCGTCGTTGCGGCGGCGATCGCGGTCTCGGGGCAAGTCCTGGCGCAGACGCCAGTCGCGACGAGGCTCGCGACCTGGGAATGGAAGGTGGACGACGCAACGCGGAAGGCGCTCGTCCACCTGCCGGCGAAGCCCGAGGGTGCCCCCGTCGTCCTCGTCTGGCACGGACACGGCGGGCGGATGGAGTACATCGCCGCGGCGCTGCACGTCGAGAAGCTCTGGCCCGAGGCGGTCGTCGTGTATCCCCAGGGTCTGCCGACCACCGGCCGCGTTTCCGATCCTGAGGGGAAGCAGGCCGGCTGGCAATTCGACCTCGGCCAGTACGGCGACCGCGATCTGAAGTTCTTCGACGCCATTCTCGCCACCCTGACGACCGACCAACATGTCGACGCCCACCGGATCTTCTCCGCGGGGCACTCCAACGGGGCAAGGTTTTCGTACTTGCTGTGGGCGTTAAGGCCGGAGAAGGTCGCCGCAATCGCGGCGATTGGAACCCAACCCGTGGAGCGATTTGAGCACCTCCCACCCAAGCCCTGCCTTCACGTCGCCGGCCGGAACGACGCCGTGGCGAAGTTCGACGGTCAGCGCGCCGGATTGGACCGCATCCGGAAGGACAACGCCTGCGAGGCCGTCGGCCGTCCCTGGAGTCTAGGCGGGTTGGGAGTGTATTTCCCATCGCGGGCGAACGCTCCGCTCGTGGAGTACATCCACAAGGGCGGCCACGAGATCCCGCCGAAGACGCCCGAGATGCTCGTGGAGTTCTTCAAGGAAGTCTCGGCCAGCCGCTGACCGTCGCGATCCGTCTTCACGAGACGCACGGCCGTCCGGTAGGATGACGGCCGACCCCTTACGACCGCGACGAGGAGCCACCGCCCGATGAAAATCCTCCTGGCCAACCCCCGAGGCTTCTGCGCCGGGGTCAACATGGCGATCGAATGCCTCGAACGCGCGGTCGCTTTCTTCGGGCCCCCGGTCTACGTGTACCACGAGATCGTCCACAACAAGTACGTGGTCGACCGATTCACGCGGGAAGGGGTCGTGTTCGTCGAGTCTCTCGAAGAGGTTCCGGAAGGCTCGCCGCTGCTTTATAGCGCCCACGGCGTCTCGCCCGAGATCCGCGCCCAGGCCAGAGCGCGAAAACTCCTGGCCATCGACGCCACCTGCCCGCTCGTCACCAAGGTCCATCTTGAGGCGATCCGCTACGCCAAGTCGGGCTACACGATCGTCCTCATCGGCCATGAGGGGCACGACGAGGTTATCGGCACCATGGGCGAAGCCCCGGACCAGATGGTCCTCGTGGAGACGGCCGAGGACGTCGACAAGCTTCAGATCGCCGATCCGGAGAAGGTCGCCTATTTGACCCAGACGACATTGAGCGTCGACGACGCCAATATCGTCATCGCGGCGCTTCGGAAGCGGTTCCCGAAAATCGCCAACCCGCCCAAGGACGACATCTGCTACGCGACTCAGAACCGCCAGGAGGCCGTCCGCGAGTTGGCCGCGCGGGCTGACGTGGTTCTCGTCCTGGGGAGCCAGAACAGCTCGAACAGCCGACGCCTGGCCGAAATCGCCGCCGGGATGGGCATCCCGTCGCACCTGATCGACGGCGTTTCCGAGATCCAGCCGTCCTGGTTTCAGGGGGTAGAAACCGTCCTGATCACGGCCGGAGCGAGCGCTCCGGAGAACGTCGTTCAGGAGTGCGTGGAGTACCTCCAGACGCAGCACGGCGCGACGATCGAGGAGGCCGTCATCCGCGAGGAAGCCGTCCACTTCCCTCTGCCGAAGTCGCTCCGCGAGCTGATCGCCGGCGGCGAACCTCCCGCGGCCGTCGCGCATTCCTGAATCCGTCAGATCACGACTCCGACCGGCGATCGTCCTTCAGGGCGGCGCCGACGTAATCATCGAAGTCGTCCATCTCTCGAAGGGCCTTGGGATCCTCGTCCTCCAAGCGGCCGACGTCGTTGAGGCGGCGGAAGGCCGCGACGACCAGCGCGGAGACCTGGATCAGGCAGATCGTGTGGATCACGGTATTGGCGAGCCACAACAGCCTTGCATGAAGGGTGATCGCCGGCGCTCGCTGCAAGGGCCAGCCGGCCTGCAGGTCCGTCGTTTCCACGAACAGAAGCATCCAGACAACGGCGCCGGTGGCTGCCAACGACCGCGTGGACTTTGAGGATTCCTCGGCCTGCTCCACACCCAGGTGGACCAAAACGTCCCCCGAGAGAGAGGCGATCAGGGCGAACTGAGCCCACCCCAGGGCGGCTCCCAACTGGTTGCGGAAGAACGCATGTTCTCCCATTCCGTTCGGGTCGCCCAGAGCGACGAACCAGCAGGCGACGTCGACGAGGCACATCGTCATCAGGAGGCCGGCCCGCCTCCTCCAGCTGGGAAGTTCCCAGGCGGTCCAGAGGAGCGTCGCCCCGGCGAGGGTCGCCCACGGAACCAGCGTATCGGTGATTTCAAGCAGGCCGGACCTGGCGATCCACCGCAGGAGACGGGGCTCGGAGAATCGGCCGACCAGGACGGCGACCTCCAGAATGCAGGTTGGGACCAGCCCCAGGGCCATAAGGAAGAAGCCGAGCCGGGACCATCGATAGGCTTTGGGAAAGTCGACGGCTTCTTCTTGCATGAGACGTCTGGACCTAGCGGGAGCCGAGTGAGGTCGAGAGCGCGACTCGCTGATCGTACCCGGCCACGTCTCGGCCCGCCAAGGTAGTTAACCAGAGCCCACCTCGCCGCCGAAGACGAGCGTGACTCCTCCCCAGGCTCCCGGGGCCTCCGCGACTGCAATCTCGATGGTCGCCAGATTACGCCCCTCCAGCACGGGGAGTTCGACGACCAGCCGGCCCGGCGCGGCCGAGTCCCACGGCACCGGCCGATCGTTGAATTCGACGGCGACCACGGCGGCGGCTCCGTCGATCAAAAGTCGGGCGCGAGCCGCCGGCGAATTCGGTTCCAGGCCGGCCGGTCGGCCGAATCGACGCGAAAGGCGAAGTCGCCGAGGCAGGTTTCCGCCCGGCCAGGATAAGCTCCGCCAGTCGACGGGGAGACTCACCCGGAATCGCCGCGACGACGGATCGTCCGGGTCCAGTGCCTCCCAGGCGGCGTTGAGACGAACGACGTGCTCGGGGACGTGCAATCAAGGCTCCGGGTCAGACGCGGCGTTGTTCTGGGAAGAACCCGCAAATTCCGCATTGGTATGGTTGCTTCAGCCGATAACCAGTATATTCAGGTCCTTCCCTGAATCACCCTCGTCACATTCGGCGCCGTGCGTTGAGCCGGGGGACGTTGGCGCACCCGAGCTCGTGCGCCCTTCCTGCCGACTCACCCGATTAGGTCGGAGCGGGCTCGACACGCTCCGTCGCCCCGATCCTTGTGAGAAAAAAAGCAGAATGGCCGGTACCAATGGTGAGATCGGCGGCGTCCGATTGGCGGTTCCCGAGCCCCGCCATGCGACGTCCAGCAACGGGCAGCCCCACATCGCCCCCCGGACGCGCTCGCTGACCGGCGTCCAGATCCTGGGAACCGGCAGCTATGTGCCGGAACAGGTGGTGAGCAACCTGGACCTCCAGGACACGCTGGGCTTCGACCCGGAATGGATCGTCAACCGGACGGGCATCCACGAACGCCGGTTCGCCCTGCCTCACGAGGCCACCAGCGATCTCTGCGTCGAGGCCGTCCGCCGCTGTTTGGACGACGCCGACTGCGACCCGGCCGACGTCGACATGCTCGTGCTGGCCACGTTCACGCCGGACATGGCCTTTCCCTCGACGGCCAACCTGGTTCAGGACCGCCTCAAGCTGAACTGCGCAGGTTTTGACATCCAGGCCGCCTGCGCCGGGTTCGTCTTCGCCCTGGTGATCGGCTCGCAGTTCGTCGGCACGGGCAACAGCCGCCGCTGTCTGGTCGTTGGTGGAGACTGCAACAGCCGGGTCATCAATCCGGGCGATCAGAAGAGCTACCCTCTGTTCGGCGATGGCGCCGGAGCGGTGCTGCTCGGACCTGGCACCAAGGATCAGGGCCTGCTGGCCTATCAGATCGGCTCCGACGGCTCGGGGGCCGACCTCCTGACCCGTCCCGCGGGCGGCAGCCGAATGCCTCCCACGGCGGAGACGGTGGAGCAGGGGCTCCACTACCTGACGATGGACGGCCGAGCCATCTTCAAGTGGGCCGTCCGGATCCTGGCTGATTCCTCGCTGTCCGTCCTCGGCCACGCCGGGCAGACGGTGGGCGACGTCCGCTGGTTCGTCCCGCACCAGGCGAACGTGCGGATCATCCACGCCGCCAGCGACGTGCTGGGTTTCCATCGCGACACCGTCTTCAAGAACCTGGAACGCTACGGCAACACGTCCGCCGGCTCCGTGCCGATCGCCCTCGACGAGATCAACCGCGCGGGCAAGCTGGAGAAGGGCGACCTGATGCTCACCTCGGGCTTCGGCTCGGGCCTGAACTGGGGCACGGTTCTCTTCCGCTGGTGAAGAAACCTCGACGACTTCGAAACGAGCGAGGCGTCCCGGCCAATGGTGGCGGGGACGCCTCGCGTGCGTTTACAGGTTGCTGACCTGATCAGCCGACCGGCAGACGGCCGACCTTGCGCCGAGCGATCACGCCCGCGCCGTAGGTCCCGAGCGCCGAGCGGCCGCCCGTCGAGTAGGCGTTGCCGTCAACGTGGCCGGTGATCGACCCGTTGCCGATGTCGGCCGACGTCACGGAGCCGTTCGTGTTCAGCGTCGTCGAGGCCGTCACCTGGCTGTTGATCAGGGAGCCGCGCTGGCGGTACGACCGGATCCGGCTGGGCTGACGGAGGGTTGAAAGGCCCTGGAGATGGGCCTGGTAGTCGTAACCCGAGGCCACGTTGCTGTTGATCAGGTTGCCATCGACCGAAACACTGCCGATCGAACCCGTGGTGGTGATCGACGAGTTGGTGATGGCGTCGCCGAAGGTGGAGGTCACGGTCGGCGTTCCGCCGCCACGGAGCGACACGTAGTCCGGATTCTGAGCCGTGACGTACGAGACGTTGGCGGCCGTGGCTTTCAGCGACCCGATCCGGCGAGCCCGGATGGCGCCAGAAACCAGCCCGTCGGCTGCGTATCCCGTCGACCCGAGTGGATAACCGTACTTGGTGGCGGGCAGCAAGACGGTCTGAGTTTCGGAGTTCTGGTCGGTCGACGGCGTCTGGGTCGAGGAGGTGAAGACGCCCTTCGAATCGCCCAGGCCGCGACGGAACCGTAGTCGGCCGATCGTTCCCTGAACGTCCAGGGCCACGCCGTCGGCCGTGCCGCCGAAATCCGCGTTGCGGATCGACTTCACGCCGCTCGTCGACGACGTGAACGGCGTGGTGTCGCGTTGGACGGTGAAGTTCTTAGCCGAGCCGCGGACCTTGAGGTTGCCGACGGAGACGGTCTGGACCGACGTCCGACCGGTTGTCCCCACGACGTTGTAAAAGAACTGGTAGGCGGCTGGAGCCGGGCCCGACACCGGCACGCCCGTCCAGACGTCGACGGTCCCTTGCTGCGAGGCCTCCACGTAGTTCGGAGAGACCGCAGACTGGGTCGTCGAGACAATGCTGAAGTTCTGGAGAACGCCGTTGACCGTGAACTGGACCCAGGGGGACGTGATCGGGTCGGTCGGGATCGTCGTCGAGTTCGAGTCGAAGACGGAGTTGTAGATCGAGTCAAGATAGATCGACGTCTTGACGTTCGACGGGTAGTTGGCCTGGCCGATCTGAATCTGAATCGGCGTCGCGCCATTGGCGGTGTCAAACAGGCCCACGATGTCGTGGAACTCAAGCGAGCGAGCGCCGCCCAGTAGGTAGATCCCCGTCGTCGAGGAGACCGCGGGCGAGACTTGGTTCGTCAGATCGAAGCCGTTGAGCTGGACCGACTTGACCCCCGAGGTCGCGATCAGCCGGTTGAAGTTGACGAGCCCGTCGGTCAACGTGCGGACCGAGGCGGACGTGGAGCCGGTGACATAGGTCGAATTGATATTCGAGCCGACGATCTGGATCGTGTCGATGTCGTCGTCGAGGGCCCCGTCGTTCGGGGTGGTGTCAGTGACGATGACCTTGCCGGGGCCGTGGACGGTGATCGTCCACTCATCGCCGGCGCGGTCCTTACCGGTGACGATCTTCCCCTCGTTGCTCACCAGAGCGCCGTTGACGTTGTGGTGAGTGTAGAGCGAGGCCGCGGACACGGACTCCTTCTGGCCCGTCTCCGGGTTGCGGACGTAAAGGTCCGTCGGGATGTACGGCGAGAGGTAGCTCGCGATGTTTGACGCCATCAGCTGCCGGGTTTCCAGCGTCTCGATCGCCCGGAACCGACTGCGCCGGGCCGTGGCGGACCTCCTGGACCCACTCCGCATGCTTCCCATGGAAGACTCCCTTCCCCAGCAGCCCGGTCGCCAGCGGACCTCGGTGCAAGACCAAGGACCAGTTCGGCGGGCCACCCTCCGTGAATCGGTTGGTCATCCGGCCAAGTCGGACAGATGCACGAGCCGCCCCGAACTGCGGACTCCCTCGCCTTGACATGGCCCCAGGCGCGGGCTCCGGTCGCTCCAGCGCGAATCGCTTACGCCTCTCTTGTTCGGCGACCGCCGCATGTCGACTTCATGCGACGCGGCACTATGGGGAGTCTTGGGGGACGAGGGAATCGAGGAGAACGGAGAAGACGATTAGACCGAAGGAGCGGGGCGAAGCTCGGAGAGGGCGGCGTCCTCATCGTCGAGGATGGCGAAATACCGATCGAGCTTCATCACATGCAGCAAATCGCGTACGGCGGGCTGCAGTTTGTAGAGCGCCACCTTCCCGCCTCGGGTCTCCACCCGGCGCTTGAGGCCGACGAGGATCGCCACGCCTGAGCTGGAAAGGTAGTCCACGTTCGCCATGTTGAGAGCCGCGCGGGGCTCTTCACGATCCTGAACCAGTTCGAAAAGGGCGTCGCGCAGGGGGGTGTTTCGGAAGTCGTTGAGCCCGGAGGGATCGTTGAAGGTGACGATCAAGACTCCGGATTCGTCACGCGTGCTGAAAGTGCTCATAACAACGACGACTCCCTGGGCGACACGACCCCACTCTGCTCCCGTCTCGAATCACCCGACGACGACCGGGCCGCCTTCAGCCGGTCCGGGGTTCATCCGAAATGATGCGCCGGAGGTGCACTCCATCTTACCGCACGTTTTTCCCAGGCTGCAATTCGTGGTGCCCATGATATTCGAGGAGTCCCCTGACGGAACGTTTTCTCATGGCCGGCTGGATGTTAAGATCGATCGACTCCGTCGGTCGTCGTCCGACGCCGACCTCACGTGATCGCGAGGGAATACGCTTGAACCGCTTCTGGCTGTCGCTCCGGACCTTCTGGCGGATCCTGACGGACCCCGACTTCGCGGCCCGGGTTAAACCCCTCTACTCGGACAAGCCCACCGGCCCGGATCTCCGGATTCTAGCGGTCCTTCAGCGCGACGGCCGGCTGGTGGACTTCCTGGAGGAGGACATCGACGCCTATTCCGACTCCCAGATCGGCGCCGCCGTTCGCGACATCCATCGCGGATGCCGTAAAACCCTCCACGACTACCTGACTATCGAGCCGATCCTCGAAGGCCCCGAGGAGTCCCAGGTCCGCGTTCCGGCCGATTTCGATCCAGCCGCCGTTCGGCTGATCGGCAACATCGACGGCCGGCCGCCGTTCCTCGGAGTCCTGAAGCATCACGGCTGGCGGGTTCGGTCGGTCCACCTGCCGGCCCTTCCGGTCGCCCGCGACGATTCCTCCGTCCTCTCCCCGGCCGAGGTCGAGATCCCCTGAGCCAATCGGCCGGCGACGGCCCTTCGAGGAGAGCCTGAAGCATGTCGCGATACGTCGTGGGCGTGGACCTGGGGACCACCAACAGCTCCCTGGCCTACGCCGAGGCCGCCGCCGGCGACGACCCCAAGGCGACCGCGCCGATTGAACAGCTCGCCCTCCCCCAGGTCGTCGGCCTCAACGACGTCTCTCCCCGGCCGCTGCTCCCCTCGTTCCTTTACCTCGCTGCGCCGAAGGAGTTTCCCGCCGGCGCGCTCGATCTCCCCTGGAAGAAGGACGCCGACCGGGCCGTCGGCGTCTTCGCTCGGGACCACGGGGCCAAGTCGCCCGGTCGGCTCGTCAGCTCGGCCAAGAGCTGGCTCTCGCACGCGGGCGTCGACCGCCGCGCCGGCATACTTCCCTGGACGGCTCCCCCAGAGGTCGCGAAGGTCTCCCCCGTGGAGGCGTCGGCCGCCTATTTGGAACATCTCCGGGATGCCTGGAACGCCAGTCTCGGCCAGGCCGCCGGCGACCGCCTGGAGTCTCAGGAGATCCTGTTAACGGTCCCCGCCTCCTTCGACGCCGTCGCCCGCGAGTTGACCGTCGAGGCTGCCGCCAAGGCCGGGCTGACGGGGGTCACGCTCCTCGAAGAGCCCCAGGCCGCCTTCTACGCCTGGCTCGCCGAGGCGGGCGACCGCTGGCGGAAGCAGGTGAAGGTCGGCGACGTGGTCCTGGTCTGCGACGTCGGCGGCGGCACCACCGACTTCACCCTGATCGCCGTCACCGAGGAGGGCGGCGACCTGGCGCTCTCGCGGCTCGCCGTCGGCGAGCACATCCTGCTCGGCGGCGACAACATGGACCTCGCGCTGGCGTATGCAGTCGCCGGCACTCTCCCCCAGGGAATGGACGGGCTCGACTCCGCCCAACGCGTGGCGCTGAATCACGCCTGCCGGGCCGCCAAGGAAGCCCTCTTCGCCGACCCCAAGAAGAAGTCGGCCCCAGTTTCGATCCTCGGCCGTGGGTCGAAGGTCATCGGCGGCTCGATCAAGGCCGAGCTTGACCGTGACACCCTGACGAACGTCCTCGTCGACGGCTTCCTGCCGATCTGCGAACCGACTGACCAGCCGGCGAAGGGGCGTCGCGTGGGCCTGACGGAGATTGGCCTCCCCTACGCGGCCGATCCCGCCATCACCCGGCACCTCGCCCGTTTCCTCAACCGCCAGGCGGGCTCGCTGCACGCTGAAGGGACGATGATCCATCCCTCGGCCGTCCTCTTCAACGGCGGCGTATTCAAGGCCGACGTCCTTCGTCAGCGTGTCCTGGACGTCCTGTCCAGCTGGGCCGGCCGCACGGTTCCCGAACTGCATTCCAACGACCTCGATCTGGCCGTGGCGCGCGGGGCCGCCTACTACGGACAGGTCCGCCGGGGACGAGGTGTGAGGATCCGGGGCGGCGTGGCGCGTTCGTACTACGTCGGTCTGGAGACCTCCGCGCCGGCGGTGCCGGGCGTGGCCCCGGCCGTGAAGGCCCTTTGCATCGTCCCGATGGGGATGGAGGAGGGGACCCAGGCCGACGTCCCCGCCGCCGATTTGGGCCTGGTCGTCGGCGAGCCGGCCGTCTTCCGGTTCCTCAGCTCCACAACCCGCCGCGACGATCCCATCGGCGCGGTCGTCGAACGCTGGAATCCGGAGGAGATCCAGGAACTCGCCCCGCTGGAAACCGCTCTCCCTGTCGAGGGCGATTCCGAAGGAGCCACAGTCCCCGTCCGGCTTCATTCGCACGTCGACGAGGTCGGGACGCTCCAGCTTTCGTGCCTCAGCACCCGCGACGACCGCCGCTGGAAGCTGGAGTTCAACGTCCGCGAGCCGGGCGAGGATTGATCGCGACGCTCGTGCTCCTCATCTCGCCAGACTGCGAGCCACGGCGAGAAACGTCGGCCGGAGCTTGGCGAAATCCGCCTCGGGGCCGTAGGCGAGCAACGAGATCCGCCGATCGCGCGTAAGTCCCGTGACGTGGTAGCCCTTCAGCTTGCCGCTGAACATCCCGGCGGAAGCCGTGAAGACGGACAACCGGCCCTCGCCGAAACCGAAGTCCTTGAAGACCTCGGGCTTGCTCTCCTGGTAGCCGCTCAAGTCGTCGCCGGCCGACTTGGCGTAGTGCTCGTGGGCCTTCTGGATGGGGGCGAACTCGCTCCCCTCGGGGAAGTCGCCGGGATTTGCGGAATCGGCGCCTGAGACAAGAGCGCCCGTGATGTCGGCATAGACGGTGATCTTCGCCGCCCCCTTATCTAGCAGGATGTACGAATACGTGTTGTCGGCCTTGCCCCCGGTCTGCACGGTCCAACCGGGCGGGTGGCGAAGCCGGAACGCGCCGTCTTTCGCACCCAACTCCACAGAGGCCAGGGCCTTGTCGGCCTCGGGGTTGACGGTCCGATCCCCATCGTCGACGAGCGCTTTCGCTGCAGCCGCTTTCGATTTCGCCGCGGCGACGGGCGAGGCAGGCTGTTCGAACTGACGAACGAGATCGACCAGTAGCTTGTTGGACGCCGGCTCGATCAGAGCAAGCGAGGATCGTCCGAGGTTGATTTTGAATTCCTGATCGATCTCCTCGCCGTCCTCGTCCTTGAGTTTCAGGAACAGGCGGTTCCCCTTAACGGAATAGGTGCCGGACGCGGACATGCCGTCGCCGATCGAGAACGTGGCGTTCTTGGCTGCGTCGAGCGTCAGTGCGTAGGCCGTATAGCTCATCGACCGGCTGATTTCGTGCTCAACCATCGACCCCTTCCAGATGCCGACGATCGAGGGAGGCTTCAGAAAGACGTCGTAGAGCATGTACCCCGCGCCGCCGACGAGTAGAAGACCGACCGCCGCGACGGCTGCGATCACTCGTTTATCCAGCGCATCCGGGTTGCCCGTGGTCGCTCCCCGTTTCTTCCCCGACTTCTTCTTTTTCTTCTTCGGCGGCGAGACGGAAGCCTCAGGGCTGGGCATGGGAGCCAGTCGAGCCATGGGCGGCGACGATGACTCGACGTCCTCCGCCTCCAGGTCATCGAAGAGGCTGGGCGGAGGAGGCTCCTCGACTGGTGGCTTCGGCTTTTTGGGCGAGGCGGCCTGAGCCTTCGAGACCGCCGGTGCGGCCGCGACTCGGGAGGGGGCGGCCTTCGCGCCGTGCTCGACGTAACCCCGTGACGTCAGTTCCTGGGCGAGTTTGTCCGAAGCGGCCTCAGCAGCGGCGTCCGTGGGAAGAGACTTCTCCTGACGATTGCTGGAGCCGTCGGGATTCATGCGGACGACGGTCAACGTCTTACCCTGCACATCGATCACAACGACCTTGCGATCAACGGCGTCGCCGAAGCTGAACCTACGCATGGACTCAACCCTGGGGAGAGACAGGCGGGAGCAAGAGTGCAGCCCCCATCCTGCATCCGTCCCAGCGTCGATTCAACAGTGCAAGCAATTTTTCATCAACGCCATCCGAAGAGTTGGATGAGTTGGGTCGTCAGCACAAGCGTCGTCACGGCCCCTGAAGTGAAGGCCACGACGAGGACTCCGGCGGCGGCGATCTCTCGGGCGATGGTGAGGCGGGGCTCATCGGGATCGCCGATCGCACGGGCGAGGGTGTCGACCGCGCTGTGGCAAAGTTCGGCGAGCAAGACCATGGCGCCGCCGAGGATCAACAGGCACCAGCTCCAGACGTTCACCTGAAGAACGGCGGCGATGATGACGATCATCACGCCTCGATAGGCGTGAGCGTAGAAGCTGGAGTCGCCGCGGATCGCCTCCTTGAGGCCGCGGAAGCCCGCGGTGAGCTTGCCCTTGGTGCCGCGGCGGTCGGCCTGCGAGGAGACTCCTGGGGCGTCCTCAAGCTGGAGCTGCAGTCGCTTCTCGTCGAACTCGGGCACGGGCAACAGGCCGCGAGTCTCCGAAGTCTGCGACTCGGAGCCCTCCGCGAGGGTGGTTCGGTCCTTCGAGATCGGTTCGGGCATGGCTTTGACGGCTGCTCGCCTCATCCTCGGCTGGCCGGCGGAAGGGCGTCGGACCTTACTGGACCGGCGCCAGCCGCGAGTCGAACTGGTTCAAACCCGTCCCCGACCCGAGCCGGAGCGTCGGCGCGAGCCGCGGCGAGATCTGGAACGCGAACATATAGCTTTGCCGCTGCGGGTCCACCGACAGGCCGATCGACGTCAGGTAGTCGGCGCCGATTCGGGTGAACGAGAACATCGAGCCCAGAGGCACCTTGTTGCCGAAGTCGTAGGAGTTCGAGAAGGTCCCATACCACTTGGGGCTCAGCCAGTAGCTCATCGATACGTTCAGGGCCGAGGTCTCGATCATCCCCGAGTTGATGACGCTGTAGCCGATGTAAACGCTTCCGCGAGGGGGGCGTGACAGCATGACGCCCGTGGTAATGAAGTTCAGCCCCTTCGGGTTAAACGTGTTGACCAGGTAGTTGTCCTGGGGCGTGCTGCCGATGAGGTTCCAGTACTCGAACCACCCGGTCGAGATGATACTGGTTCGGTCTCCCAGGAACCACTGGTAGTTGTACATCGTCTGTCCCCAGGGCTTGCCCATGTTGTCGCGCTGGGCGTTGGGGAAGTAGGTCGTCGAGGCGTCGAGCGTCATCCAGTCGACGATCCGCCGCTTTCCTTCGGGCCCTCGCTTGGTCTGGAGCCGCTGGTGAACGCCGAAATTGAGGGTTTCGATCGACGCCTGGACGTCGTTCGGCCCTGAGATCGGCGAGAGCGTTCGGCGCAGGATCAGGTGCCGGGGGTCGTAGTTGTACGGCAGCAGGCCGTTGTTCCAGAGGGTGATCGCGAAATAGCGCCTGACGTACTCGTACGTGTTGTCGTCGAGGTCGTCCTGGATCGCCAGGTTGTTCAACTGGACCGTCGAATAGGCCGTCCGATAGTCGCCGAAGAAGCTGACCTTGTTGTTCAGGCCGTGGATGTTGAACAGCTCGCTGTCGACGCCCGAGTAGACCTTCCACATGGTCGTCTCGGCGTGGACGCCGGCCGCCCCCCAGAGTCTTCCCTGGGCCCCGGTGCTCAACTGGTTGAAGTAGCCGCCGCCGATCTGGTCGGTCCAGCCCGTGGCCTGCCCCTGGAGATAGGGGACGACCCGGAGGACGTCGCCGAAGTTCAGCGGCAGATCCACCTCGTGGTTCGTGTAGCCGCGGCCGGCCGAAAATACGCCGCTGGTGTTCGAGATCGGGTCGAACGGGATGAACGCCAGGTCAGAGCTGCCGACCTTCAAGGGGAACAAGTTATGGTTGTTCACCATGATGTCGGTGTGCGTGTTGGCGTAGTCGACCCCCGTGTGATTGAAGTAGACCAGCCGGTCGCCGAGGAACGTGTCGCCAAGGCGGTAGTAGTCGAACTTGGGAAGCCACTGGGTGTCGGTGAGGAAGTCCTGAAGGTTGGCCTCGGTCTGGAGGCTCATCGCCCAGTTGTTCCGCTGCCACTGGCCGAAAACCAGCGTCTCCTGATCCATACCGGCGTCGAAGAGCCGTTTGTAATACTCTTCGAGGAAGTGGCGGTCGGAGGTGTAGGCGACTTCGGTCTGGAGCCGGAGATCCTCGAACGGGTGATCCTCGTCGTCGGGGATGAACCGCTGCATGTGGCGGATGTTGAACCGGCCGCGGATGTCCTGGAACGCGGGCACGCCCGACCGCTGGTAGCCGACGCTCCCTGCGCCCGGGGGGCCGTTGGTGACGATCGCCGGCCCGGAGCCCAGGACGTCGATCCCCTTGTCCTGAAGACCCCAGATGTCGAAGTAGCCGAAGTAGTCCTTCGTGAAGGTGTTGCTGGTAAAGCGGTCGCGACGATAGGGGTCGCGGAGGTCGCTGATCAGGTCGGCCCCGTACCAGCCGAGTTCGCTGCCCAGCGCCGGGAAGGTCTTGGTCCGGGCGCTGAGGTAGTCGATGTCGACGTTCCAGTTGTCGATCTGGCTGGGCCGTTTGATACCGAACAGCTTGAAGCCGTTCCAGTCGGTGAGAAGCTGCTGGCCGAAGTAGTTGTTGGTCCGGAAGCCGATCATTCGAAGCGGCGGGTCAAGGTCGTCTGTCTCACCGACGAACCGCGGCCAGTAGAAGATGGGGATGGGGCCCATGAAGAAGAGGTTGGTCCGAGCGTCATAACGCCAGACCTGCTCTTGAGGGTCCCCGGCCATCGGCTTGCCGCTGTTCGGGTCGGTGGCCCTGGTCGCCTGTCGGGTCAGCGTGATCGACCGGTTATAGATCTTGTAGGCAGGGTTGGGAAACCGGCTGCCGGTCGACACCGTCCGGTCGGCGCGGATCTCCGGATCCTTGCCCAGCACATACTGACCGTCGGGGCCGACGACGACCGGTCGGAACTGCTCCAGTCGCGGCGCCTTCAACTTCATCGGCGAGATGAGATTGGGGGCGAAGACGTCCACCTGGCCCTGCACGGCCATGATCCGCTCGGTCACGAAATCGTAGTAGAGCTTGTCGGCGCGGAAGGTCCTCTGATCGGCTCGGCCGGCCCATTGGTTCTCATCCTGTCGGAGAATAACGTTCCCCTCCAGGTAGATCTCCATCGGCTGAGCCGGGTCCTCGATCCGCTCGCCCTGGGGACCGACGACGTCGTCCTTCTTCGGGTCGGGATGCCGCCAGATGACGGCGCTCTCAGCGGATATGTCGACCGTGCCCTGGCCGGGGATCTCGGAGACCACCTGCACGCCGCCGCGGACGATGATCGTGTGCGTCCCTTCGTTGCGGAACTCCTTCACATCCAACGGTCGAGCACTGCGCGGGGAGATCAGGGTGCTGCGCTTTTCCGAACCGGGCAGCACCGGGCCGCGGAACCCAGGCGTGGCCGCGCCGGGTGCGACTCGAGGTTGATCGGGCCGAAGCGGGGGCGCGGGCTCGTTGTCGTTGAAGCCGGGCAGGGGGGCGAGCCCGGGAGTCTCCAACGGATCGTCGACGTCGCCAGGCAGGGGAGCCGGGAGCATTTCCGGCTCCGGAGCGGGGTCGAAATCTCGATCCAGATTGGGGACCTGAACCTCAGGTGTTGCGTCGATCGGGGGCAGCTCGATCGACGGGGGTTCCTGCGGATCAAAGCCTTGCGCAGGCTTGACCTCGGGATCGTGACGAGCAGGCGCTGGGACGACCGCCTGGGCCTCGATCACCTCGCGCGGCAAGGGGCCGGGAGGATCGTTCACCGCCGGGACCGCAGCCGGAAAGCCAGCGCGTTCCAGCAGCGCAGCCAGCTCGCGCGGGGGCGACTTGACTCGATCGACCATGGACTTCACTTTGACGTCCGTGGTCGTACGAAGGATGGCGCGCGGCTCCTCGCCGGACTTCGGAGCGCGCACCTCGCCCTCAGGGTAGAGTTCCGTCTGGAAGATCGTGCCGCCGTCGGCCTTGTGAGTGGTGATCCGAACCACCAGGTTCTCCGCCGCGGCGCCGCGACCCGCCTGAACGGCGGAAGCCTTGCCGGTCAGCACGACCCAACGGCCGTCAGGGTCGTCCCAGACGACGGCGCGGGCGGCCACCAGTTCGATCGGCTCGACGAGACCGGCGAGGGCTGCGCGCGGATCCTCGGCCGCGGCGACAAGGCCGCAGAGCGAGGCCGCTAGGATGAACCCCAAGCGCACGCGGAACAGCATGCGACGTCTGGGTTGGTCGTGCTCGCGCACGTTGCCTCCCGGATACGACCGACGTGACAGAACTGCGGGCGACCTTCCCTGGCCGTTCCGCGGCTGACGGCGTCCCGTCCGTCCCGGTCGTTCGACGGTCGAAGAGCGCTCCGGCCCGAAGGCCGTCGCAGTCGATCGGTCGTCGTTCTTCCCCGCGGCCGCGCCCGAATTGGGCGCCAGATGGGAACGGGGAACCGGGTCAAGACGTGAGCGCGAAAGGATGTTCGCCGGGGACGGTATCCAGACTCCCCTGCGCGGTCAAGGCGAGAAAGGGCGCGGGGATGGTTCCCCGCGCCCTTTGGATTTCGGCGGGTCAGTCGGAGTCGAGCAGAGGGACGTTCCAGTAGGCGTCGCTCAGGAAGCGAGACCAACTGGCGATTCGCACCGTCGAGGCGTCGTACAGCGGCTTCCACGCCGGTCGGAACGGAGGCCGCTTGAGCTTCATGGCCGCCTGGTCGGGCGTCCGATTGGCTTTTCTCGAGTTGCAGGCCACGCAGGCGAGGACGCAGTTTTCCCAGGTCGTCTGGCCCCCCTGGGCTCGCGGGACGACGTGGTCGATCGTCAATTCCTCAGTCCCCGGCCGCCCGCCGCAGTACTGGCAGGTGGCGTGGTCGCGTTTGAACAGGTTGCGGCGGCTGAACGTCACCGTGTTGTACCGGGGTCGGTCGTGGCGCGTGAGCGTCAGCACCTCCGGAACCCGGAGGTTGAAGCGGACCGTTCGAATGAACGGTTCGCCGGCGCGAGGAGCCATCGTGGCCCAATCGCTCCAGGTGTACAGCTGAAAGTCGTCGGGATCGACGACGTGGGCCGCCTCGTTCCAGAGCAGCACTAGGGCCCTCGCCACCGGGGCGACGTGGACCGGCTGCCAGTGGCGGTTCAGGACGAGTGTGGGCCGTTGAAGTACGCTCACCCCCATGATCGAGGCTCTCCACTCACGCGATGGTTGCGAGGAGCACGGATGCCGCGTCGTTCTGCTAGGCGGAGCACTGGCCGCCTTAATCATACCCCACCAGACGGGGGGCTTCGCAACCATCGCCCACCCATTCGCGACGCCTTCCAGACGCCGCCGGGGTATCGCAAGTTCGTGGCGGCGTATAGATTGGTGCCAGGGGCCCATTCGTCGGCCGACGCCGACCTTGACGGCGGCCCCGGCCCGGAGCCCGGCGATGCCTCTGAAGGCGGAGATCATCTCAATCGGCAGCGAGCTGGTCAGCGGCCAGAACCTCGACACCAACAGCCGATGGCTCAGTCTGGCGCTCGGCGGCCTGGGAATTGAGACCCGGTTCCATACGACCATCGGCGACGACATGGACGACCACGTCGCCGCGTTCAAGCTGGCAGCCGGACGTGCTGACCTGGTCCTGACCACCGGCGGCCTCGGCCCGACCCAGGACGACCTCACTCGCGAGGCATTGGCCCGCTGCGTCGGCGTCGGCCTGCGCGAGGACGCAGAGTCGTTGGCTGCCATCGCCGCGCTATTCGCCCGTCGCAATCGGCCGATGTCCGAACGGAACCGCGTCCAGGCCCAGTTGCCCGATGGCGCCGAAGCCCTGCCGAACCCAATCGGCACCGCCCCCGGCGTCTGGATGACGATCGGCTCGGCCGTCTTCGCCGCAATGCCCGGCGTCCCTTACGAGATGCACCGGATGTTCGAGGAGCAGGTGGTTCCCCGCCTGCGCCTGAGGCACTGGATCGAACGGGTGATCGTTCACCGCAAGATCGCCCTGTTCGGCAAGGGCGAGTCCGACATCGAGGCCGAAGCGCTCGACCTGACCGCCCGAGGCCACATTCCAGAAGTCGGAATCACGGCCAGCGACGCCACCATCAGTTTTCGGATTCGCGGCGAAGGGCTGACGCCCGAAGCCGCCTGGGCCCAGACTCAGGAGACCGCCGAGGAGATCCGCAAGCGCTTCGGGCCGCTCGTTCTCGGTGAAGGCTCGACGGACGTCGCCGAATCCCTCATCGGGGAGCTGAAACGCACCGGAGCGACGCTTGCCACGGCCGAATCCTGCACCGGCGGCCTGATCGCCCACAAAATCACCGCGATCCCCGGCGTCAGCGCGTACTATAACGGCGGCGTCGTCAGCTACGCGAACTCGGCCAAGACGGCCCTCCTTGACGTCCCCGCCGATCTCATCGCAGCCCACGGCGCGGTCAGCCCGGAGGTCGCCGCGGCGATGGCCGAAGGGGCGCGCAGACGATTCGGCGTGGACGTCGCCGTCAGCACGACGGGCATCGCCGGCCCCGATGGCGGCACGCCCGAAAAACCGGTCGGTCTGGTCTATCTCGGCCTGGCGACCCACGACGGCGTTGAGACCCGCCGCCTTGAAATCGGCCCCGAGCAGCCCCGCGACGTCGTCCAGAGTCGGTCGACGAAGCAGGCCCTCAACTGGGTCCGAACCACCCTGAAGACCTGGCCGGACAAGCCCGAATCACGATGAAGCTCAAGCGACAGCCCGAGGATTTCCGCGTCGAGGAACTGCCGACCGCCGTCCCCTCCGACCGCGGCCGATACACCTACTACCGCCTCACCAAGACCGGGATCGGCACCATCGAGGCTGTCGACGCGATCTGCCGCCGATGGAACATCCCTCGCGGACGAGTCGCCTACGGCGGGCTCAAAGACCGGCACGCCGTCACCGTGCAGTATCTGACCATCTTCGAAGGCCCCGCCCACCCGATCCAGCAGCCGAATCTCACGCTGGAACCGCTCGGCAAGCTTGAGCGAGCGTTCGGCCCGCAGGACTTCTCCGGCAACCGCTTCGCCGTCGTGATGCGCGACATGACCGAGGGCGCCGCCGCCGAAGCCGGCCGGCAACTCGCCGCGGCGGGGAACGACGGGGTGCCGAACTACTTCGACGACCAGCGATTCGGCTCGGTCGGCTACTCTGGTGAGTTCATCGCCCACGCCTGGCTCAAAGAAGACTACGAGAAGGCCCTACGGCTGGCGCTCGCCGATCCGAACCCGTTCGACCGCTCCGACACGAAGGCTCGCAAGGCCGCCCTCCGCGAGCACTGGGGAGATTGGCCTGCGGCCAAGGCGGCGCTCGACCGCTCGTCGGAGCGGAGCATCGTCACCTATCTGGTCGATCACCCGACCGACTTCGCCGGTGCGTTCGCCCGGATCAAGCGCGACCTCCGCAGCCTGTACTTTGCAGCCTTCCAGAGCTGGCTCTGGAACCTGATCCTCGACGGCTGGATCCAGCGGAACACGCGGCCTGAGCAGCGGGTCGAGGTCGGTCTGAAGGTCGGCGCGCTGACGTTCCCCGTCGGACTCGACCAGGATCAGCGGGAACTCATCGATCGAACAGCCATCCCACTCCCTTCGTCGCGCACACCCGTCCCGGAGGGGCCCCTCGGCGAGATCGCCGTTGAGGTCATGGCCGCGTTCGGCCTGGCCTGGGCCGACGTCCGGGTGAAGAAGCTCAAGGACGTCTTCTTCTCGAAGGGGACGCGAAAGCCTTTGATCCCGCTGGGCAACGTGGCCTCCGAAGTGATGAACGACGAGTTGCACCGAAACAAAAAGGCGGTTCGGCTGGAGTTCTCGCTGCCGAAGGGGGCCTACGCGACGATGCTGGTCAAGCGACTCACGGAGGCCGCGGGGACCGGCTCATGACGCCTGAGATCCTCTTCGAAGACAACCATTGCCTGGTCGTGAACAAGCCGGCGGGAATGCTCTCTCAGGGGGACGAGACCGGGGAGCCCAGCCTCGTCTCCTGGACCGCCGACTACTGGCGGGAGAAGTACGACAAGCCCGGCAACGTCTACGTCGGCCTGGTCCACAGGCTCGACCGGCCGACGTCGGGGGTGGTGTTGATTGCCCGGACGAGCAAGGCCGCAGGGAGACTCGCCGATCAGTTCCGCCTTGGCGAGATCTCCAAACTCTACTGGGCGATCGTCGAGGGGCGTCCCGAAACCGACTCCGGCGAATGGGTCGATCATCTGGAGAAGGATCGGCGAACGAACGTCGTGCGGGCGACTGCCGAGGGCGAGGGCAAGATCGCGCGGGTGGCCTTCGAGGTGCTGCACTCGGAGGGAGGGCTCACCAAGCTGGCGCTCCGGCCGAAGACCGGGAGAAGCCATCAACTGCGGGTGCAGTTGGCAGGCAGGGGAATGCCGATCGTCGGCGATCGGAAGTACGGCTCCAAGCGATTGGTGCGGGCGCTGGACGGCGAGCCGAGGATCGCGCTGCATGCGCGAGAGTTGATTTTCACTCACCCCACAAAAGGGGAGCCGGTCAGGATCGAGGCGAGGGTGCAGGAAGACTGGCCCGAGTCCGCGCCCGGATGGTGGCGATCGACGCTCGGCCGATGAACGCCGCGCGGAATGTCAGGCCGGTGAGAAACAGCGCGGCGACCGACTTCCAGGCGTCAGAGTAATCGTCCGAGCCGCGGACAGGCTTCGGAGGTTCGGGAACGGCGACGGGCGTCGAGGCGTCCGCAAGGTGATGCTCGGCGGGCGCGTGCGCCTGCTTGGGCACGGGAGCCGTCGGAGCGGGGGAGGGCTTGGGGGTTTCGACCGGCGCAGCAGTCTTCGTCCCCAGGCTGGCGTCGACGAAATCGCGGACGACCTTCCACGATGCGGCGTCGATCAGGCCCATGCTTTCCGCATCGCGACGGGCGACGTCCCAGCCGACCTTGTCGTTGAGTGCGGAGCGGACGTACCAGAGGGCTCCGGCGGTCCGGCCGTCCTCGTCGAAGAAATAGAGGGGCCGGGCGGCGTCGAGCGCCAACTCGGCGGAGAACCGCTCGACGTGGTTGCGGTCGAGCCTGGCGAGATCGGTCGGAAACGACACGTAGCGCAGACCGCGACGGGCGGCCTCGCCCATGAAGGTCGGGTCGATTTTGGAGGGATCGCGAAGGTCGAGAACCGTCTTGTACCCCTTCTCCGCGAGCCAACCGAGACCGACGGTCGTCGGGGCGCTGCCGCCGGCCAGCTTGAGGTCGACGGGAACGAACCGCGCGACGCCGACCGCCCCGTTCGCCGCATTATCGACGTCCGGGGCGGGGGCGGCGGCCAAAGCTGTATCACGGAGGCTCCCGGCCCCCTCCGCACGACCACCGATGGGGTCGTGCGGCGAGGCCGAGGTCGTGGTCGGCGTCGGGGAGGGAGCCGACGAGGCGGCGGGGGCCGCCCCGCTCGCCCCGGTCTTCACGGCGGCGGGAGCCGCCTGGGTGTTGTCGTTGCGCCCGGCGACTTCAGGGGGAACGTCGAGGGGCGGCAGATTGTCGAGGACGCTTCCGGGATCGGAGGCGGGCGTCCGCGTCGTCCGAGTGGCCGGAGCGGAGGTCAGGTCGACGCCCGGGTTCTGCACCGGACGTCGAGTGTCATAGCTTGAGGTCGACGACGGCCGACGAACTCCCGAGCTTCGCGAAGGAGCTGCGTCTGGCGCCGCGGAGGGGAGCGCCTCCAGACTCGTGGGCGAGTCGGTTGGAGCGACCGTGGAAGGAACCGCGGCCCCCCCAGGGACGATGGTGGTCGGAGCGCCGAGCGGCACCGCCGGCGACACGACCATACCCGGCGAGTCGTAGACGACCGGGGAATCGCAACCAGGCTGGCCGCAGCCGTCGCCGCAGGCCCCGCCCCCGCCGATGCGACGGAAAGGCTGCATGATGCGGCTGGTGGCCCGTGCGGGGAAGCCGCAGGGGCTGAAGAGACTGCAGCCGTTGCCGAAGCCGCCTGAGCGGCAGCCCGTCTGCAACATCGTGGTCGCGACCAGAAACCCGAGCGCGACTGCCTTCGCAGTCCGCCGCCGAGGCGACGGCCGGGCGCGCGTCTGGCCGCGTTCACGCAACCAGCTCAAGCTGAACATCGCATGTTTCTCCCGTGTGATAGAAGCCCGATGCACAAAGGCCCCTCGCAGGCCGCCCCTCGATCGTGGAAGCGCGGCCGGAGGGGTTCCTCCGGGAGTTCCAGCCGCCTCAGATCGCGAACGGGCCGTCGCGCGACGGGAAGACTTCATCAGCGTCTCGGGACGAGATGAACCGTCGCCGGAGGACCGATCGGGATCCGCCCACGGACTGGAGGATGGAGCGCGCATCGGGAGTTCTCGGGGTGCCGTATCAAGGAGGTCGAAGGTTCCCGCACGCTGGCGGTGGCCGCGATCGGCAGCAGCCCAGAGTTCTCGCCGTCGGCAAACGTCCCCGAGGACGTCACGCCGACCGACTGGACCTCAGTCCCGCTCCCGAATCCTGGTTTCCCAGGGTTCGCGACCGTCTCAACGACCCCGTGAATCTGGGCCGTCACCGAAACTTAGCCGACGAGCGGGGCGTTGCCAAAAATTCCGAAGGGGTTCTACAATGGGCGCGTAAGTCCATTTCGTTAAGTCGGTAAAGTTTCCCAGGCTTCACGCGGGAAGTCGCCTCGATGACCCCTCCACGACCCGCGAATCCGGCAGACTCTACGCCCTCGGCAAGGTCTCGCCTCTGGGCTTTGGCAGTGCTTGGAATCGTCGCAACGGCCGTCTTCGCCGCGAAACTCGGAGACGCCCCGTTCGTCGACGAGTACGCCTACATCAGCCAGAGCTATTACACCGACCTCTATTTCTCCGGCCGGTGGAACGACCCCGCCTGGCTGGAGTTCCCCGCCTACGACCTCGTTCCGCTGCCGAAGTACCTCATCGGCGTGACGCTCCACGTCGCGCGAGAGCGTCTGCCGGGCCCCGAAGCCGCCCGGGCCTGGTACGCCGGCTATAACACGTACGGACCGCCTCGGGTGCTGACGATCTCTCGCATCCCTTTCGTGTTGCTGGGCGCGGTGGGCTGCGTGGCGCTCGCAGTGATCGGGTGGCTGGCATTCGACTTTCGAGCGGGAGTTCTGGCCGGGTTCATTCTGATGCTGAACCCCCTCTACGCGCTGCACGCACACCGAGCGATGACCGAGGCCCCGTGCGAGGCGTTCCTTCTGACGGCTCTTGCGCTGGCCCTGGCCGCATGGAACCGCGCTCTCATCATGAATCCCGGCCGATGGGCGATGTGGGGGCTCCCTGCGGCGGGCGTCGCGACGGCCCTGTCGATCCTGTCGAAGTTCAACGGTCTCTTGGCAATCATGACGATCGCCGCGTGGGCTGGGATGGCCTGGATGATCCCTCGCGGCGATCGTTACGGCTGGCTCCGCTTCGCGGTGGGGAGCCTCGTCGCGGTCGTCGTCGCCTGGTTCGTCTTCCTGGCGCTGAACCCGTTCATGACGGCCCGCAACCCGGCCCCGAACAACGCGGAGGCCCAACGTCTCGCCGAGATGAGCGTTGGGGGCAGGTTCCGCTTCCTGATCCAGCACCGGCGGGCAATGTCGGCCGGACAGCAGCAGAACTTTCCACACAACGCACTCAGGTCGATCCGTGAGCGCGTGAAGGTGGCTGCGGTACAGGGCTTTGGCCGGTTCGGGCCCTTCGGACCGACGAAGTCGGATTCGACCATTCGGTATGACAGAGTCCAGGACTGGGGAGCCTTCGTCTGGCTGCCGATAGCCCTGATAGGGCTTGGGTACTCCGCGGCGATGGGCCGGGTGCAGTTCCGGCGTCGCGAGGCCCCAGCAGCCTGGGCGGTCGGCCTCTGGGCGTTGATCGCCTTGACGGTCGTCACGCTTTACCTGCCGATGGCCTGGGATCGTTACCTGTTACCCATCCAGGCGCCCTTCGCCCTGCTGGGAGCAACTGTGATCGTGGCCGCCTGGGACGCCCTGGGCTGGTTGGTGGGCCTCAAACCGAGGGTGGAGCCGAGTTGATGGATCGAGCCTGGACCCGGGCGAGGGTCGGCGTCTTTCTCGTCCTGCTGACGAGCTACGCCTATTTCTGGCACTCGCGCGACTGGAACACCGCCAGCCGGTTGATGCTGGCTTACTCACTGGTCGACCGAGGCACGCTCTCAATCGACGGACTGGATGGCCAGACCGGCGACAAGGCCTACTTTCGGGGACATTTCTACAGCGACAAGCTTCCGGGCTACCCGTTCCTCGCCACGGCTCCCTATGTGCTCGAGCGTTACGCGCGCGGCGTACCGCCACACCCTTTGGGAGGTCGCGCGCTGGCCTACTGGCCGGCCGACTATGGGGTGACGCTCGCGACTTCCGGCGCGTTGACGGCGGCCGCGGCCGTCGTGCTGATGGGGATCGCTCGCGACCTGGGCTGCTCACGACGGGCCGCCGTCCTGGTCGCCCTGGCGTATGGGTTGGCGACGCCCGCGTACGTCTACGCGACCCTGGCCTACGGGCATCAGGCGTCAGCCTTCGCCCTGATCGCCTCGTTCGCGCTACTATCTCGCAAGTCGCCCCGCCGTGACGGCCTCTGGGTCTTCCTCGCCGGCCTGCTGGCCTCCTACGCAGCAGTCATCGAGCTTCAAGTCGGCCCGGTCTCCGCGATTCTGGGGTTCTACCTGTTGGGCCAGTGCATCGCGCGATTTCGAAAGTGGGAAGCGTTGGTCTACTTCGGCCTCGGGGCCTTCCTGCCGGCCTTGCTGCTCGTCGTGTACAACATGCTGGCGTTCGGCGGCCCGCTCGACATGGGGTATTTCCATCACGCCACCGACCAGTTCGCCAAGGTGCATAGCCGGGCGAATCCACTGGGACTGGGAAAGCCAGACTGGAGTCGAGCGCTGGCCCTGATCTGGGGGCGACATCGCGGCCTGCTCTTCTACGCGCCGATCCTGGCGCTGGCGGCGCCGGGTTGGGTTTTACTGCTTGCCGGTCGTCGCCGGGGGACGGCGATCGTCTCGCTGGCGGCGTCGGCGGCGGTCTTTCTGGTCAACCTCAGCTATCCCGAGTGGTCTGGTGGATGGTCGACGGGGCCTCGACTGCTGGTCCCCCTGCTGCCGTTCGCGATGATTCCGGTGGCTGCGGTCCTCGCGGAGGCCGGACGTTGGAAACAGGCCGCGTGGTCGCTGGCCGTCTTACTGACGCTGGCTGGCGCTGTCCTGATGCTCCTCTTCCAGGGGGTGGGCGCACGGCTGCCTCAGGACGTGCTCGACCCGCTGATGGAGGCCGTTTGGCCGCTCTGGAAGGGCGATCCCAGGCCGACATGGTGGATCGGCGAGCGGTTCACCAGGAATCTTGGCGGGCTGATCGGTGGCAGGAGCGTGGCGAGGCTATCGCCCAGCTGGCAGTGGCTCCAGTTCGCGCCGCTGATCCTGTTCCAGATGGTGAGCGCGGCCTGGCTGCTCTGGCCAATGCGGGCGAAAGCCGCGTCGGAATCGGTCAGCTCTGAGTGTTGACCAGCAGCAGAACGGCCGTGGTTCCGATGAGGGCCGCGAGAATCCAGAGGCAGAGACGCAGCGATCGGAACCAGATCACAGGCCAGGACTCGTAGCGCGAGGCCGTGTAGACCAGGCTGATCGCGACGACCAACGGCAGGATCAGCCAGTAGACGTTCGAGGGAGCGTTCATCAGGCCGTACCTCCCGCCTGGACGGCGCCGGCCTGGGCAGGGTCGGCCGGGGCTTCCTCGGGCTCCTCGCCGGTTCCGTAGGCGGGCCCTTCGTAGGCGTCGTAGATCGCGAGGACGTTGAGCAGACCGGCGACCGTCGTGTAGATCAGGCCGATCTCGTAGGGCTTCCCCTTGTCGAGGAGTGCGTTCAACACGTTGGTCGAGGGCTCGGCCATGAAGCCCCCGAGGAAGTTCGAATCCGGGCTGAAGTGGTGAATCGTCGCCTGAATCAGAGCCGGCAGGGCGGGGAGGCCGACGAAGAACTGGCCCACATAGTGGAGCATGAATTTGTCGGTGTTGAACGGGCTGACCCAGCGCCAGTAGACGTTCTTGCCTTCGCCCAGATAGAAGCCGACGGCGTACAGCCCCAGGATGCAAATTGCGTACAGCCACGCCTTCCCCGTGCGGCCCTGGTAGTAGTGCCCCAGGCCGGGGACGAGCCAGGCGAGGAAAGCGGCCTTCGCCGGGTCGCGGAGCGGGATCGGCGTTTCATTCATCTGGGGGGGGATCCTGGCAGGGGATACGACGTTCGGGCGGAGATTTCTGGCCAAGGTCATTGTAGCACCGAAAGTCGTCCTCCATCCACCCCGACCGGCGCGGTCCAAATCAATCGCCGGCCGCCCGGCATTCGAGGGCGACACCGTCGACGACCTCCGACGAAACGGCTTCCATCCCCCTCATCGCCGCCGCGATCAAGGCCATTGAGGCTAACTGGTTCATGCCTCGGGGTACGCCCCGCGCCGCGGCGTGGAGACGGACGACGGCCCTCGGGGTGAAGATGGGCTCACGACAGCCCACGGCCGCCAAGCGAGCAGTCAGGTAGTTCTCTGCATCGGAACGGGTAAGAGGCCGTAGTCGGATCGCGAGCGTCCACGGCGCCGCGCTCACGTCAGGATCGCGCTGGGCCAGCAGAATCGTCGCCCCCTCGAGCCGGGCCAGCCGTTGGAGGTCGCCACGATCGAGCCCTTCTCCGCCGTCGATTGCAAGCACGAGTCGCCTGCCCTGGATCGTACAGACCTTGGCCGCACGTTCCAGGCGTATCCAGGTCTCGGCTCGTTCCGTCGCGGGACCGATCTTCCCCTCGATCTGATCGGCCAACATCCTCCAGAGCGAGGGGGCGTCGACTGGATTCTCGACGAGCACGATCCGACGGTCCGCACGACGGATTTCCGCGAGAGCCTGTCGCAGCACGATCGATTTCCCGAGCCCCTCGCCGCCCGTCAGCCAGGCGAGAGGCTGGCCGGCCTCGACCGTGTACCGCAGACGTTCGACGGCCTCGCGATGCTCCGCCAGGGGAACGAATCGCGACGGGCCGAGGAAGGGGTCTCGGTCCAGCCCCCAGTGTCGCCACATGCTCCCGCTCTCTAAAATCACGATACCGGATTCCTTCCACTGGCCGAGGTCCGATCGTGTCCCAGCGCTTTTACTGCCCCGAGCCTCCGATCGATGGTCGCTATCGTCTCGACGCCGACGAATCCAAGCATCTCGTCCGAGTCTGCCGGCACGGCGTGGGGGATCTCGTGGAGGTTTTCGACGGTCGGGGGGCCGCCACAGCCGCAAGGGTTGTCGAGACCGGCAAAACGGCCGCACTGGAGGCCGAAGGCTCCCCGCTCCCCGACCGGCCGGCGGCAGTCGCCATCGAGATCGGTGCGGCCGTTCCCAAGGGGGACCGATTCGATTGGTTGGTCGAGAAAGCCGTCGAGTTGGGGGTGGCGCGCGTCGTCCCGCTTGCCACGGCCCGATCGGTCGTCGATCCACGCGGATCGAAACTGGATCGCCTACGCCGGGCGATCATCGAGGCGTCCAAGCAGTCGGGGCGGAACCGGCTCATGGAACTGGGCGCTCCGGAAGGGCTCCTGGACTTCCTCGGCCGAGACGGGGGCGTCCGCTTGCTCGCCGATCCTTCGGGAGCGGAACCTTCCGCCTGGCCGGCGATCCGATCGGGCGATTCGGTCCGGCTCGTCATCGGGCCGGAAGGAGGTCTGACCGAGGACGAGGTGGCGACGGCGATCAAGCGAGGCTGGACGGCCGTTCGACTCGCCGCGCCGATCCTTCGAGTCGAAACCGCGGCGGTCGCCGGCGCGGCGGCGGTTCTGGCCCGGGTTCAGCCGGTCCACTGACCTTCGGACTTGTCTTGATAGACCGACCAGACGAAGCCGTCGGGATCGCGAAGCGCGAACTCGCGCCAGCCCCATTCCTGGTCGGCCGGCTCGCCGGAGACGCTGAGCATTGCTCCCTCGTCGATGCACTTCTGATAGAAGGCGTCGACGTCGTCGACCTGAAGTTGGAGATGAATGCCGACGCCCAGACGGGTGTCGGCGAACTCCTCGGTGTGTGCGTCCTGGGCGTGCAGCATGATCGTAAACGCGTCGATCCGCAGGATAGCCAGCGCGAAGGGGCCGTTCTCCTGCTCGGCGTGGACCTGCACGACCTCAGCGCCGACGACCTCGTTATAGAATTCCAGTGAACGGCGAACGTCCTTCACGTAGAGAAAGACGCTCGTGACGGAGGCCGCCATGTTATGACCCTTTCCGCACCATGTTACGAACGCTCAGCTAAATGACTCGATCGCGGCGCAGGATAACCCCGCGCGCCTGATCTGACAATCGCGACCGCCCGCGTCAGGGCGACGGCGGCGGAGGCTCGCCTCCCAGGAACTCCACGGCCCTTCGGATCCCCGGCAGCAAATAGCCCGCGGCGGAGTAATGGCCGCACTCGTACCAGAGAATCTCCGGCTTTCCCGCGGTTTCCCAAAGCGCCTGGGCTGACGCTGGCGGGATCACTTCATCGACCGAGCCGGCGATCATGAGCACCTTCTTTCCGGCCATCCCCCGCGCGTAGGTCAGTGGATCGTAGGGGTCGGTGAGAGCCTTCAGGTCAGCCATGGTTTTGCCAGACGCCGTCCACGACTCGCGGAAGGGAGCCGTCTCGGGCATTTCCCAGAGGACTTTCGCCAGATCCCCCCCCGCCAGCAGCAGCGCGGCAGTCTGCACGTCGGGATCCACGGAGGTCACGATTGAGGAGACGATTCCGCCCAGGCTGATTCCGGTCATCCCCAGTCGTTCCGGGTCGATATTGGGGCGCGAAGCCAGCCAACGCAGGGCGCGACGGACATCGCAGACGCCCTGTCGCATCGAGTTCATCGTCCGCTCGATGTCCTCCGAAAGGAACTTGCGGGGGACTGGCCCCGGCCCGTTCAACGGACGACGCTCGCCGTAGTACGGCAGCTTCACGAAGAGGGCCGCGACGCCCCGGTCGGCCAGCCGCGCGGCCAGGTAGCGAGACAGCGGAAAGTCCGAGCCCAGGATGTGCAGCACGACCACCGCCGGCCGCTTGCCGGGAAAGCCGACGGGATCGAAGAACTCGGCGTGGACTGTGTTGTTGGCCTCGTCGGGGGACGTGATCGGCGAAGGGAACGTCAGCTTTGACACCGTGTACCGGCCGGCGTCGTAGACCAGCGTCCGTTCGAACGCGAACGTCGCCGGCTCCAACCGGAAGCGCTCCGGGACCTCGACTTCGCGAGGACCAGGCCGGAACTCGACCTCGCCGCGCTCGGGAGGGGCGAGCCCGAGGATCGTTCCTAAGAGCAACGAGGCGACGAACATCGGCGGGGCCTCCGTGCGAAAGCCGGGTTGTCGGGAATCGGGGTCCGAGATAGGCTGCGGCCCCCTTTCGGAAGTTACGGGAAACGGAGTCTCCCGGCCATGGGATCGTTGTCGGAAATCCTCGCGCGAAGGCCGCCGAGGCGGATCTGCATCATCAAACCCAGCTCACTCGGCGACGTCGTCCATTCTTTACCTATCCTCCCGGAGCTTCGCAGACTATGGCCAGACGCCCACCTGAGCTGGGTGGTCGCCGGGTCGTTCCGAAGCCTGCTGGAGAACCGGGCTGATCTGGACCGGGTGATTCCCTACGACAAGGGGCCTTCGGGGATCTCGGTGAAGGGGGTGCGAGGGCTATCGCGCCTCTGTCGGACTCTTGCGCAGGAACGGTTCGATCTGACGATCGACCTGCAGGGTCTGCTACGCTCCGGCCTCATGACGGCCGCAACGCGGGCCCCGGTTCGCGTCGGCCTTCAGGACGCACGCGAGGGGGCACGATGGTTTTACACCCACTGCGTCGACGCGGCTCGGACGGAGGTCCACGCCGTCGACCGGGTGATGATCGTGGCCGAGGCCCTGGGCGGTCATCCTTCCGAACCTGAGTTCACCCTACCGATTAGCGCAGAAGACGAGAGCTGGGCCGACGAAACGCTCGCAGGAACGCCCCGCCCGACGCTCGTGCTGAACGCCGGGTCGCGTTGGGCGACCAAGCGCTGGCCGGTAGAACACTTTGCCGAGGTCGCTCGGCGAGCGGTCGCCGAATTCGGCGCGGGGATCGTGGCTGTAGGGGCGCCCGAGGATCGCGAACTGGTCGACAGCCTGCGCGCGAGCCTTGGTCGAACGCCCGTGCTGGATCTCTGCGGCTCGACCACGCTCCTGCAGTTGGGCGCGCTATCGCGACGGGCCGACGTCTACCTCTCCAACGACACGGGACCGCTCCACCTGGCGGCCGCGGCGGGGGCGTCGGTGGTCGGGATCTACACCTGCACCGAGCCGAGGTTGACGGGCCCGTACGGCCCTCGCGCCGCCGTCGTTAAAAGCTGTGTCTGGTGCGCCCCGAGCTTCCTCAAAACGTGCGACCGCCTCGAATGCCACGACGAGGTCAGCCCGGATCGCGTCTGGGCGGTCGTCCGGCCTCGGTTGATTCGAGCGATCGGCTCAGCAGCCTGAGCGAGCGAACCCCGTCGGCCCGTCCGGTTGGAGCAGGGCAGGCGGGCGACTATGATGGACCCGATCGTTCATGCGCTGCATGTAACAGCGTCGCCTGGTAGGTGTTGAGAAGGGCTGCGGATGTCGCGATCACGTTACATTGTCGGGATCGACCTGGGGACCACCAACTGCGCGGTGTCGTACGTCGACACCAAGGGGAGGGAGCGGCCCGCAGCCGACATCCGGGCGTTCGAGGTCCCGCAGTTGGTGGCGCCTGCTGAAACCGCTCCTCGGGCGATGCTGCCGTCGTTCGTCTACCTGGCCGGCGGGCCCGAACTGCCGCCGGGCGCGGCGACTCTCCCCTGGAGCGACGGCTCAGGCCGGATCGTCGGCGAGTTCGCGCGAGGGCAGGGAGCGAAGGTTCCGAGCCGGCTGGTCTCCAGCGCCAAGAGCTGGCTCTGCCACCCGGGCGTCGACCGCGAGGCGGCCATCCTCCCCTGGGGAGCGCCTCCGGAGGTCCGGAAGATCTCGCCTGTGGAGGCCTCGGCCGACTACCTCATCCACATCCGCGACGCCTGGAACCACGCCGTTTCGAAGGGGGATGAAGCGCACCGACTGGAGAAGCAGGAGATCGTCCTGACGGTCCCCGCTTCCTTCGACGAGGCCGCCCGCGAGTTGACGCTGGCGGCGGCGAAGAAAGCCGGGCTGGAGTCGGTGACGCTCCTGGAAGAGCCGCAAGCCGCGTTCTACTGCTGGATCGTGACGCACCAGGACCGCTGGCAGAAGGAGGTCCGAGCCGGTGAGTTGATTCTGGTCTGCGACATCGGCGGCGGCACGACGGACTTCAGCCTGATCACCGTCGCCGAGACCCCCACCGGGCCGGGCTTCCGCCGCGTCGCAGTGGGCGACCACCTCATGCTGGGCGGCGACAATATCGACCTCGCGCTGGCCCATCACGTGGAGCGGAAGCTCGGAGGCCTTAAGCTTGACGGCGAGCAATGGAGCGCCCTGCGGTTCGCCTGCCGGACGGCCAAGGAGAAGCTGCTGGCCCCCGCCGCGCCGGGGCAGACCGCTCCGGAGCGCTGGCCGGTCACGATCGCCGGCCGAGGCTCGCGGATCATCGGCGGCAGCATCCAGTCGGAGCTTTCCCGCGACGAGGTGCGTCGGATCGCACTCGACGGCTTCTTCCCCTCGGTCGGCCGGGGCGAGGAGCCGACGCGAGGGGCCAAGTCGGGGCTTCAGGAATTCGGCCTGCCGTTCGTCGCCGATCCCGCCGTCCCAAAGCATCTCTCGGCCTTTCTTCGCAGGCATCCAACGCACGCCGCCGGTCCCGATGGCCACGCCGCCGACGATCGCCCCGCACGTCCAGATGCGATCCTCTTCAACGGCGGCGCCCTGACGCCGGCCGTGATCCGCGACCGTGTGGTCCAGGTCGTCGCCTCGTGGTTCACCGACGACCCAGGGCCGCCTTACGAGCCCCGAGTGCTCACGAACGTCTCGCTCGACCTGGCCGTGGCCCATGGGGCGGCCTACTACGGGGTCGTCCGCCGAGGCGGCGGCATCCGCATCGGCGGCGGCACCGCGCGGTCGTTCTACGTCGGGCTCGAGAGCGACACGCCCGGCAAGCCCTGGCTCTGCGTCGTCCCTCGCGACGCCGAGGAAGGGGACGAGATCGAGATCAAGGATCGCGACTTCGACCTGCTCATGGGACAACCCGTCGTCTTCCCGCTCGCCAGCAGCTCGGTCCGCCCGGACGACCGCCCCGGCGATCTGGTGGCGGCCGACCCGGACTCGATCCGTGAGCTTCCCCCGCTCCAGAGCCTGATGCGCGTCGGCCGGAAAGCTAAGGCCGAGCGCGCAGCCGTCAACCTCGCCGCTCGGGTGACCGAGGTCGGGACCATCGAGCTTTGGTGCCAGTCTCGAACGGACGACCGACGCTGGCGGCTCCAGATCCAGCTTCGCGGAGCCGCCGAAGGGGGCCAGAAGCGTGAGACCGTCGCCGACGTCGAGACCGACCGGATCGTCGTCGAACAGGGCGAACTCGACGCTGCGGTCGCCGCCGTGCAGACCGCGTTCCAGGCTCCGGCCTCGGCGGCCAACGCCGACGACGGCCCTGCGCGGCTGGTGAAGCGGCTGGAAGAGGTGCTCGACGTCCCCCGCGAGGGCTGGCCGCCCTCCGCGCTGCGAGCCCTCTGGGAACCACTCCGCGACCTGGCCGACCAGCGGCTCAAGAGCCCCCGTCATGAGTCGCGATGGTTCAACCTGGCCGGCTACGCGCTGAGGCCCGGCCGCGGCTTCCCGCTCGACGAGGTCCGGATCAAGGCCCTCTGGCCGGCGTTCCACCAGGGGGTGAAGCACATCAAGGACGTCCAGTGCTGGGCCGAATGGTGGATCCTCTGGCGTCGTGTGGCCGCAGGGCTGACGCGCGCCCACCATGAGGAGATCCACCGCCGCCTCTCCCCATTCCTCAACCCGCCGAAGGGCTCGACCCCAGCCAAAAAGGCCGGTCGCCCCAAGCCCGAGCCGCATGAGTTGGCTGAGATGTGGCGGTGCGTCGCCAGCCTCGAACGGTTCTCCGCCGAGGTCAAGGAATCGCTGGGGGACGTCCTCGCCCGTGAGGTCGCCCGGCCGACGATCCCCAACTACGTCCTCTGGTGCCTCGGGCGTTTGGGGGCCCGAGTGCCGCTGTACGGCCCGGCGAACACGGCCGTCGGTCGCGAGACCGCCGAGCGCTGGGCTTCGGCGATCGCCGGCCGCTCGTTCTCCTCGGGCCGTGAAACCGCTGATGCGATCTTCGCCCTGAGCCAACTCGCCCGATGCTCCGGCGACCGCGTCCGGGACTTCTCCGACGCGGCCCGTGACGCGGCCATCGAGGCGCTGACCAAGCTCGGGGCCGACGAGTCGACCATCGCCCCGGTCCGGCACTATCGCGAGTTGGAGGCCGCCCAGGAGGGTGAAGCCCTGGGCGACTCGCTTCCCATCGGCCTTCGCTTGCGGTCGGGGTCGGAAACGACCTGATCCTCAATGGGAGGGGACCGACCCGACCCACGCCGCGATGTCCTCAACGACCCGGACGTCCACGAACCCCGGCTTGTCGTACTCGGAGGGCGTCGCCTTTCCTTCGCCCTTCATGAAGGTGTGGTTGAGGTCCGGGTAAAGCTTGATCGTGACGTTGGGCCGATTGGGAAGGACGCGACGGAAGGCTTCGAGATCCGCCTCGGTGACCTGATAGTCGCGGCCTCCCTGGAGAATCAGCGCCGGCAAGTTCGGTTGCTCGGCGAGCCTCTGGGCGGGGCGGGTCGCGTCCATCGACTTCCAGTAGCGGACCGCACCGCCCAGGACCTTGTCGTCATCGCCCAGCGTGCCAGCCTTGAGAGCGGTCAGGTGCTCGTCGAGCTTGGCGTCGAGCGCGTCGAGCCCCTTCGCGCGGACAGGGTCGACCTTCCGTACGTAGTCGGACTGTTCGCGGACGACGTCGGCCGAAGGGCGGGTCGAGGCGGCGAGGAGGATCACGCCGGCAAGGCGACCGTCCTGTTCGGCGATCATCGGCGCGGTGGTTGCGCCCAGGCTGTGGCCCAGGACGAAGATCCTGTTCGGGGCGATCCCTTTCCAGGTCCGAGCCTTGGCGACTGAGGCGAGGGCGTCGTCGACGACCTCGTCCTGCACGACGACCGCGGCCCCGGCCTTGGGGTCGGCGTAGCGGCTCTTGTGAGTCCGCGTCCGCTTGTCGTAACGGAGAACGGCGACGCCCCGGCTGGCCAGGCCGTGGGCGAGATCGCGGAACGGGGCGTTGGGGCCGATGGTCTCGTCGCGGTCGTGCGGCCCCGACCCCTGTACCAGAACGACCAGCGCCGGAAGCTCCAACCCCTTCGGCCGCGCGAGCGTCCCCGGCAAGGGCCAACCGTCAGCCCCGACGACGACGTCCTCCTCGGTGTACTTCGCCCGATCGACGTAAGGGGGCTCAGCCTTCGGCGCGGCCGGCGGAGTGGGGGTGTTGAGAAAGAAGCCCTCGATCTTTCCGTCGGGGTCATAGCTGATGAGGGCTTCAAGGGTCATGGGCTTGAACCGGCAGAGGATCTTCACACGTCGCGAGGCTCCGATGCGGTCCTCCTGCGGTTCGGCCATGGACTCGATCGGCCCAAGCTGCCCACCGATGTTCGTCCAGACCTCAGCAAGCTTCTCCTTGGGTAGGGCGGCGGCCATCTTCGGGCCGAACCTCGCATACGCTTCGTCGTACTTCGCGGTCTGGCAGAGCTCCAGGAACTTGCGGGCGTCGTCTTTTAGATCGGCCGCCCAGGCCGTCGTCGTCGTCAGCAGCAGGATCGGCAACACCCGAATCATCTTCGCGCCTCCGTCGTCTGTCGGTTCAGAGCACCGGTCGATCGAGCCGGCATTTCGACATTCGTCTAAATACCTACAATATTCGGTCGGCAGACGCGATGACGAGCGGAAACTCACGGAGTCGGCGGTTTGAGGCCGGAGATCTCCAGCGAGTGAACCTTGCGGGAGGCGAGGTCGACGACCTTGATCTTGTGGTTGTTGGTGTCGGCGACGTACAGCTTGCCGCCGGCGGCGCTCAGCCCGCCCAGCTCATGGAAGCGAGGCGGATCGTCGGAGTCGCCGGACTTCACGTCGCCGAGGAACGTCGTGACGGTTGCGGTCTTCGGGTCGCAGGCCTTGATCTTGTTGTTGTAGGTGTCGGCGATGTAGAGGACGCCGTCGCTATAGGCGAGACCCAGGCAGTGCTGGAGTCGGACCTCAGCCGGCCCCTTGCCGTCGCGGTCGCCGAACTTGAACAGGCCCTCGCCGACGACCCGGCCGACCTTCGCCTTTCCTTCGGGGATGCCGGAGATCACACGGACGCCGGAGACCTCGGAGTCGGCCACGTAGAGGTTTTCGCCGTCGGTGGCTAGACCGCTGGGCTGGGCGAATCGGGCCGCTGCGGGGAGGCCGTCCTGGATGTTCTCGTACCCCGAACCGGCAAACGTCCGGACGTCGCCCGAATCCGGGTCGTAGGCATAGATCTGGTGGGTGCCAGCCATCGCGATGTAGATCCGACGCGAGCCGGGAAGCTGGATCACATCCCACGGGCTGGAGATCCGAGACTTCTTGCCAGGCCCCACGAAAGTCTCTCGGGGATCGCGATCGGCCTGCTTGCCGTCGCCGACGACGGTGGAGACGGTCTTCGCCTTCAGGTCCACGGCGCGGATGGCGTGGTTCTCGGTGTCGGCCACATAGAGAACGTCCCCCTCCAGGCACATCCCCTGCTGACGATTGAACCGAGCCTTCGTGAAGTCGCCGTCCACGAGCCCCGCGCCGCCGTCGCCGATCACGACGGGGTTCTTGCCGTCCAGGTCGGCGACGACGATCCGGTTGTGGCCAGTGTCCGAGATGAACAGGCGGCTGGACTTCGCATCCGCCAGGATTTTGCCGGGGAAGAGCAGGGCCTTGTCGGAGTACTGGCTCTCCTCGGTGGCGAAGGTGATCGGCTTCTCGTTCAGCGTCCCAGCCTTGCGGGCCTTGTCGGCCAGTTCGCCGATGGCGTGGTCGAAGAACTCATAGTTCCCCTCGCCGCCGATCGCGATCGTCGGCTCCCCGAGCTCGTTCCGGACGACCACGACGTTGCCGTCGGGGGCGATCAGGACTCGGCTGGGCCAACTGCGGATGTTGAACCGTTCCCAGATCACCATCTCAGCGTCGTTGGCGACGGGGTGCTTGATCCGGTACTCAGCCACCTTCCGACGGATGTTCTCGGTGTTCCGCTCGGCGTCGAACTTGCCCGAGTGGACGCCGATGACGACCAGCTCGTTCTTGTACTTCTTCTCCAGCTTTTCAAGATCGGGGAGGATGTGGTGGCAGTTGATGCAGCAGTAGGTCCAGAAGTCGAGCAGGACCACCTTCCCCTTGAGCGAGGCCAGGTCGATAGGCCCGGAGTTGATCCAACCGATCGCGCCGTCGAGGCTGGGCTTCGCCGCCTCCTGGGCCGCGGCCGGGGAGGCGAGCAGGGCCGTCGCCAGGGTGAGTTGACTCAAGATCGCCATTCGCTGGAATCTTCGACGGTTCCGCATTGTCTGGCTTCCTCGTGGCATGGTGAAAGAACGCGGCGGCGAGTTGGCGGTCGTCATGGGCCCGACCTATATAAGCGCCACATCGTGATAAGGTTTAGAACAATCGTCAGAACCCAGAACATACCTAGGGCGCGCGCCATGACATCGACCCAATCCGTGGCCGGAGCCCAACGCCCACAGATCTTCAGTGCCAACCAGGCTCCCAGCGCAGCGAACCCGGCCGATTCGCCACTTGACTCCCAGGCGCCGGCCACCGCGCCGTCCATGGTTAAGAAACCAGTGAATCCAAGTTGCAACGGAAGACTTGTGAGGAACCCAATCGTCAGGGCGACGAGTGCCGTAATACAGACCGCCGATCCTGGCTCGCCGAGTCGTTCGCGCAAGCCGCACCTGGTCGGCTTCATTCGAAGAACGATCGTGGCAGCCATCATCGCGGCGACGATCGGATAGACGACTGTCAGCATCACGCCTAATAATCGATCGATCTCGACCGGTCTGTCGGTCCCCCTGTTCTGAAGCAGGCTCGTGTATGCGAGATCGAACGGCACACGTGCGAACGCCGTCCCGACCGCCAGGGCCACGACAAGGATTACGGCGTCCGAGAGGAAGAACGGCCGACCCGTCGGGGATGTCGAAGATGGGGATATCCCCGGCGACTCGTTCATCGCTCGGTCTCATGATCGCGGCGATCCAGGAATTCAGCACGACTCGACCTGGAACCGAGAGTATCTGAAAGGTCGGCTTCGGTCGATCCTCCCGACTTGGCTGGCGGTCGACCCACAAGCGTTCGCCGATTCGTCGCCGGCCCCAGGGTGGCCGGGGGCGGCGGCGAGTGCTAAGATCGTATGAAGTCGGACCGCTGCGGGGGGCGGGGCCGGCGGGCGAGGTCGATGCGGCGGTCTCGCATGGACATGGACCTTCTCCACTCCCGACGACAGGGTGTACGCCGTGAGCAAGGACATGTCGCTGATCTGCACGTCGGAAGAGCGGGTCGACCCTTACGGCGAATTGAAAGTCTTCGCCGGCAGCGCCAGCGGATCGCTGGCGAAGGCCATCGCCGAGCGTCTCGGCTCCGGGTTGGCGGAAGCCGAAACCCACACGTTCAGCGAGGGTTGCGTCTTCGTCCGCGTTCTGGAAAACGTCCGCGGACGCGACGTGTACATCATTCAGGGGTCGGAATACCCGGTCAACGACAACTTCATGGAGTTGCTCTTCTGGATCGACGCCTTCAAGCGGGCGAGTGCGACCCAGGTGACGGCCGTCATCCCGTTCTTCTCGTACGCCAAGGGGGACAAGAAGGACGAGCCCCGCGTCTCCATCCGCGCCCGTGTTTGCGCAGACTGCATCGAGGCCGCCGGGGCCGACCGCGTCCTGACGATGGACCTGCACAGCCCGCAGATCCAGGGCTTCTTCCGCATCCCCGTCGACCACCTCTACGCCATGCCCGTCCTGGTGGACTACTTCCGCCGCAAGGAGATCCCCGATCTGGTGGTCGCCTCGCCGGACGTCGGTTTCGGCAAGCAGGCGTACAAGTTCGCCGAGATGATCCACGCGCCGGTGGTCTTCGGCAACAAGGTCCGTCGCGGGCACGACGAGAAGGCGGAGATGCTGGACATCGTCGGTGAGGTCAAGGACCGCAACGTCCTGATCGTAGACGACTTCACCATCTCCGGCGGCACCCTGATCGAGATGGCCGTCGCCTGCAAGGAGCGGGGGGCCAAGGACATCTACGCCTGCGTCTCGCACGGGGTCTTCTCGAAGGGCTCGGCGGCCAAGCTGGAGAAGTCGCCGATCAAGGAACTGGTGATGACCGACACGATCGGCTACCGCTTCGAGCCGCTCGCCTCCTGCTGCAAGGTCGTCAGCGTCGCCGGCCTCTTCGCAGACGCCATCATGTCGATCCACCGCCGCGAGAGCGTGAGCCGGCTGTTCAACTATTGAGTCGATCAGCGCCGCGGCGGATTGGCTTCGATCGCGCGAAAACGAACCCAGTTGCATCGACATAACGTGTCTTGCAACAACAAGATGCACCGTATCTAGGTGGGTTCGTTCGCGCATTTTCGGCCGTTCTCGCGGGCTCCGTTTCTCCTGCCTCGTCGACGCCGCACGGCGGGCCGTGGGGTCCTCCTAGAGATAAAGTGTCGCCTGATCGGCAAATGTGATCGCACCCGACGCGGGAGATGTCGTGATTTGGAGGGCGACCGACGTGAGACGCCGCATTCTCGGCATCATCGGAATCGTTGCGACAACCCTGGCAACGGCGCCTTCCCTTGAAGGCTCGGGACAGGACGATCGGGCGACGGTGCGGCCGGCGGAGATCCGCAAGATCCTCTTCCTCGGCAACAGCATCACCAGGCACCCGCCCAGGCCGGAGATCGACTGGCACGACGATTGGGGGATGGCGGCGACCTCGGCGGACAAGGACTACGTTCATCTCGTCGCGGCGGAGGTCGGCCGACGGACGGGAAAGCCGCCCGAGATCCTCGTCAAGAACATCGCCGACTTCGAGCGGGGATATTCCGATTATGATGTGGACGCGAAACTGAAGGACGCCTTCGCGTTCGATGCCGACCTCTTTGTGCTAGCGATCGGCGAGAACGTCCCTGAGTTCAAAACCGACGCAGACGCAGACCGCTTCGAGGCGAGCGTTGCGAAAATCCTGGCCGGCGTGCGGGCCAGACGTCAGCCGATCATCCTCGTTCGCGGCTGCTTCTGGCCCAGCGAGGCCCGGGACGCCCGACTCCGCAAGGCGAGCGAAGCGGCCGGCGCCCGGTTCATAGAGATCTCCTCCCTGGGACGCGACCCCTCAAACGCCGCCCGTTCGGAACGCTCCTTCAAACACGAGGGAGTCGCCTCCCATCCCGGCGACCGAGGCATGAAGGCGATCGCCGAAGCGATCCTCGCCGCGCTCGACCAGACCCGCTGAACGCTGGAGGCCCCTCCCGTCGCCGGTTGAGGCGTCGGTCGAGAAGGGGCGGGATTGGCGAACGGTCGATTTACCAAAAAAAGGAGCCGGCGGATTTCCGCCGGCTCTCCGAAGTCTGCATCAACCTCTCGAATCAGCCTCGCGGCCTCCGGCGACGGGATACGCCGAAGATCGCCACGGCTCCGCAGCCCAACATCACGATGGCGCTCGGTTCGGGGACCGAGCCAACGGTGTACTTGAGGTTGTCCAGGGAGATCGCCCGGTTGTTCGTTCCGGTTGCGATGATGTAGGCGATGCTTGCGGTCCCCTGGGTTATCGACAACGTCTGATAATCGCCGCTCCCGAGGTTGTTGGTGGTCACGGTGGCGATCACGTTGTTCGAGGAGTCGTAGGCCGTCAACTGGCCGCGGTCGCTGTTGCCGCTGCTGTTGCCAATGATGTCGATCTGGACGTAGTCGGTCGCGACAGCGAAGACCGCCTTCAGCCCGTCGTTCGAGCTGCCGCCCCAATTAACTCCGTAGCCGGCCGACGTGCTGTACGTGCCGAACACATTTGAGCCGGTCGTGGACAGACCGCTGGCCACCGCGTAGACGTTGGTGTTGGAACCGCCGACGGTCGACAGCGTCAGTCCGGAAAACGAACTGCTGATGTTGGTGTGATTGGAATAGGAGTCTGGGTCGACGGTGACCAGGGCTGCCTGCGACGGCGCCGAGAAAATCGAACCGCCCGCAATCAGCGAGGAAGCGATCAGAACGCGCGTGAACAGCGTCTTCATCGATTACTGCTCCATAGGCTGTTCTTCCTTGATCTGATTTGGGAATTGTTAGAACTCTAGGTCATTCCAGGCGGGCTTTGTCTTAAGAATGAAGCCATCCGCCGTTTGTGCCCGCCACACCAGGCAAGTTGCCTCTGTTAAACAAACCGATCCGGCTTGTGGATCCTCAAGAGGACGTCGGATCGCGATGATGCCGCATCGCATCGAAGGAACGAGCGGGCAACAGCCCGCCGTCGGCCTGGGCAGCGTCGACGACTCCCTATGAATGGAAGGGAGAGGGCCGACGGCGAGAGGCGAGCCCTCGGATCGGCTTCCTCAGCGCAACGAGAACCCGTCCGCTCGCGATTGCGTCGAGCGGATGGGCTCGTTTCCAGGCGTTGCGGCGACGGGGTTAGTCGCCTCAGGCCGAGTGTGCTGCTCGCCAGCGGTCGACGAACCGCCGGTAGTCTTCCGGGGTGTCGATGCCGATGGACGGCTCGTCGACGACTCCCAGAGCGATGGGGAGCCCGGCTTCCAGGACTCGGAGTTGTTCGAGCTTCTCAGCAGACTCCAAAGGCGAGCGGGGGAGGGTGCCGACCGACAGCAGGAAGTCGCGGCGGTAGGCGTAGATTCCCAGATGCAGGAGAGCGGCGGGGGTTTGGGGGTCGGAGAAGTCAGGCGAGCCGTCGCGGTGGCAGGGGATGGGACTGCGCGAGAAATACAGAGCGCGGCCGCGAGAGGAGGCCACGACCTTCACGCACGAAGGATCGCGGTAGACGGCCTCATCGCGGATCGGCGTCGCGAGCGTGGCCATCGGCGCATCGAGGTCTTCGTTCAAGAGGGTGATCAAACGATCGATTGAAGCTCCGTCGATTTCGGGCTCGTCCCCCTGGACGTTGACGATGATCCCGGCGGTGGGGATCGTCGCGGCGACTTCGGCCACGCGGTCGGTGCCCGTCGGGTGGTCGGCGCGGGTCATGACGACTTCGCCGCCGAAGCTGCGTACCGCGTCGGCGATGCGATCGTCGTCGGTGGCGACGATGACGCGTTGCAGCGATCGCGCGCGTTTCGCGGCTTCCACCACGTGCTGGATGAGGGGCTTCCCGGTGTCGGATAGAAGGGGTTTGCCGGGCAGTCGGGTGGAAGCGAACCGCGCCGGAATCACCGCGACATTTTCCATTTTTCCTGCGGACCTCGCTTCGACTCGATTCCGATACAAGGCATACCGGCGGAGAACCAAGCTCGGCCGGGACCTTCCCAAGGCGACCTCAATCTAGTGCGTTCCAAGAGGGGACGCAAGGAGGATGGAGGCCCACCTCGGGGAGGAGACGCGAGGCGGGGGGCGGACGTCGAAGCCCGCCGAGCCGTCGCGTCGCACCGGCGCCGTCAAGGAGGGGCGTCGGCGGGGGGCCTTTCGAGGTCTTCCGGAATGGCCGGACGTAGCGGATTCGTCCGGTCGCCGCTCAGGAGGATGAAGCCGAATCGATGGTCCCGGGTGATGGCCGAGGGTGTCCCCAGACTCCCGGTCGCCCGCTCGGGCTCCCGTTGATTCTCCGCGCTCGGGCTGAAGGGCCCGGCGTGAAGGAGGGGTGATCGCCGTCGTGAAGTCCCCGGACCTCGCGTCATCGCCGTCCACCTGTCCTTCCGTCGTGCCTCGTCTCGTGCCGCACAACCTGATCACGCGCTCTGCGGGGTCGCGTTCGGGATCCGTCCCGAGCGGGGCCCTCCGGGCCGAGGGTCGAGTCGGATGCGTCCGACCCGACGATCGGAACCCGCCAAGGACGGGGGGCGTTCACATCCGAATCGCGGGGCGGCCTGAGCCAAAGGCATGGCGGCCGTCTGGGGAGATCCGTTCCATGGTCTGGAACCTGACTGGCAAGAACAGCCGAGACGCTCGACTCAAGCACCGGCCCGCGGTCGAGCAACTCGACGTCCGACGCCTGCTCTCGACGGGGCTCGGAGGAGCCCTCTCCGAACAGGCCGCCGTCAGGCGAGCCGCGATCGTTGAGCGGCTGAAAGCCGCGGGCTCGTCGACGCCGCAGAACGGCGTCCACCAGTTCACGGCCGCGAGGGGCGCCGCATTCGCCCGAGCGGCGGCGCGGCGGGCTGCGGTCGCCGATGCGACCCAGGCCCCGACAGGGACTGTCGCGACCGGCGCCGCCACGGCCTTCGACCCGATCATCGGCTCGGCCCAGACGCGGTCGACCTACGGCGTCGACGGCACGGGACTGACGGTGGCCGTGATCGACACCGGCGTCAACTACAACGACGCCGACCTCGGCGGCGGCTTCGGGTCCAGCAACAAGGTAGTCGCCGGCTATGACTTCGGCGACGGCGACGCCGACCCGATCGCGACGACCTCGCAGCACGGCACGGCCGTCGCCGGCCTGATCGCGGGGAGCGATGCGAACCACCTGGGCGTCGCCCCGGGGGCGGACATCGTCGCCCTGAAGGTGACCAACAGCACGAACACGGCCGACACCAACAACATCGCCAACGCCCTGCAGTGGGTGATCGACCACCACAGCCAGTACAACATCAGCGTGGTGAACATCTCCCTCTCCAATGGTGCGAACTACGCCCGCAACTGGTTCGCCCAGGACGGCGGCGTCGGCCAGCGGATGACTCAGCTCATCGCCCAGCTCAAGTCGTTGAACATCCCGGTCGTCGCCGCGACGGGCAACAGCTTCAACGGCCAGCAGGGCGAAGGGTTCACCGCGGTGCTGGACAACGTCATCAGCGTCACGGCGACGGACTCCTCCGACAACCTCCTCTCCGACGCCCAGCGACTGGGCTCCGCGCTCGGCGGCTCCACGGCGACGAACATCGCCGCCCCCGGGTCGGGTCTCCAGGCTCTGATCGACGGGTCGAACTACTCGACCGTCGAGGGGACGAGCTTCGCCGCTCCGCTGGTCTCCGGCTCGATCGTCCTCCTCCAGTCGATCTACAAGTCCCGATTCGGCACGCTGCCGACGGTCGACCAGATCAAGGGCTGGCTCGAACAGGGCGCCAAGTCGATCCACGACAGCGTCACGGGAATCGATCTCGGCCGTCTCAACGTTCTGAATTCGGCCTCGCTCATCCCAGGCTCCTCGCCCTCGACGCCCGTCGTCACCACGCCGCCGAGCACCTCCACGGGGAGCACGAACGTCACGGTGACACCACCGGCCCAGCAGGTGCTCGTCCCACCGACGACCACCGTGGACTACACGCCGGTCACCTCGACGACGACGACCCCGTCGACCCCGACGCCGACCGATTCCACCTCCACTCCCCCGACGACCACAACGACCACGCCCAGCACGCCCTCGACGACTTCGACGGACTCCACGACCTCCAACACGGACAGCCAGACCGAGCCGACGCCGACCACGCTGTCGGTCCCGGTCTTCCTCAACGGCACGGCGGTCGACGCGGGCTCACTGGACAAGGCGGCCTCGACGACGAAGCTGGCTCGGGCCGACGTCAGCCAACTCCTTCAGGCCATGAGCAAGTGGGCCAACTCTTCGAGCGGCTCGAAGTCGGTCCGGGCCTGGAACGCGGCCTCGTCGAGCTGAACCGGGGCCGGCCTTCGCGTCGGCTTCACGGTCGGGTTACAATCCGAGACGAACTCGAGGCCCCGCGCCGGCATCCGAGCGCGGGGCCTTCGTCTTTTCACCAAGGATCAGCCATGAGTCGGAAGCCGGAGACCGCGCTCGTCACGGGCGCGGGGAGCGGGATCGGTCGGGGCGTCGCCCAGACGTTGGCGAAGATGGGTTTGCGGGTGGCGTTGGTGGGGCGGGACCCGGGCAAGCTGGAGACGACGAAGGGGTTGCTCGGCGTCGCCGACGATCGGGTCATGGTCGCCCCTTGCGACGTGACCGACGCCGAGGCCGTCATGGCGATGGCGAAGGAGGTCGAGTCGACGTTCGGGACGATCGACGTCCTCGTCTGCAACGCAGGGACGAACGTTCGCAACCGCGCGTTGAACGTCCTGACGCCCGAAGACTGGGACCTGATGATCCGGACCAATCTGACCGGTCCGTTCAACCTCTTGCGCGCGATTCTCCCCGGCATGCGGGAGCGGAAGGACGGGCTCGTCGTCCAGATCTGCTCGATCTCCGGCGTGCGGGCGAGCACCCTGGGGGGAGCGGGGTATTCGGCGTCGAAGTTCGGCCAGGCGGCATTAGGGATCACCCTGGGCCGCGAGGTGCGCGAGGAAGGGATTCGATCGACGGTGATCTATCCGGGCGAGGTCAATACGCCCATCCTCGACGCTCGTCCCGTGAAGGTTTCGGATGAGCGCAAGGCGGCGATCCTCCAGCCCGAGGACGTCGCGGCGGCGGTGAAGTTCCTGGTGGAGCTTCACCCCCGCGCCCGCGTCCCCGAGCTGGTCATCACGCCGACGGTCGACGACTTTTTCTGAGCATGCCCGCTCGGTCGAGGCGGGTCAGGCAGAGACCCGACCCGCTTCGATCTCGCCGGTGGCGTACTCGTTGAACTCGGTGTAGAGGATGTGGCGGAAGAGCTTGCTCTCGGCCTGCAGCTTCGACGGAGTACCGAACGCCTCCACCCGACCGTTGTGCAGCAGGATGATGTTGTCCGCGGAGCGAATGGTCGACAGCCGGTGCGGGATCGTGATGACCGTCCGGTTGACCGAGAGCCGAGCCAGCGTGTCGTCGAGCAGCAGCTTCACCTCGTCGTCGATCTGCGAGGGAAGTTCCTCCACGATCAGGATCGACGGATCGTGGAGGTACGCGCGGGCCAGAGCGATCCGGAGCTGCTCGTCGGGCCGGAGGTAATGGCCCAGCGGACCGACGACGGTATCGTAACCGTGCGGCAGCTCCTGGATGAAGAAGTGGGCGTGGGCAGTCTTGGCGGCCTCGATCACGCGCTGAAGCGTGTTCCTCGAGTCTCCCAGACCGATGTTCGCCATGATCGTGTCGGTGAAGACCAGATCGGCCTGCAGGACGGTCGCCGACTGGGCGCGGACCGATTCCAACGTCATGTCGCGGAGGTCGCGGCCGTCGATCAGAACCTTGCCCCCCTGAGGGTCGATCAGACGCGGGATCAAGCAGGCCAGGGCGAGCTTCGAGTCCTCGTCCACGCCCACGATCGCCGTCCGACCGACGGCGGGGATCTCCAGCGAGACCTTGTCCAGCAAGAGCCGTCCCGAACGACTCTCCAGGGTGACGTCGTCGAGGACGATCGAGCGTCGCAGCGGCGGCAAAAACTCGGCGCCCACGTTCTGGTGGAGTTCCGGGGAGCGGGCCAGAAACTCGAAGATCTCGCCGGCCGAACGATTGGCGTGGCGGATCGTCTGCCGCATCCGAATCCATTGCAGGATCGGGACGGCCAGGCCGGCGAGCGTCGCAACCAGGATGATCATGGTGGCGATCGAGATCCGGTCCTTCACCAGGATGTTGTAACCCAGCAGTCCCAACCCCGTGGCGATCGCCGCTCCGTAGAGCAGGGCGGCCCCCGTGGAGACCTTCCCCTGGGCGAGCATCCGTCGCACGTCCGCGTCTCGATACCGTTCCAGGTGCTCGTCGAACCGCTTGCGGTCGTAATCCTCGACGCCGTAGGTCCGGACGGTCCGCAGCAGCCCGAGATCCTCATGCAGCAAACAGAGCTGCACCGAGGAGTCTCGCAGGGCCGCGTCGTAATTCGTCCGGGCGTCGCGGTTCATGACGCGAGAGATCAGATAGACGAGCAGCGCGAGCGACGCCAGGAAGAGCGTGAGCGTCGGTGAGGTCGAGAGCGCCAGCAGAGCCAGACCTACACCCAGAACGATCATCCCGGGGACGACGTCGAAATCGGCGACGAGCGCATCGCGGACGTCGTTGACCTCGCGAGTCCAGATGTTGACGACCGGGCCGACGCCCTCGGTGGGCAGAGAGGACTGGCCGAGTCGATACATCTGGCGATGGATCTGGTTCCTCAGGTTCGCAGCCAGATCGGCCACGGTCGTGGCGACGACGGCTCGTCGGGCCTTCGCCACCAGCGCCAGCAGGAGAATCAGGATCAGGCCGACGGCCAGCAGCGTCGTCAGTGCGCCGAGGTTGTTCCGCAGAGGCGGGAGTACTCTTGTGAAGCCTTCGAGGAGCCGCGCCCCAAGCCGATGGATGGGGTTGCTGCTGTTCAGGTTGGCTCCGATGAGCGGGAACAGGCCGGAATCGCCGTAGACGATGTAATCGTCATAGTCGCCGACCTGTCGGCTGAGCGTCCACGAGGGGAGCGACTCGGTGACTGGTTTGGCGATGCTGATCTCGCCCCGCGACGCCATCAAGGCGGCGAACAGGCCGGCCACGATCAATAATGCGAGGACCAGCAAAGCCTCGCAGGCGCCGAGGAGCCGGGCGGTCATCGGCGACCGGCCGGCTCCCAGGAGTTTCTTAACACGAAGGTAGGCTTCCGCTTGCATACGGGAGGCTCCCCGCCAGGGTCCAGGGCCGGGAATCGGGTCTGCGCTCCGTCAGGCCGCCGGCGATCCTCCTTGCGGGACGCGTCCCCGTCCGTCGGCCGAGCCGGCGGACCTGAAGGGTCGCGCGGCCCGTGACGGAGGGAACGAGCGGATCAGGCCAGGTCGCGATCCTCGAACAGGAGGAACGCGAAGAAAAGCGCTGCTCCACTGTACAACACGCAGCAGCCCAGCGCCGGCAGAACATAGCCCACCCAGGGAATCACAGCGCCGGTCGCGATCGAGGGGCCGGCGTTGAACAACTCCAGCGGGGGAAGGACCCAACCGAAAAGCTGCGCCATGAAATGGATGAGCTGCTGTCGCTCGGCCGTCGCCTGGATCAAGACCGGGCTGAGGTGGCCCAGGAAGAAGATCATGATGCAGACGATCAGGTTGACCAGCATCGGCAGCCGCGTGGAAAGCGCCACGCTCACCGACGTCAGGATCGTGACCTCCAGGAAGCCCAGCACGAGGCCGGGAACCACCTGCATCACCTGGCCGAGCTGCTTGCCCGGCTCAAGGGTCCCCGCCGACTCACGAAGGTCGTACGGAATCTTGTACCAGACGCCGGCGGCGAACAGGATTCCCAGGAAGAGGTAGAGGACCAACACCCCCATCAGGATGCCCATCAGCTTGCCAACGATGAACTGCCGGCGGTTGATCGGCTTGGAGAGCAGGGTGATCGCCGTTTTACCTTCGATCTCTTCCGCCACGGTCGAGCTGGAGGTCAAAAGCGCCAGCAGCATGCAGAAGAAGGAGATCGTGGTGAGGCCCGTGTCCTTGTACATCTTGATGTCTTCGCCGAACGTGAAGTAAGGCACGAAGATCGTGCCCACGAGCAGCGAGGCGGCGAAGAAGGCGATCACGAAGAAGGACGGCTGGCGGATGGTTTCCTTGGCCGTCGCGAGGGCGATCGTGAGGGATTTCATGATGCTCTGATTCGGAGGAAAGAAGCGATGGATTATCTCCGTGCTTCCATCTGGAAGCCTTTCGGAGATCGGAATCAATGGCGGATGCCGAATCCCTCCAGCGGGGGCTCGTGGGTCGGCAGCGGAGAGGCGTCGACGTCTCGGACGAAGTTCCCCAGCGAGTCCTGGATCGCGGCCGTGAAGCGATCGAGTTCGGCGACGTCCCCCTCGGCGATCACCTCGACGCGGCCGTCGGGCAGGTTTCGAACGTGGCCGGCGACCTCAAACCCCCGGGCGAGCCAGGAAGTCGTCGCCCGGAACCCCACGCCCTGAACGTGGCCCGAGTATAGAATCCGCCGTCGTTCGAGCGCCATTTCGGACGTGCAGCCCCCCGGCGACTTCAGAGGCCGGCTTCGCGCCCGCCCTCGACCTGCAATCCCTTTCATCGTAGCCGGTCCGCCCCAACCCCGGCAAGGGCTCGAAGGGCCGATGAGAGGACGCAGGGTCGCGTCGTTCCGAATGCTACGACGCCGGGCCGTCGAAGGTTCACTCGACTTAACCTCGCCTTCGAAACGAACACGGCGGACCCTCCAGGGAAGGTCCGCCGGTTCGCACTTGTTCGGACGAGAGGCGTCGATCAGAGCCCGTTCAGCTCGAGGGAGACGATTTCGCCCTGGGCGGCCTGGATCGGCACCATGGCGGCGCGGTTGGGGCCCAGGCCGACGGCTTCGAAGGGAACGACCGGCGAGCCGGGAGAGTTCCCCGCCCGGACGTTCAGGCCGGCGACCGTGAACGGCAGGTGGTTCTCAATCTTGAGCGTCGTCGCGCCGACCGACTTGCGGGCGGGCTTGACGGACACGAAGGTCGCCGCAAGCTGCTGCTCGACCAGCTGGACGAGGCTCTGGGAATCGAGGACGGCGATCGAGGCGTGGTCGCGGAAGGCGGCCTTCCCGATCGGACGCCATTGGTCGTCCCGGAGCGAGCTGCCGACCTGGAGCCGCCCGACGGCGTCGCCGACCTGGTTCTCGCTCAGGGCGACCTTCACGAAGATGGCGGGAGCCTTGGCGATCGGCATGTCGTCGTTCTTCACGACCTCGATGGGGAGGCCGAAAAGGCGAAGCCCGTCGAGCTTCTCGGTAAGCCGCGAAACCTCGCCCTCGACAGAGGTGGTCTCGGCGGTGAGCTTCACGAAGACGCGGCCTTCGGTCAGGAGGGCCGGATTGACCAGGTCCTCAGTCCCAGCGGCGTCGACGGCCTCGACGAATCGGGCGGCGAGGGCGATTTCGGAGTCATTAAGGAACTTGGCGTCGCGAGCGGCCATCTCCTCGAAGGGGATGCCGTTGCAGATTCGCCACATCGAGGCCTGGGCGACGCCGTGGCTCGTGCCCAGCAGCGCCAGGCTCCGCAGACCCTTGCGGATCCGGACGTCCTGGGTGTAGTCGTCGACGTCCATCAAGGTGAAGCTGTCGCGCGGGGTGGGGGTGTTCACGCCGTAGTTCAGGCAGACGGCGGGAACCGAGACGTCGACCGTCTCACCGACCGGCACGGCGACCGACGGGGAGTCGGAACCGTTGATGGGCATCGAGCGAAGGCCCGTCACGGACGAGCCCTGGAATCGGCCGAAGCTGCCCGGCCGATTGTTGATCATGCCCAGGCCCATGCTCTGGAAGCCGCCGCCGCCGCCTCGCTGAGCCACGCCGCTGGAGGCGACCAGGCCCGGAGGCACGATCACGTTCAGCCGCTTCTCCGAGGTGTTCTGCAGGCTGAGCCGAACCTTGTCCTGGCCCTGGCCGCGGGCGGAGACCTTCAGATCGCCGGCGCGGGCGGCCTTGAGGAGATCGACCGTTTCGGTCGTCGATGCGGCGGAGGGAGCCGTCGAGGGCTCCAGGTCGTCTCCGGGCGCGGCGGTCGCGATCGCGCTCCCGAGGAACATCAAGCTGCTGGCCAGGCCCGCGGCCGAGAGGGCCCGAGCCAGGTGAAGGCGTCGCCACGGCATGGGGGTTCACCCTTTCTGGACGAGGCCGTGGACGAGGGGGGGCGTCCCCGCTCCCGGCCCTTCATGCATCGTCGTAAGACCGGTTTCCGTCGACCGAGTTTCGCGCATCCGCACCGTCGAAGCCGTCCTTTGGAAAGACGCCCCTCGGCGCGCGGTTATTCGAACTCGTCACCTCAGATTCTTCGGCAGAGCGGTCCGCCGGCTTTGGAGGAAAACCCCCTTCCGAGACGTCTTTCCGTCGCGCCGGCCGTCATTCCTCCACCAGCAGGACGCACCAGTACGGCAGTCCGTCCGCACCTTTGGCGTAACCGATTCCCACGGACCGGAACGTCCCGAGGACGGCTTCCTTCTGACGCTCGTCCTTCAAGATCGACTTCATGGCGTCGTCGACGGTGGGATTCCCCACTCCCACGCACATCCCGACGCTCCGGAACGAAACGCCGGCGTCCTTCAGCAGGGCGACGAGGTCCGGTTGCTTCTTCTCACCCGTCTTGTCTCCAGCGGACGCGGCCATCGCCAGGGCGAACGATCGGGCGACCTCGTCCAGTTTGGAACTCGGCTTCAAGGGCGGTTCTTTACCGGCTTCCTTGCGGGCGGCGTTGATCTTCTCCAGGGCTTCGCCGGCCGCCTGCTTGGGATCGACCTTCGGGAACGGCTTGCCGAAGACGACGCACCAGTAGGGCCGACCGTCGCCGTCCTTCGCGCGAGCGGCTCCCATCTGAGTGAACGCGCCAAGGATGTTGGCGCGGTGCCCCTCGCTGTTCATCCAGGTGCGCATCACCCCGGCGACGTCGCGCTGTCCCTCGGCGACGTTTTCGCCTGCCTTGGCGTAGTGGTAGTCGAACCGCTTGATTCGATCGAAGGGCGTGGACCCGTCGGACCCCTCGTGCGACAGGTTGCGATGCTCGGCCATGTCGCGGGCGTGTTCCAGGGCCGCCTTTGTGAGCGCCTCGTCGAGCTTGAGCGGTTCGAGCTTCTCGACCTCGCGTTCCTTGTTGTGTGCGGCCAGGAGGTCGCGCGCGAGCGGACCGATGGCAGGTTCCTCGGCTCGGGCAGCGATTGTCGCGAGCATGAGGATTATTCCAATCAGGCCAGGAGAAGCGGAGGACTTCATGGTGCCGTCCTTTCGGCGGGGGGTTTACATTGACCTGAGTGGATGAACCCTATTACCTTGTGAGAGTCGCCATTCAACCGACGGGACAGTCCTGGCAAGCACGCGAGGGACTCATATGAGCTTGGGAGAGGACGGCGGCTCCGAAATCGACGTCGAGACCATGCACGGCCGCAACTGGCCGAGCGTCACCCAGTTCTCGGTCTTCCTAGAGAATCGAGTCGGCCAGTTGCTGGAAGTCGTTCGCGCCTTCCAGGGGAGTAAGGTGCGGATCGTCGGCCTGACGATCTCCGACTCGGCCGACTGCTCCATCCTGAGGCTGATTCTCAGCCATCCGGAGCAAGGCCGCGAGATCCTCTCGCTGAACAAGCACGCCTTCGCCGAGAACGAACTGCTGGCGGCCGAGTTGCCCCCGGCCGCTTCCTCGCTGGCGGACATGTGCCTGGCCCTGCTTCGCGCTGAGATCAACATCCACTACGCCTATCCGCTGATCGTCCAGCCCCACGGCCGCCCAGCGGTCGCCATGCACGTCGACAACAACGAGCAGGCCAGCCGCTCGCTGCACGAGATGGGTTTCGAGATCCTCTGCGAGGCCGACCTGTCCAACTGACGGCCGAGGATGCAGACGGCGCGCCCGGGTGGTCGGATTCCGGCCACCTGGCGGATCGTTCAGTTGCGGGGGGCTGTCACAATGACGGGCGAACTGCCACCTTCTCGGGTGCTTTCATCCTCCTCAAGTTCGATCTGGAAGTTCACCGCCGGTCTGATACCCGCCCTCTGGTGTTGTGGCTTCATCTCGAGGTTTGCTGTTAGGCATGTGGCTAGCCAGTGCTTTGCTCCAGCCACAGCCACCATGTTGTGCGGAATTACCGTCTGGCTGGCCTATCTCCTGGTCCTGGGGCCATTTCGTCGCGACCTCACCTATCGGCTCCGCGGGCTATACCCCGCCTTCATGTCGTCCTCGCTCTTCATGATGCCGAGGCGAGTCGAGCCCTGGGAATTGTCAGCAATGCTGACCGTTGGAATCCCTATCTCGCTCGTCGTGGGGATCGTGATCGGACTTGTGGTCCGAGCTTTCGCCCGATGGGATGCTCGATGCGAGAACGAGAGTGATCGGATCGAACAGGTCGTGCCCGTGGAAGGCCCTCACGACCGACCTGTCGAGGCACGACGGATGTAAGGATGCAGAGGTGCCGCTCAGGTGGACGGATTCCGTCCACCTCACCTTGTCGCTGAGTCCAGGGAGGCCCACGCGATGCTCGGCGGAGAAGACTCAACGCCTACGGTGTCTCCGTGGGTCTCGACGTGGAAATTCACCGCCTGTCTCGTTCCCGTTCTATGGTGCTTGGGCTTCGTCGCAAGCGTTATCAGTGGTTACAGCGAGAGCGAGGCCGTGGTGCCCGCGACGGCGACCATGCTTACCGGGACCCTCGGCTGGCTGGTCTATCCTCTCCTGCGGGGATCGTCCCGTCTAACCTTCGGCGAAGTCTTCGCTAGGTTGCAGGTTGCGATCTCGGTGATCATGTGGTTCATGTCCCCCAGGGTGAAGCCATGGGGGCTTTCGCAGATGCTGGCGATCGGAATCCCTGGCGTGGTCATAATGATGGCGACGTTGGGGATTGTCATGCGGCTGCTGGAGCGAAGAGTCATCGTCCCCGACAGCCGCATACGGCGAGGGAAAAGTTGCTTCGGCGTCTTCGGACCGCAACGCCCATCAAGGTCGAGCGCTCGTGGAGAACCCTCAGGCCTCGAGCGGACGCCGCGCCACGAACATGAGGTTGCTGGCGATCAGGTTGATGGGCCAGATGCGTTCCAGCACGCTGTTGAGAGTCCAGACGACTCCGTGTAGCCGACTGTAAAGGTCGCGCAGGCCGGGCCCGAAGCCGTTGAGCATGGTCGGGACTAAGAGGCGGCGGTCGGTGGCCAGGACCTCGAAGCCGGCGGTGCGGAGCATCTCCGTCGCCGAATGGATTGTGTAGAGGCGGTCGTGAGCCTCGTGGCCAAGCCTGCGCTGGAGGGCCTCGGTGTAGCTGTACCGGTTCGGGAGGCAGGCGATCATGAAGAGCCCGCCCGGGCGAAGCACGCGGTGCAACTCCAGGAGCGAGTTCGTCTCGTCCAGTACGTGCTCCCAGACGCCGTTGCCGGTGACGACGTCGAAGAAGCCGTCAGGATATTCCAGCCGGGACGAGTGCGTCACCTTCACGTATTGAAGTCGGCTGTAATCGTGGAAGGGACGGTAGGTGTCGCCTTCGATGTAGTCGCAGCCGTAGAGTTCCAGCGAGGGCCCGAAGCGGCGGCGGTAGACGCAGGAATCGACGCCGTGGCGGCATCCCCATTCCAGGACGCGGTCGCCGGGGCGAATCCCCTGCGCCAGCCAGTCGATCATGGCCAGCCGCCGTCTCATGGTGAGCGGCATGGCGAGGTGGGCGTCGAGATAGCCCTGTTCCTCGCTGTCGAGCGTCTCCAGGGGGACGTGCGCGCGCTGCTCGGCCCAGAGGCGGCGGATCAGCTCGGCCTCGGCGTGGTGGTCGATGCCAAGTCCCTGTGCGCCGGATGCGGCCCGGCGAGGCTTCGTCTTCCATCCGAGGCCGGTCATCGGTCGGTCCTTCCTTGGACATCCCAACAGGCGCACGATCCGCGCGCAGCCCGGCGGGCGCGGGGAATGTAGCGGTTAAGCGCCTTCCCGGCAAGGCGAACCGAATCAGCCGCCGGCCGCCGCGACCCAGGCGGCGAGGTTTCGGGCCGGCGCGCCGAGTGACTTGAAGAGCGAGCGGACCTCCGAAAGCTCGACCGGACGCGGCAGCAATGCCAACGCCTCGGGCGATTTCGCGACGACCTTTCGACGCAGCCAGTCGACGGCCGCAGCCAAGACCTCGTCGTGGTCGAAGGCGAGGTCGCGAGCCTCGACGACGGGACGCCAGGCGGCCTCGGCGGCGTCGTCGCCTCCCTCGATCGGGTGATCGCCCCCAGGCAAGGTCGCGACGTGGGCGAGGGTGATCGTCCGTCCCCGGGGATCGCGATCAGGAGCGGCGAAGAAGCCCAGGGGCTCGACCACGCCGGGGATCGTCAGCCCGGTCTCTTCGAGGAGTTCCCGCCGCGCGCCGGCCTCGGCGGTTTCCTCCATGTCGAGAAATCCGCCGGGGATCGCCCAATGGTCGGCGAACGGGTCGTGCTTGCGGCGGATCAGAAGCGTCTGGAGCGTGTGATCGATCCAGGCGAAGACGACCAGGTCGGTGGTGACGGCCGGCCGGGGGTACTTGTAGCAATACGGGGATGACATGCTTCTCGGCCTTGTGCGACGATGACGAGGGAGACGCGCCCGGACCGGGAAGGTCGAGGTTAGCATGCAAGAGGACGCGATGCACGACGGCCGCTGGACCGAACACGACCCCGAAGAAGCCCAGATCGTCGCCCTGACCAACGCACTCCGCGCGGCCGATGGCCCGGCGGACCTCGCCGGCGACTGGCCCGAGACGCTCTGGAACCTGCTCCGCGACGCCGGCGTGATGCGTTGGTCGGTCCCCGCCGAGTTCGGCGGCGACGAGTGTCCGCGTCCGCTGCTGGTCCAGCGTTACGCCCGATTGGCCGAGGCCAGTCTCACGGCCGTATTCATCCTCTCCCAGCACGACGCCGCCGTCCGCCGACTGCTGACCGTCGCCGACCGACCCCGCGCGGCGGATTGGCTGCGTTCGATCGCCGAAGGCCTCACGATGGCCACGGTGGGGATCTCCCAGTTGACCACCTCGCGACGGCTGGGTGCCCGTCCGATGACGGCGACGGCCCTCGGCGACGGCCGCTACCGGCTCGACGGCGCGATGCCCTGGGTCACAGGCGCCGAGCGAGCCGACGTCTTCATCACCGGGGCCCTCCTCGAAGACGACCGACAAATGCTGATCGCCCTGGCCGGCGATCGTCCGGGCCTGACCGTCAAGCCGGCCTTCGACCTCGCCGCGCTCCAGGCCTCTCGAACGGCAGAGGTCCTCGTCGAGGGCGTCGAGATCGACGCCGACGACGTGCTGATGGGCCCGACGAACGAGATCGCCACCCAGCCCGGTGCCGTGGGCACTGCGGGGCTGGAGACGTCGGCCCTGGCGCTCGGTCAGGCCGCCGCGGCGCTCGACGCATTGGGCAAGCTCAAGGCCGAACGCGCCGACCTGGTCGAGCCCGTCGAGTTGCTCGACGAGAACTGGTCCCAGGCCTGGGAGACCCTGATGGCCTGCGCCCGAGGCGACCGCGACGCCGCCGCCTCCGCTGAACTTCGAGCGCAGGCCAACGGCCTGGCCTTGAAAACGACGCAGGCCTTCCTGACCGCCCGCCGAGGCAGCGGCTTCCTCCGCACCGACCCGGCCCAGCGCTGGGCTCGCCAGGCCCTGTTCTTCCTGGTCTGGTCGTGCCCCTCGCCGGTCGCCCAGGCCGCCATCCGCGAACTGGCGGGCATCTGCCCGGCCTGAAAAGGACCTCAGAGAGTCCCGCCTACAGGCCAGAAGCTCCAATGCGTGTTGGCCGATTCCGTCGGCTGGTATTGTTCAGGATCGCCCGTCGCGAGAACCTGAGCCAACTGTCGAAATGCATCGACCTCGCTCGGCCGTTCGCCCGCAGCGAGATCCGGATGACGCCATTCCTCAAGTAGAAGGATTTGTTTCATCTCGGGGAGCAAGGAAACGCGACGTTCCTGAGGCGTGGCCAGGACCAAGTCTCTCCCAACCGCCGCCATATAACGGCAGAGCTCGAAAACCTTGATGTGGGGCGGATCTTCCAGTTCGATCCCGTGTTTCAAATACTCAGACGCCGGCGGCAAGCGGAGGAGCCTCCCTCGAACCGACACCTCAGCCACATCGTCTCTGATAGTCCAGAGGTCTACCTCGGACGCATCGTCGTCAACGATCGGAGAATCGTCTTCGGCCCAGACCCGCTTATCGACGGGGTAAACGGATCTATACTCGTTGTGAGGGTTGGTGGCTAAGTAGTTCTGATAGGCCTTCTCGCTGACGTAATCCACCGGTCGATTTCGCGCATGAAGCCGGCTCGCGAATGTCTTGATCGTGAGGTCAGGATCACCGACCCGAGGCGAGAAGCCGAAATCCTCGAGCACGAGAGCCCAATCTGACTCGGAGCGATGCAGCGACAGCCTGCACGCCGCCGGGTACTTGTACCCGTTGTCGAGCATGGTGAACGTGTAGTTCTCAGCGCACTCGTCGAAGATGCGCAGGATGTGCTCCGCATCAAACTCGTCCTTCCATCGCGCTGACACGGTCGCCTTCCTCCGTGAAATGGATCGCTAACTCGGGAACTTGCAGAGCGAAGCGATGTAATCCCGGCCGCCGTCCGTCACCCAGCCGTCGAGCTGCGCCGCGTCCTTGAGCTGCTGACCGCGGCGGCGGTCGACGGATAGGTAAGAGCAGGGGAGGTCCGGCAGCGAGGTCAGGTCGCTCCAGAGCTTCTCGAACTGGACGACGGGTAGGACGTCCTCCTGGCCGTGCCCCCAGCGCCGCTTGACGTCCTTGATCGTGACATACGTCGGTACCCGAGCCGCCAGCCCGCGAACCGCCGCGGCGACCTTCTCCGGAGACCGGCCCAGGTCGTCGCGCGTGAGGTGGAGCGCCTGCAGCAGGCCGTCGATCCGGACCCACGTCGTCATCGAGTTGTAATACCGCAGGGCGAACTCGGAATCCTCTCGCGGCTGGGCCAACCCTTCCAGCAGCCGAAGCCGGCCGCCGACGCGAGCGAGGCCGCCGCCGCGGTCGTCGATCCGGCGTGGGATGACCTCGAAGCTGTGCGTCGATCCCGCCTCGGCGACCAGGCCGAGGACGCCCGGATCGACGGTCGCTCCCAGGGTGTCGATGTTATGGACCATCAGCCACTTCAGGTCGGGATGGGCGGTGAGAAGCTTGGCCAGCAACCCGTTGCGCAGGAGGTTGGGGACCTCGTAGAAGTGGCCGGGGGGATTGAACCGCTGGAGCGGGACGTTGTCGGTGTAGTCGCTCCCCTCGCCCTGGGCCTTCGCCCATTCGAGGATCGCGCGCCGACCGGCCTCGCGGACCTTCTGCTTGTTCTCGTCGAGCGTCTCGTGGGTGGATTCCTCCCACAGGAACGTCAGGTCGCGGGCCATCGGGATGAGGCGCTGGCCGATCGACTGGCCGCGAGACAAGTACACCGGCCCGCGATGACCGTAATTGGACGTCGTCGCGAGGTGCCGTTCGATGGCGTCGTGGGTCAGATAGCTCGTCGTGACGACGTGAGGGATCGTCGCTCCCAGTGCCTCCTGAACGGCTCCCGTCTTGGCCAGGTGGAGTTCCAGGAACGAACGGTGGCGACCCTCGAAGACGGCGAACGGATTGACCGCCTTCACCACGCCAGCGCCGCTGGTCCATCGGCTGCCGACGCCCGCCGCCAGTGAGACGACGGCGACCTCCCCCTTGCGGATGAGCCGCTCGCCGAGCGCGACGGCAGATGCCGAGACTTCCTCGTGGGCGGCGATCAGGTCGGTGTCGTCGACGTCGTTGATCTGCATGTCGACCGGCAATCGATTGCGGGCCAGACCGATCCGCCCGCGAATCAGGTCGTCCCGGAGGGCCTCATGCTGCACGGGGTCGAAGCCGTTCTCGCGACGGATCGTCTCGGCCTCCCCGTCCCACTTCGTTGATGAAGCGTCAGCAGCTCCCCGGGAGACGGGGAACAGCTTGTTGATCATCGTGCGGAAGACGCGGAGCTGCTCGGGGCCTTCCTCGGCGCTGTTGGCGAAGGCGTCGACGTCCGCCATGCGGCCGGGGGAGAGGCCGCCCTCCCCCTCGGCGATCATCCGGGGGATCTGGAGCCGGTAGTAGCGAGCCGGCATCAGCGGACGATCGTCCTCGAGGATCGACCAGGTGCCGCGCGGATTGATCTGGAAGTCGTAGACGACGGGCTCCATGGCGAAGGGCAGGGCGTCGTCGAGCGACCGCTTGACCCGGCCCATGATCTCGCCGATGCGCGACTGGAACTCCTCATGACGCTTCGGGTCGACCATGAAGGCCATGCCGCCGCCCGCCAGCCCGCCGAGCATCAGGAAACCCCAGAAGTCCTCGCCCATCGCAGCGCGAGCCTCGCGGATGATCCCCTCGGTGAAGGCGCTCGTGATCCAGGGGATGATCCCCTTGAGAGGTCCGTCCCAGTTGGCCGTGGTCCAGCCTCCCAGCGCCTTGATGTCGGCCTGATCGACGGCTTCCGTCACCCCCTCGAAGATCCGCAGGGCCTCGCGGCGTGCCTTCCACTCGGCCGCGTCGCGGAGCAGATATTTGACCGTCACCATGTTGAGGATCGGCCCGGTGTTCTGAGCCATCCCGCCGTGAATGAGGACCATACTCCTGGCCAGGGCCTCGGAGAACGACGCCCCCGGGGCGTCGGACTGGGGAGAGACGTCGACCAGGCGGTGTTCGGGAAGGAGCCGGCCGCGACTGACTCCCCATTCCGGGTCGTTCTCGCCGGCCATCACTCCCATGATCAGCTTCACGCCGGGGAACACCCCGCCCGAATCCTGCCACCCCCCTCCCGAGCCCCCCAACCACTCGCCGAGAATCGCGCGGGCGACCACCACGCGGGCCTCCTCCAACTCCAGCGGGCCGGTCAGGTTCTTGGTCTGACCCGTGGCCCGCATCATCACGGAGATCAGCGAAGCGAGCAGGTTCGTGGAGACGGCCAGCCGCGATCCCTTGGGGATGTCGTTGACCTTGCTGACGATCTCCAAGCCGTACCCTGGGCGGACGAGCCTCCCCAACAAATCGGCCAGCGACGCCGGGGTCCCTTCGAGCGAAGGCGGAACCAATCCAGAGGCGATTACGCCCGCCTTCACCAGCCCGAGGTAGTCGTTGCCGAAGTTGAACAACTCCTCCAGAGAGTCGACGTCCTTGGTGGCGTCGAGGTCGATGCTGGTCAGCCGGAGGATCGGCTCGGCGATCACGCGGAGGCGGCATTCGATCGGCGGCGTCGGCGCGTCGTCGCGGCCGTGAACGCCCAGGTCGACCGAAATGTTCATCACCCGCGCGCCCTCGGGAAAGTCCATCCCGAGGAAGAAGATGTCCGACCAACCGCTGTGCGAGAGGTCCAATCGGACGGGGGTGAACTCGGCCAGGATCGGGAAGAGGGCGTCGGTCGAGGGCCGCTCCAGCAGCCGAGGGTCGATCCGCAAAGGGTGCTCGTCGACGCCGCCGACTCGGAACATCCAGCGGTTGCCGGGGCAACTGCGGACCGACCGCCGCACCTGATCGGCCAGCGTCTGGAAGGCGATCTGATCGTAGGCCTGCGCCAGCGCCGAGCAGATGGCGCCGTTGGGCCGGTCCTGCTTGAGCGAGGCGCGAAAGGCGGTGATCGCCTGCTCGTAGCGCCGCTCCATCAGGTCCATGTAGCCGTCGAACGGGATCAGCCCGGTGCGGCGTACGGATGCGTCTTCCTGGACGTCGTAGCGATAGATCGCGTGCAGGAAGAGCGACGCGCGGACGCGTTCATAAAGGTTGTCGGACCGGCGACGGAACCGTTCCAGCTCCTCGCAGGCCTGGAGCTTTTCCGCCAGGCTCGTCTCGGCGACAAGCGCCCGAACCGAGCGGTCGCGTAGCGAGGGGTCCGCGGAGGTGATGGTCTCGATGAGGACGGAGCCGAGTGAAGCCATGGTCGTTCGCGGGCTCGAAGTTCGGTTCGGGGTGGCGACGCGGGGGGCCGGATCGACTCGAATCAGTGCGGGGAGGCCTGCTCGATCCTCGCCGCGGCGTCGAGGAGGACGGCCAGGATCCGATCCCGGTCGACGCCGGCCATCGCCAGAGCGACCTGAGCCTCGATCACGCCGAACTTCACGCCCAGGTTGAATCGCTGGCCGCGAGTCTCCAACGCCAGGTACTTCTCACGACGAGCGAGCGCGTTGAGCGCCGAGGTGAGCTGAATCGCGCCGTGCTCGCGAGCGTCCGTGCGGACCGCCTCGTCGAGCAGGTCGAAGACCAACGGGGTCAGGACGTGCATCCCGAAGAAGCAAAGGTAGTGGCCGGCGCGTAGGCCCGGCACGTGCAGCCTGAGTTCGGCGAGCGTCGGATTCGGCTTCTCGATGATCTCATCGATGGCGTAGACGTCGTGACGGTCGGCCAACCGCCGGCCGGCGAGCGTACCGTACTGGTGAATCAAGTGCTCGCGCGTCGCCTGCACGGCCGAGACCGCACACTCCTCGGCCGTCGCCAGGTCGATGAGCTGCCGGGCGCAGCGGCGGGGCTCGCTGGAGAGATAGAGGTGGTCCCCCAGCAGGAGCAAGAAAGACTCGCCGCCGACGAACTCACGGGCGCACCAGACGGCGTGGCCGTAGCCCCTGGGCTCGTCCTGGACGGCGAACGTCAGGCGTTCTTCCAACTGCAAGAGTCGCTTGGCCTGCTCATCGGCCCATTCCGCGTTGGGGAAACCCGTCCGCAGCGTATTGGCGTAATTGCGGAAGTGGCCCCGGTAAACCGCCTCGTCGCCCGGTGCGGCGACGACGCAGACCTGTTCGACGCCGCTCTCCAGCGCCTCCTCGGCGATGATCTGAAGGACCGGCTTCGTGAGGCCGTCGCGGTCGACGACGGGCAACATGGCCTTCTGAACCGTGTCCGACGCCGGGTACTGCCGTGCGCCTCGGCCGGCCGCGGTGATGACCGCCTTCGTGATAATCACTTCGCTATCCCTTCCGCCGAAAGACCCGCCCGTCGAATCCAGGTCCACACTACAGAACTTCTTGCCGCGGCGATTGATCGCGGCCTGCTGACCCCGTATGCGCCTGAGGCAGCCGATCGGCCTTCCCCCCGCGATCGGTTCGCACACTCCACGTCGACCGTATAGCCCTAGCCTACGAGACCATCGGAGCGAACTGAATGGCGCGCCCACCGGAGGACCAGACCTCACCGGCACCCGTGTATACGGTCTCGAAATCGTCCCCGCCAAAGACCCCGAAGCGGACGGCGAGACAATCCCAGACACGTCTCCGGGGTCCAGGTCGATCGCGGGAACGTTTGAGAGATCGCGACGATTCGGGAAGCGGACCTGTATGATACTCGACCTGAACGGGCTTCGCCTCCAGCGTCCGCGTCGCATGGCCCGCGAGTGACGAACCCAACACGTTCACATCCACAAGGAAGCCACCCTCACGGATCGTCGAGTCCATGAGTCGGGACAACGCTCGAAGTGTGGCTGCGATCCAATCTCTTAACGAATTCGGCATGTGGAAATCCTTCCCATGCGACTCCGGCGACTAGACGCATCGGGGAGAGAGTCGTATTCTTCATTCATGAAGGAAGCCAAAGAGACTTCTTGAGACGCCTCACGTCGGCGCCGCTGCGTGGCGGGCGTTTCTGCGTCAGTTGCTTGGCCCTCTTCTGGGCCGACGCCACAGCACGCCGGCCTTCATGCGGCCATCCCCGTCTGGACTCTCTTTGATTCCGCCCCGACCCGGATCAATTCGCGTCACGGCGTCCAGGGGTGGAACGTCGCTTTGGGACTGATTCGAAGCATCGTTGCCTTGTCGCGGTTCGGCGAGGGTTAGTCGTGCAAGCCTCGCCTCGGTCTTATCTGCTGAAGGAGTGCCATCCCATGGCGAATTCCCGCTCCGCGGGGCTTTCGTCCCGTAGCGGCTTCACGCTGATCGAATTGTTGGTGGTGATCGCGATCATCGCCGTTCTCATCGCGCTGCTGCTGCCGGCCGTGCAGGCAGCTCGCGAAGCCGCCCGGCGCGCCCAGTGCGTCAACAACCTGAAGCAGATCGGGTTGGCGATGCACAATTACCACTCAGCCAACGACGTCTTCCCGATGGGGGCGTCGTTGTGCAATTACAACTACGGCGGATCCATCACGTACACGACCTGGAACAACTGGTCGGCCCACGCCGCGCTCCTTAACTACATGGAGCAGTCCGCTCTCTACAACTCGATCAACTTCATGATGGAAGGGCGGGGGAGCGACTACGCCAGCTCGGCCAACGCCACCGGCTACAACGCCAAGATCGCAGCGTTCCTCTGTCCCTCCGACTCGAACGGCGGTCGGGTGAACGACAACTGCTACTACGGCAGCGTCGGTCCCACGACGAACGCCGGCGACGACACCCCGCCCCGAGGCGGTCCCATCGCGGCCAACCGAACCTCCCCCACATCGGGCGTGTTCGGCTTCCGTCTCTCCTACGGCATCCGCGACATCACCGACGGGACGTCGAACACCATCGCCTTCTCGGAAGGGCAGGCAGGGCCCATGATCCAATCACCGGTCCCAGGCGCGATGGTCATGGGGGCCGGCCTCTCCGGCAACGCCTGGTTCCTGAACGCCAATCAAAACCAGGCGCTCGTTCTGACCGACTTGCAGACATGTTCCAACAAGTTCGTCGCGTCCAATTCCGGCAACCTGTCCGTCGGCCATGGTCATGACTGGGGCATCGGAGGGATGGGCGCCACGCTCTTCAACACAATCGTCCCGCCCAACAGCACCCAGTACAAATGGGCAGCCTGCCGGACCGACTGCGGCGGCGGCTGCGACGGGGCCAGCATGGATTACTCGAACGCCCAGAGCTATCACTCGGGCGGCGCCAACATGATGATGGGCGACGGCAGTGTGAAGTTCGTCAAGGGCTCGATCTCGATGCCGACCTACTGGGCGCTCGGCACGCGAGGCGGTGGTGAAGTCATTAGCTCGGACGCCTACTGAGTTGAAGTGAGTCATCGAACTCACGACTCGCTCACCCAGGCCGCCTCCCGCTCAAACCGGGAGGCGGTCTGCGAGGGCTGGTACTCCCTAAGCTTCTCTGAAGTCTCGTCTTATGAAATCAGCCAGCCGAGACTCTTGACTTCCCCCGGGGCTGAGATTAATCTTGTTCTTACCAACCGCGACGAGTCGGGCCGCAAAAAAACCCGCCGTCCTTGGGGATGTAGCTCAATTGGTTAGAGCACCGGCCTGTCACGCCGGAGGTTGCGGGTTCGAGCCCCGTCATCCTCGCTTCCCACCCGCTCGACACACTCTTGTGTCGATTCCTGGATACGACGTCTCGTCGTCCAGGTTATTTTGATTCTCACCTCGCGTTCGTACAGGTTCAACGCGAGATGAGCGATCCTCCAATGCCTGAACCCATCCTTCAGGTGGGCTGATTCGATTGATCCTTTGATCGATCCGGTCGCTGGCCAGGCGCGAGCCGACTGCAGATCGGTATACTGCGCGTTGAAGGTTCTCGACCGGTTCCGCTCGTCGATCCTCGATCAACCGAACGCCGAAACCTCGCCACGCCGGCAGGTGCATCGACGGCACGCCATCAGGGACCTGCGGTCGAATTTCGCCGTCGGCTCGGTGGATATCGCGAACAGTCGCCTGGGCTGACCTTGATGCGAACCGCATCCGGCACGATAATTCAGGCCCCCGTCGGAATTATCGCGTCGAGCGGAATCGCCGGGGGACAGCCGCGGACAGTCGGTCGGCCGACGTCCATTCCGGACCGGCCGATGCGGGAGGACTCAAGCCAGAGATGTACGTACCAGCGAAGTTGTTCTTCACCAAGGGAGTCGGTACCCACCGCGAAAAGTTGACCAGCTTCGAGCTGGCCCTCCGGGACGCTCGGATCGCCTGCTACAACCTGGTGCGGGTCTCCAGCATCTTCCCGCCGCGCTGCAAGGAGGTCTCGATCGACCAGGGGCTCAAGGAACTGATGCCCGGTCAGATCGTCCACGTCGTTATCAGCGAGTGCGCCACGGCCGAGCCCAACCGCCTGGTCGCCTCCAGTGTTGGCGTCGCCATCCCCAAGGACCGCGACCAGTTCGGCTATCTTTCCGAGCACCACGCCTACGGTCAGACCGCCAAGGCAGCGGCCGACTACGCCGAGGATCTTGCCGCTGAAATGCTGGCGACGATTCTGGGTGTGGAGTTCAACCCCAACAGCTCGTGGGACGAAAAGCGCGAGCAGTGGAAGATCGCCGACGTCATTTACAAGACGAAGGAAGTGACCCAGACGGCAGTCGGCCACAAGGACGGCCTGTGGACGACCGTGATCGCCGCCGCCGTGCTGCTTCCCGAACGTTGAGTCTCTCGCTGTGATCCATACGCGGGTCATCGCCGTGGCTCGCGACGAGCCTGAGGTCGACATACTGAACGAGGCCGCCGCCGTGTTGCTCGGAGGCGGCCTCGTAGCGTTTGCCACGGAGACCGTTTACGGCCTCGGCGCGGTAGCCACCGACGCCGAGGCTGTTCGACGAATCTTCGAGGCCAAGGGCCGTCCTTCTTTCAATCCTCTCATCGTGCACGTCGCCGGAATCGACCAGGCGAAACGATACACCACCGACTGGTCGGCCCGAGCGGATGTTCTCGCTCGCCGCTTCTGGCCGGGCCCGCTGACCCTCGTCCTGCCCCGAACCGTGGACGTTCCCGAGGTGGTGACCGGCGGCGGTCCCACTGTTGGCCTACGCGTCCCGGCCCCGACCGTGGCCCGGCGGCTCGTCGAATGCGTCGGACTCCCTCTGGCGGCCCCGAGCGCTAATCGATCGAACCGAATCTCGCCGACACGCGCGGAGCACGTCCTCGCCGACCTGGACGGACGCGTCCATCTCATCCTCGACAGCGGCCCCACCACGGTCGGCCTCGAATCAACCGTCGTGGACCTCACTGCCGATCCGCCGGCCGTCCTTCGACCGGGACCAATCGGCCCCGCCGAGCTAGCCGAAGCGCTTTCGACGACCACCGTCGCACCGAGAAGCCACGGAGAGACCGAAACGAGGCAAGCCGGCCCGCATGCGAGCCCCGGCATGCTCTCCGTGCACTACGCGCCGCGAACCCCGGCCGTCAGGGTTGAATCGTCGGCGCGATTGACCGATGTCGACTGGCCGGAACGAGCCGCCCTCGTCGCCTTCGAGCCGATCGACCTCAATCACATCCCCGCTCAGGTGGTCCGGTTCATCCAGCCGACTTCCGACGTCGCGGCCAGGGAGTTCTACGAGACGCTCCACAACCTTGACGCCCGACGACTCGACCTCATCGTCGCGGTCGAGCCCCCCGCCGGAGCGGAGTGGGACGCGATTCGCGACCGACTCCGCCGAGCGACGATCCCCTATCAGAGGAACAAGCGGCGCTGAGGGTCGAGGATGTCTTCCACGGGCTCGCGTTCGGGCTCGGCGAGACCCAGGTGGCGGTAGGCGGCCGACGTGGCCACGCGACCGCGCGGGGTCCTCACGACGAATTCGCGACGCAGGAGATAGGGCTCGACCTCATCGCGGATCGTGTCGACGGAAAGGGTCATCGTCGCGGCGAGCGCCTCGGCGCCCGTCGGCCCTCCCTTGAAGACGCGGATCAGCGTATCCAGGTATCGCCGGTCTTGCTTGTCCATGCCTTCGGAGTCGATCTCCTGCATGGCCAGCGCATCGCGGGCGATTGGGACGTCGATGCCGCCGTCAGCCCGGGCGAGGGCGTAGTCGCGAACCCACCGTAGGCGGGCGTTGGCGATTCGAGGCGTCCCCCGACTGCGTTCCGCCAATTCCCAGGCTGCTTCCGGGGTGATCGGCGCGCGGAGCTTGCCGGCGTTGATCGTGATGATCCGCGCCAGATCCTCGGGGTCATAGAACTCCAGATGCTCGTGCATGTGGAATCGCTCACGGAGCGGCGAGGAGAGCATGCCGCTCCGAGTCGTGGCCCCGATGATGGTGAACTTCTTCAGCGGCAGGTTGATCGTCCGGGCCGACATCCCCTCGCCCAGGACCACGTCGACGCGGAAGTCCTCCATCACCGGGTAGATGAACTCTTCGACGGCGCGAGGGAGGCGATGGATTTCATCAATAAAGAGGATGGACCCCTCTGACGCGTTGGTCAGGTAGGGCATGACGTCCATCTTCTTGTCGAGCGACGCGCCGCTGGTCAGGTTCAACTCGACCCCGAGTTCGTTGTGGAGCACGCCCGCGAAGGTCGTCTTGCCCAGACCGGGCGGACCATCGAAGAGGATGTGCGGCAGTGGCTCCCCACGCTTCTTGGCGGCGGCGAGTGCGATCGAGAGCCGCTCAGCCACCGCGCGCTGACCGATGATCTCGGAAAGGCGCTGGGGACGGAGCTTCTCCTCGATGGGGTCGGGGGGAGACTGCGCCTCGTCGCGAGCCGCAGGCGACGGCTCGCGGTCCCGATCGTCGTTCGGCTTCCCTTTGATCTTCACTTCTCGGGCCATGGCGTGGTTCTCCCACACGTCGTCTCGACCGGGCGACGGATTACGACTTCTCCTGCTGGTAGATCGCTTCGATCAGATCGGACAGCGACTTGAACTTCTTCCGGCCCGAGAGCGCGCGATCCAGCATCGCCCGAGCCTGCATCTCACTGTGGCCGACCGCGAGCAGCGCTGCGTAGGCGTCGCTGACCACGTCGGGCTCGGCATGCGCCGCCTCACCATTCGTAGCCGCTGGGGTCGACGTCGTCCCGTCGGGGTTAACGATCAGAGCGAATATGCCGACCTTGCGGCGGAGCTTCGCCACGATCCGCTCGGCCATCGCCTCGCCGATGCCCGGGAACGTGGAGAGCATCTTCACGTCCTGCTCCTGAATGATCCGCGCGATCTCCCGAACCGGCCGAACCATCGCCCGCAGCGCTTTCCGCATTCCGACGCCGTCGACCGAGCAGAAGGTATCGAAGAACTCGCGGTCCACCGTCGACAGGAATCCGATCAAGCGGGGGTTCATACGCCCCCCCATCGCCTGTCCCTCTATATAGAAGGTGGTGTGGAGCGTGACCGACTCGCCGAGCTTCCCCTGCACCTGCCTCCGCGTGTGCTCGGGGATCAACACCTCGAGTTCGAACGGGTCGACCCCAAGCGTCAGGCTCTCTTCTCCCACTGCGCGGAGCACGCCTCGAATCTGAGTAATCACCGGAAGCCCTCAGCCCCTCGAACGCCTGTGTGTTTTTGTTCAGTCATTGTAGACCACGATGTGGAGCGAAGCAAGCGAGGAAACGACGGCGTCGGGACCACTCGCTCTCCACGGAGCGAGCCACGCCGTCAGGTCGAGAGAGGTTCGACGCGATCGGCTCAGACCGAGGTTCTCGTGAGACGCCCCGACCGAGTCGAGCATGCGCCCTGGGTGGGTCTTTGACTGATCGCGACGCTGGGAGTGAAGCGCCTCTCAGATCCATCGATTCGTCACGAGGCCTTGGGGCGAGCGAGGTCGTCGTCGCGATCTCCGAACAGCTCCTCGCGCATGGGTCGCGGTGGTCCCAGCCGGTTGAACTTCGGCGCGTCTTGCGGAGGCCGATCGATGAGCGGAGCGCGCGACGGTCAGAGGACTCTCACGATGACGTCGACTCTCAGGATCGACGACTCGCGGCGCGGGAGAGGACTCAGTCAGGCCCGTCGGAGTGAGGTCGCCGCGCAGACCTCATCAGCGACGCGCGAGCCCCGGATGAGTCGAGCCTTCGACTCCTCGAAAGCGCGGAGACGCGCAGGGTCTCGTTCAGCGCCGAGCGCTCCTCGAACGCGCGTCGATCGCGCCGGTGGGGTCGTCACATGGCCGCCCCTGTCCATCATCGATTCGAGGTCGCGCGCCTCCCTCTGCGCGGCCTTCGCGCGTTCCGAAGTCACGTTCGGCGCGTGATCGCGCGAAGTGGACCTCGCAGCGCTCGTCGAAGCTCGGAATCGGCGCGCGGTCGGCGCGTCGTCGTCGAGAGTCGATCGAGCAAACCCTGTAAATTACGGGGTGAAACTGCATTACATGAACCTAGTAACGCTTCAATGTAATTTCACGTCATGCTAGAAAAGTGAACCTGACTACTCTGATGCGAGGGGCGCGCGAGGCTGAAAAACCCGAAAAAATCCGAGAAAAACCGCGATTTCCGTTCATCTTCCCCTTCCACTAGGTCAAAGATTTGGTATGAATTGGCGCAGGGACCGCTCAATGAGAGGGTCCGATTCGAGAACACGACCGAGACGAGGTGCCCGATGGCCACGAAGAAAGCAGCACCGAAGAGCAGCACCCCTAAGGCCGCTGTGAAGAAGGCCGCCCCCAAGAAGGCCGCCGCCCCCAAGGCCGCCGCCGTGAAGAAGGTCGCCCCTCCGAAGAAGGCCGCCGCTCCCAAGGCCGCCGCTCCGGTGAAGAAGGCCGCCCCCAAGAAGGCCGCCCCCGCGATCAAGCTGAGCGACGCTCAGACGAACCTCCTCAAGGAGATCGTCGGCGCTGGCGAGATCGGACTGGTGGCGTCCAAGAAGATCCAGAAGCAGCTCGATTCGCTGCAGACGAAGAAGCTGATCAAGAAGGGCAAGAAGGAGGGGGAGTTCTTCAAGTACCACGTGACCAAGCTCGGCGAGAAGCACCACGCCTCGAAGGCCGAACCCACCTCCACCCCGTCGGCCTGAAGCCGATCTCGGGGCTGGTTGGACCCACGGGCCGAGTCCGCGACCACGCCGGGCTTCGGCCCTTTTTCATGCGCATCGCCGAGGAAGCCGAAGCCGCTCTTGGCGTGTTGAACGATCCTCGCTATGATCCCCGCGCCTCGTCGCCTCGGCGTCGGCGACGGGCCTCGCCCTTCGCGCTCGCGACGCCCGCCCCTCGCCGAAGGATGGTCCCTCGTCATGGACGACCGAGCTTTCAGGAACAGCGCGACGCGACGCGCGGCGGCCCGTTGGGTCCTCGCCCTGGCTGCGTGCGCGACCGGTTGCAGCACGTACGTCGGAACCACAGCGCGGAGCTTCCTCGGCCACGTCCGCAACAATCCCGACCCCAACATCCGGTACATCGCCTATACCAAGCTGGCCTCGAAGGACGTCTTCGAATCGGACGAGCAACGCCATGAGGCCGTCGCCGTCCTGATCGACCGCTACCAGAAGGGGAACGAGCCGATCGCCAGCCGCGCCATCATCTGCCGGACGCTCGGCGAGATCGGCGACGACTCCGCTCGCGAGGTCCTGCTGAAGGCCGTCCGCCACCACGAAGCCGTCGTTCGCGTCGAGGCCTGTCGGGCGCTCGGCAAGATCGGCCGGAGCGAGGACGCCACAAGCCTGGCCCAGTCGATGGCCGTCGACAACGTCGAGGACGTGCGGATCGCCGCGATCGACGGGCTCGCCGAATTGAAGAGCAACGACCCGAGGATCTACAAGGTGCTGCTCGACGCGATGGAGAACGAAGACCCAGCCATCCGGTTGGCCTCGCTCAACGCGCTCCGCAAGATCACCGGCAAGGACCTGGGGACCGAACCCACCCCATGGCGCAAGGACCTCGAACCGATCCTCGCCGCCACACCGGCCGACATGCGGGCGCCGGCGACGCCGGCCTCGCCCGCCGACGAAGCAGCCTCCCAGAGCGCCGCTGCGGAGTTTCGGCCGGACGTCGCTCCTCACTGACCCCGGCCGCTCCGTCGATTCACGCGCCTCTTGGGATGGCCCCGCCGAACACGCATCCGCCATAATCGAGTGATGACGCGAACCGCGCCTTGGTCCTGTGCGTCCGAGGAGATCCCATCCCCCTGACCGATGGGGGATCATTCCCTGTGGTCGTCGCGTCGGCTTCCGAGAGGCGAGATGGACAGTCACACGCTCGATCTGCTGGGTGTTTCCAAGGTCCGCGCGCTGGTTGCAGCCCGCGCGGCTTGCTCGTTAGGTAAAGAAGCGGCGACGGCGCTCGAGCCCTCGCGCGACCTGGCCGGGATCGTTTCAAAGCTGGCCGCGACGACGGAGATGGTCGAGGCGATCCGCTCCGGCCTCCGTCCCCCGCTCGGAGGTCTTCACGACATCCGGCCGCTCGTCCGCCGCGCCCAGATCGGCGCCGTCCTCGAAGCCGAGGAACTCGCCCAGGTCTCGGAAACCCTTCGTTCGATCGCCGGGCTGGCCGCCTGGCTCGAACGAATGGGAGACAACTTCCCTCGCCTCGGCGGCATGCGGGCCGACGTCGGCGAGTTCGGCGGCGTGACGACGGCCATCGAGGGTTGCCTCGACAGCCGGGCCAACGTGATCGACACGGCCAGTCGACGACTCTCGACAATCCGTCGCGAGATGGAAGAAGTCGAAGCCAGGATCCAGGAGAAGCTCCGATCGATGCTTCGATCGCCCGAGGTGAAGCGGGCGCTTCGGTATTCGAACTTTACGATGGTCGGCCACCACTACGTCCTGCCAGTCTCCAAGGACCATCGCGGCGAGATCGCCGGCTCCGTCCAAAGGACCAGCGCGAGCAACGAAACGGTCTACATCGAGCCTCTCGCGATCGCGGAGAAATCGGCGCAGCTCTCCTACCTTCGCGCTCGTGAACAGAAGGAGATCCGCCGCATTCTTCGCTGGCTTACCGCGCAGGTTGGGCTCGTCGCCGACTCGTTACTCGGCACGCTGGAGACCATGGCGGAACTCGACTTGATCTATGCCAAGGCTCGATACTCCGTCGACTACCAGATGAGAGCGCCCGACCTCAATGAGGAGCGGAAGCTCGTGCTGAGGCAGGCCCGCCATCCGGTCCTTGAGGCGATCCTCCGCAATGACCCCGCGTTGAGCGTCGAAGCCCAGCCCGCGACGACGGAGGGGAGCGAACCGCCGCAGGTCGTCGAACCGCCGCCCCGCGAGCGCGAGGTCGTTCCGATCGACGTCCATCTCGGCCTTCGGTTCCAGGTCCTGATCATCACGGGGCCGAACACCGGCGGCAAGACCGTGGCCCTCAAGACGGTGGGGCTGCTCGCCCTGATGGCCCAGATGGGTCTGCACATCCCCGCGGCCGAGGGCTCACAGATCCCGGTCTTCGACCAGGTCCTGGCGGATATCGGCGACGAGCAGAGCCTGGAGCAATCGCTCTCGACGTTCTCATCTCACGTCCGACGCATTTCCGAGATCTTCGGCAGGGCGACCGAGAAGTCGCTGGTGATCCTCGACGAACTCGGGGCCGGAACCGATCCCGCTGAGGGCGCCGCTCTCGGCCGGGCGATGCTCGACGAACTCGATTCGATCGGCTGCCTGGCGATGGTCACGACCCACATCGGAGATCTCAAGACCTACGCCCTCAGCAACCCTCGGGCTGAGAACGCGGCCGTCGAGTTCGACGTGGAAACCCTCCGGCCTCGCTACCATCTGCACATCGGCGACGTCGGCCAGTCGAACGCCCTGAAGATCGCCCGCCGCCTCAATCTGGCGGAGCATCTTGTCGCCCGCGCCCAGCGCTATCTGGATCAAACCCAGGGCTCGACGGTCCCGGAATGGGATCTCATCGCCCGGATGCGACGCGACGCCGAGGAAGCCCGCCAGGAAGCCATCGCGGCTCAGGCCGACGCCGAGCGGACCCGAGACGTGCTCCACGAGAGGCTCCAGTCGCTCCACATGGAGGCTCAACGTGAGGAGACGCTCGCCGAAGCCCGAGCCCGGCTCCAGCCGGGCGACAAGGTCGTCGTTCCGAAGATGGGCTACGATCGTCCCGGCCGCATTGTGAAGATCGACCAGCGAAAGAAGACGGCCACCGTCGCCATCGGCCACATGACCTGGAACGTCGCTATCGACGACTTGCTCCCCCAGGACTCGGCCGCGCCCGCGACCGCCGGCAAGGGGTCGCGGGCCCGCGGGCCGAAGCTGGAGGATTTCGAGGGCTGAGGAGGGCTCACTTGCCGTCCGCTGCCTCGCCCGACTTGGGGACCTTCAGGAAGAGGACGCCCAACGGCGGAATCTTGAGAGAAATCTGGAACGGCCGGCCTGCATGCGGCTCGCGAACGGCCCAGGCCCCTCCCTGGTTGCCGACGTTCGATCCGCCGTACACGTCTGCGTCCGTGTTCAAGATCTCGCGATAGAAGCCCCCTGTGGGAACGCCGACGCGATAGTCGTACCGGACGACGGGCGTGAAGTTGCAGACGACGACGACCCCTTCCTCCGTCTCCTTGCCGCGGCGGAGGAAGGCGATGACGCTGTTCTCCCAGTCGTGGAGTTCGAGCCACTCGTAGCCCTGCCAGTCGAAGTCGACCTGGTGCAGCGCCGGTTCACGACGATAGAGGCTGTTGAGATCCGAGACCAGTTGGAAGACCCCCTGGTGGTCCTTCCACTGCATGAGGTGCCAGTCGACGCTCTCGTCGTGGCTCCACTCGCGCCACTGGGCGATCTCGTCCCCCATGAACAGAAGCTTCTTGCCCGGGTGACCGTACATGTAGCCGTAGAGGAGCCGGAGGTTGGCGAACTTCTGCCAGAGGTCGCCGGGCATCTTGTCGAGCAACGACTTCTTGCCGTGCACGACCTCGTCGTGGGAGAGCGGCAGGATGAAGTTCTCAGTGAAGGCGTAGATCATGCTGAACGTCAGCGCGCCGTGCTCGTACTTGCGGTGGACCGGGTCCTTCGCCATGTAGCGCAGGGTGTCGTTCATCCAGCCCATGTTCCACTTGAGGCTGAACCCGAGACCTCCCAGATAGGTCGGCCGAGACACGCCGGACCAGCTCGTGGACTCCTCGGCGATCGTCAGGATGCCAGGGTGCTCGCGGTGGCAGATCTCGTTGAGCGTCTTGAGAAAGTCGATCGCCTCAAGGTTCTCGTTGCCGCCGAAGATGTTGGGGACCCACTCGCCCGGGTTGCGGGAGTAGTCGAGGTAAAGCATCGAGGCGACGGCGTCCACGCGGAGGCCGTCGATGTGGTAACGATCGAGCCAGAACAGGGCGTTCCCCAGAAGGAAGTTGCGGACCTCGGGGCGGCCGTAGTTGAAGATCTTGGTGCCCCAATCCCGATGCTCGCCAAGGCGGGGATCGGCGTGCTCGTACAGGTGGGTGCCGTCGAAATAGCCCAGGCCGTGGAGGTCGGACGGGAAGTGGGCCGGGACCCAGTCGAGGATGACGCCGTACCCGTGCTGGTGCAGATAGTCGACGAAGCCGGCGAAATCGTCCGGATTGCCGTGCCGAGCCGTCGGGGCGAAGTAGCCGACGGGCTGGTAGCCCCAGCTGCCGTCGAACGGGTGCTCGGTAATCGGCAGCAGCTCGACGTGCGTGAAGTGGGTCTTGTCGAGATATTCGACGAGTTGCTCGGCCAGATCTCGATAGCTGAGAAAGCCGTTCTCCTTTTCGACCTTCCGCTTCCAGGAGCCGAGATGGACCTCGTAGAAGGCCATCGGCTTGTCGAGAGCCTGCCGGGAAGCCCGGGTGGCCATCCAATCCTTATCGCCCCAGGAGAAACGCTCGATGTCCCAGACGACGGAGGCGGTCTTGGGACGCATCTCGGAAGCCAGGCCGTAGGGGTCTGACTTCAGAACGGTGTAGCCGTGGTGTCGACTCTTGATCTCGAACTTGTAGACCTCGCCTTCGCAGAGGTCGGGGATGAAGATCTCCCAGATGCCGGTGGCGCCTCGACTGCGCATCAGGTGGCGGCGGCCGTCCCAGTGATTGAAGTTGCCGACCACGCTCACACGCTGGGCGTTCGGAGCCCACACGGCGAAGAGGACGCCGCGATAGCCCTGATGCGTGACCAGGTGAGCCCCGAGCTTCTCATAATTCCGGAGATGGGTTCCTTCGCCGAGCAGGTGTAGGTCGAAGTCGGTCAGGATCGGCTCGAAAGCGTAGGGATCCACCGACTCCCACGAATGGCCCTCATGGTTCTCGACGCGCAGTCGGTAGGGAAACGGGGCTGTACGGTCGGTGAAAACGACCTCGAAGAAGCCGTCGGCGTGGGTCTTCTCCATCGGGATGAGCTTGCCCGGCTCTCCCTTCGAGAGATCGACGACACCGGCCTTTCTGGCCTCAGGGAGGAACGCACGGATCGCCAGAGCCTTGGCCCCGTCAGCGGTGACGACCGAATGCGGGCCCAGGACCGTGAAAGGATTCCAATGGTTCGCCTGGATGACGAGGTCGAGATCCGCCTGTGTGACCGTGGAGTACTGTCGTGTCATCAGGGCCATGTTTGGGGACTCGCTCTCTAAACCAGGATTCGTGCCAGACTCGACGGCGCGACGCCCTCGCTGCTAGCTCATATAGCCGGCACTCCGACGTCGTGCAACGGCAAGACTTTACGGCCGGCTCATTTCAATTCGAGCATGCGCCGAAGCGATTCACGGGCCCAGCGCTTCGTTTCGTCGGGAACCTGGACGCGATTAACCGGGGTCCCGCGCGCCAGATTCTCCAGACACCAGGCCAGGTGGGGGAGGTCAATCCGGTACATCGTCGCGCACATGCAGACCATCGGCGACAGGAACTGGATGGTCTTGTCGGGGTGCTCCTTGGCCAACCGATTGACCAGGTGAAGTTCCGTGCCAACCGCCCAGGACGAACCGGCCGGGGCCTGTTCGATCGTCTTCAGGATGTATTCCGTCGAGCCGACGAGGTCGGCGGCCTCGACCACCTCCATCGAGCACTCGGGGTGAACCAGAATCTTGACGTTGGGATCGCGCTCGCGGAACTGAGCCACGTGAGCCGGCTTGAACATCTGGTGGACCGAGCAATGCCCCCGCCAGAGGATCACGCGGCTGTTCTCAATCTGATGCGGGCTGTTGCCGCCGAGTTCGCGACGAGGGTCCCAGACGGGCATCTGATCGAGGGGGACTCCCATCGTCCGGGCCGTGTTGCGACCGAGATGCTGGTCGGGGAAGAACAGGGCGCGCTTGCGACGTGCGAAGGCCCACTCCAACACCTTTCGAGCGTTGGAGCTGGTGCATACGATGCCGCCGTGGCGGCCGCAGAACGCCTTGAGGTCGGCCGTCGAGTTGATGTAGGTGACCGGCGTCACGTCCTCCACGTCGATCAGTTCGGAGAGGTCGGACCAGGCGGCCTCGACGGCGTCGAGGTCAGCCATATCCGCCATGCTGCACCCGGCCGACATGTCGGGGAGGTAAACCGAGACGTCGTCGCGCGAGAGGACGTCGGCGGTCTCCGCCATGAAGTGGACGCCGCAGAAGACGATCGAGCGGCAGTCGCGGCTCTCGGCGGCGAGCTGGCTGAGCTTCAGGCTGTCGCCGCGAAGGTCGGCGAACCGAATAACCTCGTCCTGTTGATAATGGTGGCCGAGGATCAGCAGCGACGAGCCCAGTTCGCGGCGGACGGCCTCGATCCGGGCGTTCAGCTCGGCATCGGAGGCGTTTCGGAACTCCTCGAAGGGGAGGGGCTCGGTGTCGACCGTGGTGGGTGTGGGGCTCATAACTGCACGAATCCTGAAGAATGAGAGGACGGAGCGTCCAGAGCGGTTGAAAATCCTGCGCCGAAGTTGGGTCGTCGCGCGACTCTCTCGCGAAATCGACCGTCGGCATTGACCGCCTTAGGTATTATATCCGAGTATCGAGAGAAGGAAGCGTCGCCCGCCTCCCCCGCGCGACGTCGAGTGGGCGTGGATGGCCTCCCCCATTCCGGGCCGACTCGACAGGCCACCCGCCCACCCTCCGATTCGAGGCGAGGAAATCCTCCGTGGAGCCTGAGGCCGCCATCCTGGTCGTCGACCCCGTCGACTTCGAGAGGGCGACCCTGCGCGCGATCCTCGCGGGGGCAGGCTACACGGTACACGAGACGGCGAAACTCGACGATGCGGTCGCCGAGGCCGGCCGAGTCCGCCCCCACCTCGTCATCCTGGGACGGAGCCTCTCTCAGGACGCCGAGACGGCCCTCTGCCGGGCGATCCGCGCTGAGGCGTCTGTGTCGGAAACGCCGGTGCTGATCATGAGCGCCGAGCACTCCGACGGCGCGGTGCTGGCCGGTCTCGACGCCGGCGCCGACGATTACGTGCTCTACGACTCGGCGCCTGAGTTGATCCTCGCTCGCGTTCGACGCCTGATCCACTACCGCAAGATGGCGGGGTTGGCGATGCTCGACCGCCAACTCGTCCAGATCGGACGACTGCTCGCCGGGATCGTTCACGAGATCCGTGGGCCGCTCTCGGTCATCCGCGGGAGCGCGGAATTGCTTCGCCTGAACGTTCAGAATCGACCCGACGATCTGCAGTGGGTCGATTCGATTCTGCGCGGGTCGAGCCTTCTGCAACTCAGGCTCGAACACCTCATGGGAGCCGTCCGATCCGGGCCGGTGCAGTTGCAGCCCGTCGACGTCGGCTCGCTGCTGACCGAGACGGTCGATCTCTTCGTCCACGGACTCCCCCCAAACCAGCGACAGATCGCGGTGAAAGCCCACTGCGGCGGCTCGGCGCAGGTCCAGGCCGACGCCGGCCGGCTCATGCAGGTCCTCTTCGACCTCCTTACCAACGCCCACCAGGCCATCGTCGCGTCCGGCAAGTCCGGAGGCGTCGTGGTCCGAACCGAGGAGGTGTTCAGCGACGACGGCGGCTGGGTGAAGATCGACGTCATCGACGACGGCCCGGGCATTCCGGACCTCTACCTCCAGCGCATCTTCGAGCCATTCTTTACCACACGCCACGGGGGCACTGGATACGGCCTCTACCTCGCGTCCGAGATCGTTCGAGACCTCGGCGGCCGCCTGGAGGCGTGCAACAACGAGGGGGGCGGCGCGTGCTTCTCCGTTCTGCTCCCAAGGTTGGATAACGCACGCTCGACGATCGCCGTCGACGAGGCCTGAGCCACACCCCAAGGCTCAGTTTTCGAGCGCCTGCTCCCGCCGCAGCCGGAGATTCATGAAGTCTCGCGTTTGGCGGGCAATGGCCTCTTCAGTCGGCAGCCGTTCCATCGAACTGGCGCCGTAGAAGCCGTCGAGCCCCTCGACCCGGTCCAGGATATAGCGGGCGTCCTCGGGCATGGCAATGGGCCCGCCGTGGCAGAGGACGAAGACGTCAGGGCGGACCGCCCGGGCAGCCTCGACGATCGCCGCGACCTCCACGACGCAGTCATCCAGGGTCCTGGCGGTCTTCGCGCCGATGGCTCCCTTGGTCGTCAGGCCCATGTGGGCGACGATCACGTCGGCGCCGGCTTCGGTCAGGTCCCGCGCCTGGTCGGGATCGAAGGCGTAGGGGGTCGTGAGCAAGTCGAGAGCGTTGGCGCGACGGATGCACTCGACCTCGAGGCCGAAGCCCATGCCGGTCTCCTCCAGATTCGCACGGAACGTTCCATCGATCAGGCCGACGGTCGGGAAGTTCTGCACGCCGGCGAAGCCCAGGGCCTTCAACTCGCCCAGGAAGTGATCCATCAGCAGAAATGGGTCGCTGGCGCAGACCCCGGCGATGACCGGCGTGCGGCTGACGGCGGTTAGAACCTCGTGGGCCATCTCCTTGACGATGGCGTTGGCGTTGCCGTAGGGCATGAGCCCCGCCAGCGAGCCTCGTCCCGCCATGCGGAACCGGCCCGAGTTGTAGATGACGATCAGGTCGATCCCACCCGCTTCCTCGCACTTGGCGCTGAGGCCTGTCCCCGCGCCGCCCCCCACGATCGGGAGGCCGGCGGCGACCTTCTTACGGAACCGTTCCAGGATCGTCGCGCGGGACTCGGCCATCATCGATGCTCCATCTCTCGTTCGTTCAAACAGGGATCGGCCCCGCCAGTCGCCGGAATTCGTCGACGAGCGCCTTCGCGAAAGCGGGGTCGTTGATGTGCAACGGGAAGCGCCGCACCGTTCGCTCGGTTGTGCGTTCGACGGTTTCCTCGATCGCGTCGAACAGGGCGGCGTCGGCCTCGGGATCGAAGAACGCTCCGCCGGGTGAGTCCAGGCCCGAGACTCCCCCCTCGGGGATCAACAGCGAGACGGGCGTCCGCCATCGATTCAGCTTCCCGCCGATCCACCGTCCCATGCGGCGGTTCTCTTCGGGAGTCGTCCGCATCAGGGTGATCTGGTCGTTGTGGCGATGGAGCTTGCGGTCCCTGTACTTCGTCGGGACCGTGTCGATCGCTCCGAAGTTGACCATGTCAAGCGCGCCGAGGCTCAGGACGCAGGGGACGCCTGCGGCGATCTGAGCCTCGAATCGATCCTCGGAGCACGGGAAGATCCCGCCCATGAAAAAGTCAGCGACCTCCGTTGTGGTCACGTCGAGGACGCCGATGATCATCCCGGAGCGGACGAGATTCTCCATCGCCCGGCCGCCGACCCCCGTTGCATGGAAGGCGAGGGGATCGTATCCGAGATCCTCCAACGCTCGGCGTGCCGCGTCGACACACGGCGTGGTCAGGCCGAACATCGTCAGGCCGAGAGCCGGTCGCGCCGGTTCGACGGCCCGACCGCCGCTCGCCATGCCGGCCATCGCGCGGGCCGCGTTGGCGAGGATCGTCCGCGAGACCACGTTCAGGCCGGCGACGTCCACGACCGAATGCATCATGCAGACGTCCGAACAGCCGACGTAGGCCGAGACGTCGCCGCTGGCGACGGTCGACACCATGAGTTTCGGCAGGCCGATCGGCAGCGCCCGCATGGCCGGCGTGATCAGCGCCGTGCCGCCGCTGCCGCCGATGCCGATCACCCCGGCCACGCCCCCGGCGGCCTGTTCGGCGAGCAGGAAGCGAGTGAGGGCCTTCGAGGCGGCCGAGATCGCTTCGCCGCGCTCGGTGGCTACGGGCGACCCGTCCGCGAATGCGCGGAGCGAAACGTCGGCTGGGGCCAGCGGCTCTCCCGTCGTACCGACGTCAACCGTTCGAACGGTCGCGCCGGCCTCCCGCAGGCGATCGGCGAGAAACAGAAGCTCGCGACCCTTGGTGTCCATCGTAGCGATCGCGTAGACGGCGGGCTCCATCGCGGGCTCCGTTCGTCGAGAGGCGGCTCAGTTCAGCGGCCTCCAACGATCGCCCGCGACGACGTCGGCGTCAAGACGCCGGCGATGGGGCGTCTAGCGATGCGGCCAGCCGCCGCAGGCCTTCCTCGATGCCGACGTGCGGCGTATATCCCAGGTCGCGGCGGGCGGCGTCGAGGTTGTACCAGTGGGCGGTGGAAAGCTCATGGGCCAGGAACCGGGTCATCCTCGGCTCGCCCGGAAGGCGGAACGTTCGATAGACGGCCTCAAGGGCGCGACCGATCGCAACCGCCGCGGCCTTGGGGACGGTCCGCTTCACAGGCGGCAAATGGGCGATCGCCAGGAACCGGTCGACCATGTCCCAGACCGGAACGGGCTCGCCCTGAGCGATGAAATAAACCTTGCCCGCGACCGTCGCTCCGACGTCGAGCCGGTCCGCCGCCATCAGGTGCGCGGCGGCGGCGTTGTCGATGTAGGTCAGGTCGATCAGTGGATTGCGACGACCGATCCGGAAGAGTCGATTGGCCCGGGCGCGAGCGTAAATCCGCGGCAGAATGTTGTTGTCGCCCGGCCCCCAGATCAGGTGCGGACGCAGGACGACCGTCGCCAGCGTCGCGTCGTTCGCCTTCAGGACGGACCGCTCCGAGATCGCCTTCGTCTCCGGGTAAGCCGCCTCGTAATGATCGGCGTACGGAGCCGATTCGTCGACCCCTTCGAGGTCGGTCCCATGAAAGACGACGCTCGGAGAGCTGGTGTGGATCAGCTTCCGGACGCCCGACTTTCGGCAGGCCGCCAGGACGTTCTCCGTGCCCACGACGTTGGCCCGGTAGTATTCCTCGCGAGGGCCCCAGAGCCCCGCCTTGGCGGCGACGTGGAAGACGGCCTGGCAGCCCTCGACGGCGCGGTCGACCGTGGCCGCCTCGGCGACGTCCCCCTGGACCTGCTCAGCTCCAAGTTCGTCGAGCCGGTCGTAGCGATTGCGGGAGAGACTGCGAACGGGAAGCCCGCGTTCGCGGAGCATGGCGACGATCGCCGAGCCGAGGAAACCGCCGCCGCCGGTCACCAGGACAGGTCGGGAAGGGTCGAGCGTCATGGTGTTTTCCCAGCGGCCCACTCGGCCAGCTTCTCGCGGAAGATCTTGGAGTTGTGGCGGATGTCCACCGGGAAGGCCGGGTGGAACAGAATCGTGCGGACCTTCCGCGTGTGATCGTACTTCGCGCCGATGGCCGCGAGTTCCTCACGAACGCGGGCCTGGTCGCGGCGGCCCAGCGGTCGAGCCAGCTCGACGCAGAGGACGGCTTCCTTGCCTGACGGCCGTTTCACTCCAACTAAGGCCGTGCGGGCGACGTCGGGATGCACGTCGAAGACCCGCTCTACACAGATCGTGTAAAGCGTCTCGTCGGCCAGGACGACGCGGTGCGACTTCCGCCCGCAGAACCAGAGCCGTCCGCGATCGTCGAGATAACCCAGGTCGCCCATGCGGTGGTAGAAGACGCCCCGCGCGTGATCGACGATCTTGGCGAGCGCCGTGGCCTCAGGTCTCCCGAAATACTCGCGAGTGACCACCGGGCCGGAGACGACGATCTCCCCGACTTCGCCCTGGGGAACTTCCAGGTCGTCTGACCAGGCTGGGATCGGGTCGTCGCTGATCCGGATGACGCGGGCGTCGAGCCCCGCGCAGGGCCGGCCGACGCAGACGCCGCGGCCGCGATCGGTCTCGGCCCGCGTCTCGCCGAGAATCTCGTCGGTGCCGAGCGAGGCGACCGGGAGCGACTCGGTAGCGCCGTAAGGCGTAAAGACCTGAGCCGGCGATTCGAGCAGGCCCGCGAAGACCTCCAGCACCTTCGGATTGGCCGGCGCTCCAGCCGTGACCACTCTGCGCAGCGTCGGCAGCTTCATCCCCTTCGCGGCCGCTGCCGGGCCGACCCGCTTCAACAGAGCGGGGGAGCCGAACAGGTTCGTCGGCCCGAAGTCCTCGATCGCCTCGAAGAGGCTTTCGGGATTGACCGAGCCCGGTCGCGTCGGGTCCATGTTCGGGACCACGGAGGTCATCGCGAGCGCGGGGGCGAAGAGCGCGAAGAGGGGGAACGTGCAGAGGTCCACCTCGCCGGGCTGGATGTCGTACAGCTCGCGGAATGCGGCGATCTGGGCCTCGAAGATCGAGTGCGTGTAGACGGCCCCCTTGGGGATCCCCGTGCTGCCGCTGGTGAAGAGAATCGCCGCCGGTTCGCCCTCGCCGACGCCCCGCATCACGGGGCTCGGAATCTTCCCCTCGGCGATCGCGCGGCGTCCCTTCGCACGAAGAGCGTCGACAGAACGTCCCCGGTGGGTCGGCAATCGACCAGCTCGGCCGGCCAGGACGACCCGGCGCACCGAGCGCTTCCCCCAGCCCAGCACGCGACGGGCGACGACGGCCTTCAGGATCCCGATGAACAGCTCGGGCTCGGCCTCGTCCAGGCATTTGCCCAGGCTCTTCACGCCCATCCCTGGGTCGATGAGAACGGGAACGACTCCGGCTTTGAACAGGCCGAACACCAGCGAGAAGAAATCGAGGCCGGGAGGGATCATCACCGCGGCGCGAGTGCCGACCGCAACGCGATCAGCGATCAGGCCGGCGGCGACGGCGTCGCTGTCGCGATCGAGTTGGCGGAAGGTGAAGTGCGCGTATCGCATCTTCCCGCCCGCCCCACGCCCCTGCGGGACGACCACCGCGGCCTGATGGGGCCGAAGCTCGGCGACCTCGCTCAGACGCCCGGCGATGTTGGCCGAGGCCGCCTCAGCCCGAGCGGCCATCGGTCCGGCCCTCCGTCGCTCCGTCGAGGAAGTCGCGGATCATCGGGACCAGCGTCACGGCCTCGTCCTCCAGGACGTAATGGCCGGCATTCGGATACCGTCGGACGGCGGCAGCCGGGAACCGTCGCTCCCACTCCTTGAGGAAAGGCTCGTCGAAGACGAAGTCCTTCATCCCCCAGGCGATCAACATGGGGACGTTCGCCAACAGCGGCAGCCGGTCCTGGGTCTGGGTGACCAGGTCGTAGGCGCGATCTCCCGGCTTGAGCGGAATGTCCTGGACGAACCGCAGAGTGGCGATGCGGTTGGCCCAGTCGTCGTAAGGGGCGGCGTAGGCGTCTCGCAGCGAGCGCGGCATGCGTTCGTTCTTGCAGCCGATCCAGGCCGTTCCTCGGGCGAAGGCGTTGAGTCCGCGCACCGCGAGGGCCCCCAACGGGGTGTCTCGGCAGAGGTGGAGCGCCCAGGGAAACGTCTTGTCGCTCGGCATGTGGAAGCCGGCCGTGTTCATCACGACGATCTTCGCGATCCGCTCCGGGTGTCGCGCCGCGAACGCCGAGCCGATCATCCCGCCCCAGTCGTGCAGGACGAGCGAGATGTCCTCCACAACGCCCAGGTGGTCGAGCAGGCGTTCGAGGTCGTCGACGCGGCTCTCCAACGTGTAGGCGTATCGGGAGTCGTCGGGCTTGTCGGAGAGGCCGCAGCCGATGTGGTCGGGGACGATCGCCCGGCGCGTCGGCGAGACAACCTCGACAAGCCGGCGATAGAAGAACGACCACGTCGGATTACCGTGGAGCATGACGACGGGAGCGCCGTCGCCCTCGTCGAGATAGTGCTGCCGCAGGCCATCGCGGACGAAATCTCGGCCGGGATGGGCGGCGAGGAACTCGGCGAGTTCGGGGCTGTTGGAGCGAAGGGAAGGGGCCGTCGCGGTCGTCATCGTCGCCATTACCACTCCAGCCCCAGCATCAGGCAGTTCAGGCCGCTGCCGATCCCCAGGAACGCCGTCCGGTCGCCAGGCTTGATGACGCCGCGGTCCTCGGCGATGGCGGCGGTCAGCGGCAGGGCCACGGTCCCCATGTTCCCCAGGTAGGCGAACGTCGAGAAGTCCTTCTCCACGGGGACGCCGATCGACTGCAGGATGGCGTCGCGATGTGAGCCGCCCACCTGGTGGCAGATCACCCGGTCGACCCGGTCCTTGATCCAGCCCAGGCTGCCGAGGAACGCCTGCCAGGTCTTCACCCCCAGCTCGACGCCATGACTCAGGACGGCCGCCGAGTCGGTCGCGGTGAACGCGCGGAGCAGGCCCGGGAACTCCGACCCAGCCGCCTCGACGCCCCATCGGCAAAGCTCGTGATGCTGGGGCGCCGACTTCATCGCGCCTCCCAGCAACCGCCTGCGCTTGGAACGCGAGAGCGAGGCGTCCGTCAGGAGCACGGCCACCGCCCCGGAGCCGCCGGTCAGTGTGGCCAGAGCCTGCTTGAAGAAGTCCATCGTCGGATTCTGGAGCATCCGGGCGATCATGACCTCGTTGATCTCGCGGGCCGTCTCGCAGGCCACGACGAGCCCCGCGCGGATCTGGCCCAGCTCGATCCTGTTGGCGACGTCGATCATGCCGTCGATCACGCCGAGGCAGGCGTTGCCAACGTCGTGGACGATCGCGCCCGGGCTCACCGAAAGCTCGGCGGCGACCCGGCAGGCGGTGGCCGGCTCGTAGTTCTCGCGGCAGACGCCGCCGTAGACGACCGCCTCGATCCGGTCGGCCGGCATGTCCGCGGCCTCGAGCGCCCGCGAGGCCGCGACGATCGCGCCGTCGGAGACGCGATGGCCTTCCTCCCACCACCGCCGCTCGACGATCCCCGTGAGGGCCTCAAGCTGACCGACGTTCAGATAGAGCTTCTCGTAAACGGGTGCGAGCCGTTCCTCCAGCTCGGCCGACGAGACGACCACGGGGGCGACTTCGTAGCCGAACGCCTCCACGTAGACGTTCTGGTATTTCATCGATGCCATCGGGAGGTCACCGCCTGGGGGGAAGGACCGCGATCAGTCGGGTCGGACGTCGAGCGTATAACCCGACATCCGGTAAATGACCCTGCCGTCGACCGACAGGACGCCGTCGGCCGTGACTCGCCGTCGGGCGTCGTCCACGCCGGTGATCCAGGCCTGCGTCGCGACAAGGCGCGAGCCGGGGGCGATCTGGCCGCGATAAATCCATTCGTGCTCCGCGCCGATTCCGGGCGAATCGAACACGGCGCGCTCGTCGAGGCCCCATCTCGCTTCAGCAAAGACTTTAAGGAGTTGCAGCAGCGATTCCAAGCCCAATGACCCCGGCCACACCGGGTCGCCCAGAAAGTGCGCCTGGAAGAACCAGGCCGAGGGGTCGACGTCGGTCTCTCCCGCGACGAAGCCCAAACCGCCAGGGCCGCCTTGAGAGATCAGCGCCGTAATTCGGTCCACCATCCGCCAGCGGCGGTCGGGCAGGGGGGCTCGATCGGGAATGGGGAACGATCGAGAGGCCGCGCGTTCCTCATCCGTCAGAACGTAGGGGGAGACGTCCGGGATCCCGACCTGATTCGCCAGCGCCTGGGGGTGGAAGAATCCGAAGTAGGTGTCGCCTTCCAGGACAATCCCCTCGCGGTCGCGGACCGTCATCTCATAGTTCTGGATGATCATGCCGGCCGAGCGGTTGATCTTCGTCACCCGGGCCGTCGTCGTGAGCGGGCCGGAATCCGGGCCGATGACTCGGTGCTGGACGGCCCGGCCACCCAGGTTCCGGAACTTGAGCGGCTCGTCGCTCAGGAGGGCCGAGCCCATGAAGGCCGAAACGAACCCGCACGGCTGGAGCGCGGCTTCCACGAGAACCGCGTACGGCATCCTCGGCTGGCGGTCGGCCTCGAAGTACCAGGCGACCGGCGGAGCGTCGTAGACGACCTCGGCCGTCGTCCCAACCGCCTGCTCCCAGGGACGCCCTTCGAGGATCGTCGCGCGATCCATGAACTGATACGGCGGCCGAGGAAGCCGGGCGATGAACCGACCTTCGTCGAATGGTCGGTAGCGTTCGCCGAAGCAGGCCGACGGCTTCCCTTCGGCGAACGCGAGGATCTGTTCCTTGCCGTAGACGAGGGCCGAGGAGGACGAGGAAGACGCCGGCCGTGCCTTATCCCACAGGGCCTCGATCTCCTCGCGGCTGGTCCCGGCCAGCCGGATCGCCATGTCGCTGATCTCGACGATCGGCTTGCCGTCGGCGTACATCAGGGCGTCGGCGATCGCGAAGGGCTCAGGGCCGTAGCCGAGTTCCTTGACGGTCACCTCGTAGGTGACGACTCGGGTCGACTCGGTCACCTGCCCCCGACATCGCAGGCGATTGGCGACGCCCGGCAGGGGCTCGAACCGGACGCGATCCGCCGCGCCCACCCACCCGAGCCGCGTCAGGAAGATGCGGAAGGTGTGCAGGCAGCACTCGTACATGAGCGTGCCCGGCATGACCCGGTCGTCGACGAAATGACAGACCATGAACCAGTCGTCGGGCTGGACGTCGGCCTCGGCGCGGATCTGGCCCAGGCCGAACCGACCTCCCTTCGGGTCGAGCGTCTCCACGCGATGGACGAGCGTCATCAACCCGCCCGGCAGTGGGAAGGGACGGGGCAGGTCAAGCCGATCGAACGGCGAGCCGAACGCAGCGGCGAGGTCCCCGGCGCGGAGCGCGTCGACCTGGTTCCGGTCGAGCCTGCAGGGCGTGGGAGGGGCCAGTTCGCGCCAGTCGTCGGGTCGCTTCCCGGGTCGAGGGGCGGCGTCGAGGGGCCTCGGGACGACGCCCTTGCCTGCGGCCAGTTCCCCGGCCGAGAAGAACCCCGCGCAGCCGTCCTTCATCGTCAACAACGGCTCGCCGTCGACCGTCCCGACGAACTCGAAGCGGAAGAGGTGAGTCTCCCCTTGCCGGAAGAAGCCGCTGATCTTGATGTCGTAGTTGATTACCGCACCCGGCTCGGGCAGCGGCCGGTGGAAAGTCACGGTGGCGTCGAGCAGCCGATAGACGGCCAACCCCTTCGTAATGAAGTCGATCCCCAGCCATCCCGAGAGGAACAGGTCCGCCTGCCCCGCCTCAATCGCCACACAGGCCGCGATCCGGCCGCCGTCGAGATACCAGCCGTCGTGAAGAACGTCGTGCTCGGTCACGACCCGGCCGTGCCCCAGCTCAAATTGCGTCCCCTCTACGCTCATGATCCGATCGACGAGCATCAACGGCTCGTCGGGCAGCCGAACGCGGGTGGGATAAGAATCGATCTCGGCGTATCGCGACCCGAGAACCGAGCCGATCGAACCAATCGCGTATTCCAGGCACTGGTCGCGATCAAGCGCGGCAGCGACCTCGAATTGACGGCCTTCCCCCCTTGTGGGGGAAGGTGGCCCGAAGGGCCGGATGAGGGGGACGACCGGCTCCGGACGTGCGTCCGACGACTGACCATCAACCCCGCGCCGGTCGTCCCCCTCAACTGACCGCTCCGCGGTCTGTCTTCCCCCTCCAGGGGGGAAGACGTGGGACGGCTCAGCAAGGAGCGCGGCGATTCCGCCGCCCATCGTCTCGGAATACGACCGCGCCAGCCTCAGGAAAACCTCGTGGGCCGAGGCCGCGGCCTGCTGCGATTCGAGGAATCCGCGCGTCAGGTTGGGGAGGCCGTCGGGAGTCGTCGGGGTCATGATCGGCGAGGGGTCCGGAAGGGGCGCGGGGAATGCGGGCTCGGGTACGACGGCTGGAGACAGGCGGCGGGGAGGGGCGACCGGAAGCCGCAACGGCGCATCGCGGCGTTCGATGACGATCTCGCGGAGGTTGGCCTCCGGTGTCGGTTCCGTCGCCAACTCGGCCGGATACAGGAAGTCCAGGTCGACAGGCACGCCCGCCGCGAACAGTGAGCCGATCGCCCGGAATAGGGCGTGCATCGTGTCGAGGGCCGGCTCGTCGGCCGTGACGGCGACGTGGGGGCGATCGCCAAGGATCTTCTGCACGAGTCGCGTGCAATCGGAGCCGGGTCCCATCTCGACGAAGACGCGGACGCCGTCGGCGTAAGCGCGCTCAACGACGGCCGGGTAGTCGATCATCCGCGACGCCTGCGCGGTGATCGCCGCCGTGGCGGTGCCGTGGTCGGGGAGGTAGCCCGTCCCCCAGGCGCCGCTGTAGAACGTGACGCCCGTGAGGTGGTTCGTCTTCAGTTCGTGGAGCGTCCGATAGGCGTCCTCGACGTCCTTGCCGATCGGGCAGTGGACCGTGCTAACGGCGGGCAGCGGCAGCGAGGGGGACTGCAGCCGCTCCAACACCCGATGGACCGCGTCGCGACGACCGCCGATCACGACCTCGTCGGCCGCATTGCGAATGAGGACGTAAACGCGAGCCTCGTCGCCGATCGCGGCCTCGACCTGCTCCTTCGACCTCGGCACGAGCGCCGCGACCCAGTCGACGGACTCATCGTCGGCCAGCCCCCAGACGCGGCGAGCGGCCAGGCAAGGTCCGGCGAGTTCTTCGTAGAAGAGGGGAGACTCGACCAGTCGCCGGGTCATCTCATCCCGATCGTCCCAGGCCCCCAGCGACACCAATGCGGCCGATTCGCCGAGGCTATACCCCAGGGCCGCCGAGGGCTGGACGCCCAGCTTCAGGAAGAGCGCCGTCATCAGCGAGCCGACCGAGATCTGCCCCAGGATCGCCGGCCGATGATCCGGCGCGGACGGGCTGTTGTCGGCGTCCATCCAATAGTCAAACGCGAACTGACTGGCGATGGTCTGATAGCGAGCCTCGAACTCGCGCATCAACTCCGGGAACCGCGCCGACAACTCGGCGCCCATCTCGTGACGCGCCGCGCCGAGGCCGGGATATGTGAACGCCACCTTCGGCGGTTCGTCTCCCGCCAGTGCGAACGGCTCGAAAACCTCGACGCCGTCTCGCTCGCGGGGCCTCGCCGCGCCGCCGGCTGCGAGGTTGGAGCGGACCTCGGCGACCGCCGCCGCCAGCGCTTGCTTAGCCTCGGCGACGAACGTCAGGGAGGGGCCTCCGCGATCATCGCCTCGGATCGAGGCCCACCAGATCGCGGCGAGCTGTTCGATGGATCGGCCCGGCGACTCGGCGATCAGCGCGGCCAATCGATCCAATCCCACCAGGCCGCCGTAAACGGGGAAAACGGCGATCGCGGCGGGTCCGAGAGGCCTCAATTGCTCTTCATCCCCCTGATCGATCTCGACGTCTTCCAGCTCGATCCCCCGACTCCAGGCGACCCGAGCCGACCTGGGACCGCAGCCTCGATCGCGAGGCCAGTAGCTCGGCAAAACGGCCCCTCGGCTCATTCGCGGCTTCCAGGTCGATCCCGGCGGGACGATGCGGCGATTGATCGCAAGGGCCGCCGTGACCGCCGTGGCGAGCCCCTCGGCCGCGCCGGTCCAGCCCAACTGCCGTCGCGGCTCGTTGACCTGGATCACCGGCCTGGCTTCGGCGCCGATGATCGCGTAAACGTGGTCGCCGTCGCGGACGGCGTCGGCGTGGCGTTTCAGGACAACGGCCACGGCGCAATCGGCGGCTTCATCGACGTCGTTGTCCCAGTACTTCACGAATCGTTCGGCGGCAAGCCGTAGCCGCGGGTCGCTCGTCAGGTCGACGGCCGCGACGACGGCGGAGTCGATCTCGTCGCGCTCCAGCCAGTCGGCGGCGATGCTGAGCGCATCCAGGCCCGACGCATCGTCGCTCGACACGCTGAAGCTCGGTCCGCCCATGCCGAACTCGCGGGCGATCCGGCTGGCGACCAAGCCGCCGAGGGAGCCCATCGTCCGGTTCGCGGTCAGGGCCGGCTGGATCGCGTCGCACGCCTCAGCAATCCAGGCTTGCAACTCTTCCTCGGAAAGCCCCCAGCCCTGCTCGACGTTCCACGTCAGGGCACGCTCCGCCAGCCACCAGCGTAGGTGGTAGTTCGTCGTGTTCAGGTCGAGGTTCAGGCCGACGAGGACGCTCGAACGCAGAGCGACGTCGGGCGACCACTTCGCGTCGTCGATCGCGTCGGCCGCGACCTGGAGGGTCAGTGACTGCTGGAGGAGCATCTCCTCCAACTCAAACGGGGGGATCCGGAATCGGCCCAGGCGGATCCGCAGCTCTTCAAGGCGGGAGAGCGTCTCATCGTGATCGATGCCGGGCCTGCCGCCTAAGACCCGATGCGCGAATGCGTCGCGCGCCGACTCGCCTCCCCAGCGGGCCGCCAGCCCGACGATCGCGATCCGCTCACCGGACGGCTCCGACGCCGGCTCCGCGCTCGCTTCGCCGCCGGTCCATTCCTCAAGCAACAGGTGGGCGTTGATCCCGCCGAAGCCGAAGCCGCTGATCGCCGCGCGGCGGGGGCGGCCGTGGGTCGCCGGCCAGGGTTCGGACGTCTGAAGGATCCGAAAGGGCGAGCCCTCTAATGCGACCTTCGCCGACGGCGAACGGTGGTTGGCGATCGGCGGCAGCGTCTTGTGTTGGAACGAAAGCAGCACCTTGAGCACGCCCGCCGCTCCGGCGGCCGTCAGTGCGTGGCCGACGTTCGACTTCACCGAGCCCAGCGTGCAGCGGCCGGGCTCGACGGCCCCCGGCAGGTCGGCCCAAAGGGTTCGCAGGCTCTCGAACTCGACCGCGTCTCCGACGGGCGTCCCCGTCGCGTGGCACTCGATCAGATCGACGTCGGCCGGCGACCAGCCGGCCTGGTCGTAGGCGGATCGCATGGCCCGCAACTGTCCCTCGCTGCTGGGGGCGAGCAGGTCGCCGCGGACGTCGTTGGAGACGCCAACGCCCCGGATCACGCCCAGGATCGTGTCGCCCTGTTCGATCGCGTCTTCAAGCCGCTTGAGCACGAACAAGCCGGCGCCCTCGCCGACGATCAGGCCGTCGCCCTCGGCGTCGAACGGCGCGGCGCGTCCGCGTGGCGAGAGCGCTCGGAGCTGCGAGAAGCCCATCTGGGTGTAGAGAGCATCCGGCCGCGAGACCCCGCCGGCGATCATCGCATCGGCGCGGCCGGTAAGCAGCTCATCGCAGGCCAGTTTGAGGGCGTACAGCGACGAGGCGCAGGCGGCGTCGATCGTGTAGAACGAGCCGTCCAGCCCGAGAGCCTTCGAGATCAGCCGCGCCGGCGCTCCGGCCGGGAAGGCGTTCTGCGGCTCGAAGCCGCTGGGCTCGCCCGGAGCGACTCCAAGAGCCTCTTCGACCTGTCGGCCGATCGTCGCGCGGGTCAGGGCCGAGGTCGTCTCGGTCGGCAGGACGATGTGGCCGAAGACGACGCCGACGCGGGAACGGTCCACCCCTTCGGTCCTCGCCGACCGCCACGCCTGGACCGCGGCGCGTAGAGCCAGGCGGAAGCAGGGGTCGAGCCGCACCACATGCGCCAGGTCCACGTCCAGGCCGGTGCAGTCGACCTCCAGCGCCTCATCGGCGAGGAAGCCGCCGCGGGTGGTGTAGACACGGTCGGCCTGGGCGATGCCTGGAGCGAACGCCTGATCGGGGTCGAGCAGCCAACGGCCCGGCGGGACCTCGGTCGTGGCGTCCCGGCCCTCGGAGACGAGCCGCCAGAAGGCGTCCGCATCCAAAGCCCCGGGAAAGGCCGCGCCGAGGCCGACGATCGCCACGCCGCCTCTTCGTCGCGTGGTCATCGGGGTTTCGCGGCCGCCTTGGAGTGAGCCAGCCGGTTGCGGCGAAAGGCCTGGTTGAGCGAGGCGTCGACGACGCATTCATAGCCGTCGATCCGCGCGACCGGGACGTTGTCGTCGTCGAGGAACTCGATGTCGGCGACGGCCCGATGGTCGCCCGAATGGCGGACGACCAGCACGACCCGGACGCCTTCAGACGGGAACCGACGACGGAACTGGCGGTACGACCCAACCGCCGTCGGCAGCGAGTTGGAGCTCGACCGCTGGCGACACCAGAGAACCATCATCTGGAAGGCCGCGTCGATCGCCAGCGGGTCGGTCAGCCACTCGCGGCGGAGCGGCCGGACGGCCCACTCCGAGGGCGCGGGGGACGTCGAGACCCGGGCGGCGATCATCCGATCGTCGCACCCTTCAACCCGCTCGATGGCCTGCATCGCCGGGCCGTGGAACAGGATGCTCTCATAGATCGCTTCCTGGTCGGCGTGAAGCGGGAACAGCTTGCTCTCGGAGAGCGTCCGCGATCCCTCGGCGTGGCGGTCGGCCAGCGTCACCAGGGCCCGGGCGTGGACGATCTCCTTGCCGCCGCCGAGCGTGCCGCGCATCTCGACGGGGACCACCCAGGAAGCGTCGCGCCGTTCCCCCTTGCCGGCCCGCAGGCTGACCGGGACGGCCTTGTGGTCGCGAAGCACGACCCCCTTGAACAGCTTCAAGTCGTCGACGCCGGCGACCACCATTCCCGGGTGCCGATGCAAGGCGGCCTCGCCCAGCCATTCCATGATCAGGGCCATCGGCAGGACGGCGTGACCGTCGATGACGTGCGAGAGGAGCACGGGGAAGGCGTCGACGTCGACGACCCGCTCGAAGGCCGGGCGGAGGTCGGCGTCAAAGGACTCTTCCTCGATCGTCTCCGCTCGGGACCCGGAAACGGTCTGCGGCGGATCGGCGAGGACGACGATCTCGACCGGATTCTCGCGAGACTCCTGAAGCTCCCGGGCCACCAGGGTCGAGCCCTCGGCCATTGGGATCAGGCCCAGCCCTTCGCGTTCGAAGACCGTGCGGAGCGAGGGCGTGACCATGCCCCCTTCCCACGGGCCCCAGTTGAACGAGACGACGCGGCAGTCGGGAAGCCGGCGAGCCTGAAGCTGACACCACTTGTTGAGCGTCTCGTTGGCCGCCGCATAGGCGACCTGGCCGGTCCGGCCGAATCGGGCCGTGGACGATGAGAAAGCCGCGATCGCACGAAGCTCGGCGGGATCGAGCGACTCAAACACGGCGAGCAGGCCGTCGACCTTGGTGTCGTAGACCTGAGCGAACTGGTCGTCCGTTTGATCCTCAATGCGACGGTCGGCCAAAACGCCGGCGGCGTGGATCAGGCCGCGGACGGGTCCGAAGCGAGTGCGGGCGCGGCCGACCGCGGCGCGAACCACCTCACGGTCGCGAACGTCGACGGCCTCATAAACGGCTTCGCCCCCAGCCTCACGGATGCGATGGAGCGCCGCGGCGATCTCGCGGCGGGCGAGGACGAGCTTGGCCTGATCGTTCGCCTTCGCAGGGGTCACGCCTGGCGTGTTCTTGACGATCGCCCCCCGGACGGCGGCTTCGTCGAGCGCCGAGGCTAGCCAGGCAGGCTCCGCCTCAGAGGCGAGCGACGTCCGCCCGAGCAGGAGCAACCTGGGACGATAGGCCCTCGCCAAAGCGACGGCGGCCTCCGCGGCGATCCCGCGAGCCCCTCCGGTGACAACCACGAGGTCGCCTGGATCAAGCACAGGCTGCCGGCGATGGTTCCCCGTCGTCCACTCGGCCCGCTCCAGGGCGATCTCGATCACGCCCCGGTCGGAGATGCCGACCTCGGAGGGGCCTTTGTGCATCAGCTCCTCGACGATCCTCTGCGCGGAGGCGTCGAGATCGGCGATTCCTCGGTCGACGTCGACGGCCTTGCAACTGACCTCGGGCCATTCGTGGCCCGCCGTCTTGGAGAGCCCGGCCAGGGCCCCGGAGACGGGGTCGGCCGCCGGATCGAGGCCGACCAGGCCGAAAGCCCCATCGAGCCGCGAGACCGTCATCAAGGCCGCACCGCCCCGCTTGCGCAGGCCCGGGGCAAGGGCGCGAATGAGCCGGAACGCCCGCTTGGGAAGGTCGGCCGCGGGCAAGGCCGGCGCGACGACGATCAGACCGCCGGGCTCTCCCGTCGGCTGTTCGTCCAGTCCGACGATCCTCCCCCTGAGCCCCTTCGACTCCAGGGCCGTCTGGACGGCTCGCGTCAACGGCGTCTGATCGTCGACGATCCAGATCTCGGCGTCCGCCGCGAACGGGACACGTTCACGACGCTCAGCGCGATTGATCGGGCGGGGGCGGGGCGTCAGCCGCTCCAGTCGGACGGGAGCGATCTCGATCGGTGCGGGTGCGGGCTGTACGGGGATCGAAGGCGGCGCGACCGGCTCGGGCCGGGACGCGGGTTGGCCGGCTCCAAGGAATGTCGCGATGTCGCCGAGGGTGTGGATCGAGCCCAACTGGTCGGGGCCCACCGTCGGCGAGCCCGGCAGCCGCTCCTGCAACGCCGACAGGATCTCCACCCGCTTGATCGAGTCAATTCCGAGGTCCGCGTCCAACGCCATCCCCAGGTCCAGCATGTCCGCCGGATAACCCGTCTTCTCCGACACCACCGCCAGCAACGCATCCCCGACCGCCGAACTCTGCGGGGCCGCGGCGATGCTGGTGGTAACGGCGGCGGCCGCCGGCTGGCCGGCGCCGAGCAGCTTGGCGATGTCGCCGAGGGTGTGGATCGAGCCCAGCTGGTCGGGGCCCACCGTCGGCGAGCCCGGCAGCCGCTCCTGCAACGCCGACAGGATCTCCACCCGCTTGATCGAGTCAATTCCGAGGTCCGCGTCCAACGCCATCCCCAGGTCCAGCATGTCCGCCGGATAACCCGTCTTCTCCGACACCACCGCCAGCAACGCATCCCCGACCGGAGAGGCCTCGGGCGTGGGAGTGGGGATCACGGCAACAGGCGCAGGAGTCGGAACCGATGGGACGATCGGAGCCGGAACCTCGACGCGGGCGGGCGAGGGAGCCGGCGGAGCCGCCGGGCGAACAGGCTCGACCGCTCGGATGGGAGCGGGAGCGGGAGCAGGAGGAAGGGCGGGGGAGACGACCGGGGCGGGAGCGGCCGCGGAGACGGGGCCAACGCCAGGTCGAAGGTGCTGTTCCAGGAGCGTCTGGAACGTCCGCTGCGCGACTTCCTGGCCTTCGAGGAACTGCTGATGGAGCCGCGCCGTCTGCCCGGCGAGTTGCTGAAGCGCCAGGAGATGATCGTGCACCTGCTGGACCGCTGGCGTGGGGAGCAACGACGCGCTGGGGGCCGAAGCCGGCGTGGGCGTCGGCCGCGGTTGCGTGACGGCCGGCGGAGCAAGGTCGGCGGCGTGGGCGTGGCCGTTGCCGTTCGTCGAGGGGCGAGGGTGGCGATCGGGGGAGTTCATGGTCCGCTCGAAGGAAGGTCGGGGCGGTGACGGCGGGGTCGGCTTCGGCGCGTGCCCGTTTCGAGCGGGCGCAGGAACGGCGGCGGGGACAGGAGCCGATGCCTTTCGAATCGGCGGGGGATCGATCGAGCGCTTGGGGGTTGGATGAGCGCCGCAGACGGGGACGGTGAGCTTCTTGCCATGCGGTTGAACGGGCGTGAAATCCTCGTCCCATCGCGACAGATCGACGCTGCGTCCGGAGACGGCGACCGCGGCCAGGACGCTCGCCAGGCCGACAAGGCCGTTCGGCTCTCGGGAGGAATCGATTGCGAGGGCGGCGTGGTCGCGGCCTTCCAGGATCGAACCGACGAGGCCGGTGAGCCGTGCGTCAGGACCGATCTCGACGAACAGCCTTGCCCCGTCGCGATGCATCGCGGCGATCATCGGGGCGAACTCGACGGGGCTGGCAAGCTGGTCGGCCAGCAGGTCGCCGGCCGCTTCGGGAGCGTCCGGGTACGCCTCTCCGGTCGCGTTGGCGTAGGTCCGGACGGCTCCCTGAGCGATGGCGCCCAGGCCAAGCGCCTCGCGGAACGGTCGGCGGGCGTCGGCGACGAACCTGCTGTGGAAGGCGGCCGACACGGGAAGCCGCTTCGCCCGAACGCCGGCCGCTCGGAGGACTTCCTCGGCCCGATCGATCTCGGCCGCGGGCCCGCTGAGCACGCACTGCGTCGGTGCGTTCTTGTTGGCGATGACGACGTCCAGAGAATGCTCGCGGATCGACCGGGCGAGCGTCTCCTCGGTGGCGAACACCGCGAGCATCGAGCCGGCGTCGGGGCCGTCGCCTTGCCTTCCCATCAGGTCACCGCGAACGGCGGCGAGCCTCGCGAGCGTCCTTGCCTCGAACCGGCCGGCGGCGTGGAGTGCGGAAAGCTCGCCGAAACTGTGGCCGCCGACCATCTCGGGGCGGACGCCGAAGTCTTCGAGAATCCCCAGCATTCCCAACGAGACCGCGCCGATGGCCGGCTGGGCGCGACGGGTGTCTCGCAGAGTCTCGTCATCGCGACGCCGCTGGTCGGCGTCGAAGGTCGTCGGCGGGAAAATCCGATCGCTGAGTCGTTCGCCCCCCAGCGTCTCCGAGGTCTCCCGGTCGACGAGTTCCAGCGCGGCGAGCATCCTCGGAAAGCGGCAGGCCAGCTCGCGGCCCATGCCGATGTACTGCGAACCCTGCCCCGGGAAGACGAAGGCGAGCTTGCCTTCGACGGCTCCTCGACCGACGAAGACGCGGCTCGACGGCTTGACCGCCTTGCCTGAGAGCTTCGCGCGGGCCTCGCTCATGACGACGGCCGGATCGTCGCCGCGACGGGCGACGACTGCGAGCCTAACCGCGTGATCGAACCGGAACGCGGCGCGGCTGCGAAGGCCCTCGGCTCGCACCTCGGCCCAGGGCGTCTCGGACGACCAGGAAGGGAGCGTTTGGGCCAGAGCCTGCTCGTCGTCGGCCGAGTAGGCCAGGATCTGGACGTCGCCGCCCCAGTCGATGCTCGGACGATCGGGCCGGGCCTCTTCGAGCAGGCAGTGGAAGTTGCTGCCGCCGAATCCGAAGGCGCTCACCGCCGCTCGGCGGGGAACCGAACCACCCACCCAGGGGCGGCTCTCGGCGTTGACGTAGAACGGAGAGTCGGCGGCCGCCAATCGATCCAGCGGCCGATCGACCTTGATGGTCGGCGGCAGGACCTTGTGATGCAGGGCCAGGGCCGCCTTGACCAGACCCGCAGCGCCGGCGGCCGCCTTGGTGTGACCGATCTGCGACTTGACCGAGCCCAGCGCACAGGAGCGAGGCGAGGCCCCCGCGGCCCGGAAGACCTCTTCCAGGGCCTCGACCTCGATGCCGTCGCCCACCTTCGTCCCGGTCCCGTGAGCCTCGATCAACTCGATGCTCGTCGGGTCGACGCCGGCCTGCTCGTAGGCCCGGCGGAGGGCCTTGACCTGGCCTTCAGCCTTGGGGGCGTAGATGGCCTGGCCGCCGCCGTCGCTCGAGGAACCCATCGAGCGGATCACCGCATAGATGCGGTCGCCGTCGCGCTCGGCGTCCGCGAGACGCTTCAGCACCAGGATCCCGAGGCCTTCGCCCAGGATCGTGCCGTCGCCCGCGGCAGCGAAGGGCCGGGCGTCGCCGCTGGGCGACAGTGCCGGAGTCTTGCTGAAGCACATGTACATGAAGATGTCGTTGAACGTATCGAGCCCGCCCGAAAGGGCGACGTCGCAACGACCGGAGGCCAACTCGTGCAACGCGACGTTGACCGCGCCCAGCGAACTGGCGCAGGCGGCGTCGACGACGCAGTTGGCTCCGCCGAGATCCAGCTTGTTGGCGATCCGTCCCGCCGCCACGTTCCCCAGCAGACCCGGGAACGACGCCTCCTGCCAGCCGACGTAGGAGTCCGCGATCCGCCGGACGACGTCGTCGGCCGTCTCACGATCGACGCCCGCCTCGGCCAGGGCCCGCCGCCAGGCCGGATGGCCCAAACGAGTCGCCAGCGGGACGACGAGTTCGAGGGTCCCGGTCACGCCCAGAATCACGCTCGTCCGGTCGCGGGCGAAGTCGCGCCCGCCCTTCCCGTAACCGGCGTCCTCAAGAGCCCTCCGAGCGACGAGAAGCCCGAGGAGCTGCGTCGTGTCGGTCGCCTCGACCGTATTGGGGGAGATGCCGAAGTCGAGCAGGGGGAAGTCGACGGGCGTGAGGAACCCGCCGCGACGGGCGTACGTCCGGTCGGGGGCCTTGGGGTCGGCGTCGTAGTAGTCGTCGGGTCGCCAGTGGGTCTCGGGGACCTCAGTGATGGCGTCGACGCGGTCGTGGATGTTGGACCAGAAACGCTGGAGGTCTTCAGCCTTCGGGAACAGGCAGCCCATTCCAACGATGGCCACCGGGACGGGAGGCGGAGAATCAGCCTGATTCAAGTCACTTCCCTTTCGAGCGTCGATGCTGGCCGGGTGGGAAATCTTGGTGGACTGGGCGATGGCGTCTGGGCGAGTTCGGCCAACCATGTTAAGAAATCGCCCCCGCGTTCTCAATCTCTTCACGGAACCGGGGGGTCAGCGCGGGGGTTCCTTCCGGAGGAGCCACCCCTTGCATGGCCGCGATTCGCGAGCGCGTCAGCACCGCCGCACCGTAGAGAATGTTGAGCGCGGCGTCGGCCGCTCGGCGGTTCTCGGGCTTCTCCAGGAAGGTGCCGCGAGTCCAGTCGTTGAACGCGGCCATCGCGGGGCCGCACCAGATCTGGTAGTCGACGGTCCGCGACGGCTCGCCGATGTTCGCCCACCGCGACGACTGCCCGAGGTACCAACGGAAGACCAGGGCCATCTTGAACTTCGGATCGGCCTCAGCGCGAGTGATCTGGCTCGGGTCGCGGCGGGCGAAGAACTCCCGTGTCTGCTTCCAGACCTCTTCGAAGGGAAGCCGAAGGATCGTCTTCTCGAGGTTCGCGCGGTCGGCGGCCGGGATAGATTCCAGTCGGTCGTAGGCTCGGTAATACTCGTACAGCTTGGCGGCTCGCATCGCGAACATGGTCCCACGCTTGAGGACCTGCACCTTCACCCCCATCTCAAACATGTCGGCCGCGGGGGCCATGGCGATGTCCGCCTGCTGGGCCTGGGCGAGCATTTTCCGGACCGCGTCCGAAGACCCGGACTCGACGCAGGCCTGATTCACCGAGCCTGTCACCAGATAGCCGGCCCCCATCGCGAGCGCCCCGGCGGCGGCCCAGGGGGTCGAAATCCCTCCCGCAGCCCCCACTCGCAACGGGCGGTCGTATCCATATTGAGCGGCAAGCCGATCGCGAAGGGCGAGAAACGTGGGCAAGAGTACGACGAGCGGCTGGTTGTCGGTGTGGCCGCCCGAGTCGGCCTCGGCGGTCAGATCCTCGGCCATGGGGATGGTGGCGGCCATCGCCGCTTGATCGGCCGTGATCGCCCCCTGACCGACCAACTCCCGCAACATCTCTTCGGGCGGCGGCGCCAGGAAGCGCTGGGCGACCTCGACGCGCGACGCCTTGGCCACGATTCGGTTCGGCGCGACGACCCGCCCGTGCTCATCGCGTCGGATGCCCGAGACCCGATAGCGGACGACCGGCAGGGTCAGCCTCAGGAAGGCGGAAGCCTCGACCAGCCTCACGCCGCGACGGAGGTACAAATCGACGACGCCCGACTCAATGGCTGGCTCGCTCGGGCTGTGGATCAGGTTGAAGCCGTAGGGGGCTTTGTCTCCCAAACTCGCCTGAACCCGGTCGATGGCTTTTTCGACGGCGTCGAGGCCGAGGCCGGCCGCCCCAAAAAAACCGAGCATCCCGCCTCGAGCCATGGCCTCGACAAGCTCGACGGAGGCGATCCCGTTGGCCATCGCCCCGGCGTAACAGGCGTAGCGGACGCCGTGGAGCCGGCGGAACGACTCGTCGCCCAGCCGGTCGAGCGGGCAGGGGGGGATGAATACGGCGTCGGGAGTCCGCCCGTCAGGCGAGCCGCTCAGGATGCGAGGCTGACCGTCGATGTTCGCCGCGAAGACTCCCCGACCGACGCGGCCCAGAGCCTCTTCCCACTCTGCACGTACGGTCTCGACGCGGTCCACGATCGGCTCCACCTTCCGCCCTGCGTCATCCAACCAAGACGAGGCGCACCGGAACATCCGGCGTCGCGCAACCAGCGCGAGGCCGTCACCGGGGGCCGTCGCAGGGCGTTTTCGTCATCCAGGGAAACGAGCAGGTATACCAGCGCGCGGGCCGAACCGACAGAGAACATCCGGTCACAGCCACCTCTCAAAACGACGACGAGCCCGTCGATTCTCGCCTCGACGGGCTCGCATGGCCGGACAAACCGATCTGGAACGCAAAGCGCGACTCAGACTTCGGCGTGTTTCTCAGCATTCGCCGGCGTGCGGAGATTGAAGTGGGGCGCCGGGTAGAGAGGGGCGGGCTCAGCGGCGATCGCCTCGTTGAGGATGAAGGGAGCGGCTCCCCGGTGAACCTTCTGGGCGACCGCCTGAAACCCCGCGCGGTCGAGGATCTCGCGGAACCGCCGGGCCGAGGCGTGGTGGACGTTCCCTTCGCGGTAGGTGACGCAAACGTCGTAGATGAACCAACCCCAGGGGGCGTCCCGATATCCGTCGATCAGCAGCAGACGGCCGCCAGGCTTGAGGACGCGGTGCATCTCGGCGACGGCCCGCTCCTGGTCGGGATAGTGGTGGAAGCTGTTGGCGCAGGTGACGAAGTCGAAGGAGCCAGCCGCGAACGGCAGATGCTCGCTGTCCCCCTGGACCGGGTGGACGTTCTCGGCGAGCGCCCGCCAGCGGTGAGCCCCCTGCGTGAGCATCTCGGAGACCAGGTCGACTCCGAAGACTCGGGCCTGCGGAATGGCCTCACGAATACGCCCGGCGAACACGCCGGTCCCACACCCGACGTCCAGGATCGAGATCGGCCGATCACCGGCCACGGCGTCGATTCGACGAATCAGGGCGCGATGGGATGGGCCGAAGAGCAGCCATTGAAGCACACAGCGATCGTAGCTCTCGCTCCAGCGGCCGAATTCCTCCGTCGCCTGCTTCTTGTCGTACGCCACTGCGGCCTCCTGCCGTGCCCGGCTCATTGCGAGTGGTTCAACATCCCTGGTTCGATGGCCCTGCCCCCCGTCGCCTCCACGTCGGAAGGGCCTCGCGCATCGCGGCAATCGGCCTTGTACTCCGTCGTTGAGATCCACACAACCCGGATCTTGAATCTCTTCCTTGAAAGGTTCGACGCTCCAACCCTAAGATCAATTGTGCTGCATAAGGTGTGAAAATTCCCGCCAAGAGGTTCAGGCCCGTGCCCAGTCAGGCCGTCTATCTCGACAATCACGCGACGACCAAACCCGACCCGCGCGTGGTGGCGGCGATGATGCCTTATTTCACAGAGATTTACGGCAACGCGGCGAGCGTCTCCCATCGCTTCGGCTGGGAGGCGGCCGAGGCGGTCGACAAGGCGCGGGCGCAGGTCGCGGCCGGACTTGGGGCGGATCCGAAGGAAGTCATCTTCACCTCGGGGGCGACCGAGGCGAACAACCTGGCCATCAAGGGGGCTTTGCCGTATCTCCGGCGCAAGGGCGACCACATCGTCACGACGGCCGTCGAACACAAGTCGGTGCTGGACGTGGTCGAACGGATCGGACGCGAGACCGACTGGAACGTTACGATCGTCCCCTGCGACGAAACCGGCCAGGTGGCCGCCGACGCGATCGCCCAGGCTCTTCGACCGGAAACGGTCCTTGTCTCGGTCATTGCGGCCAACAACGAGGTCGGCACCCTGAACCCGATCAGAGCGATCGGCAGCCTCTGTCACGAGCGGGGAGTCATCTTCCACACCGACGTCACCCAGGCCGTCGGCAAGGTCGACCTGAACGTCCAGGCCGACCACATCGACCTGCTCAGCCTCTCAGGCCATAAGCTCTATGGTCCCAAGGGAATCGGCGCGCTTTACGTCCGGCGGCGCGATCCTCAGGTTCGGCTCAAACCCATGTTCGACGGCGGCGGCCATGAGCGCGGTCTGCGGAGCGGAACGCCGGCCGTCCCGCTGATCGTGGGGCTGGGCGAGGCGATCGAGTTGGCGATGAAAGATCGCGGCGAGGATCTGCCGCGGATCCGAGGCCTCCGCGATCGCCTGGAAGCGGGGATCCGCGAACGCGTGCGGGACATCCGGCTCAACGGCCACCCGACCGACCGGCTCGACGGAAACCTCAACCTGAGCTTCTCCTACGTCGACGGCGAGGCGCTCATGATGGCCATGAGGGACATCGCCGTGAGTTCGGGGGCGGCCTGCACTTCGGCCGAGCCGGAGCCCAGCCACGTCCTCCGGGCGATGGGATTGGACGACGACACGGCGCGGGCGAGCCTGCGGTTCGGCGTCGGCCGGTTCAACACGGTCGAGGAGATCGATTTCGCGATCGAGGTCGTGGAAGAGGCCGTCGCCAGGCTCCGCGTGCACAGCGCGGCGTGGGCGGCGGGAAGCGTTTCGGAAAAAGACGAACAACGTTCAAGTTGACGTCGTGGTATGATTCTGTTGAGCGAGACGCCGTCGCAACGGAGCGGCGTCCCAGTACGAACCACCGGGCGAGACGAACCGGCGAACGAAGGAGAGCGACGATGGGCGTGACCCTGACCGAGAAGGCGGCCGACGAGGTCAAGAAGATCATCACCGACCAGAACCTGCCCGAGGGCACGGTCCTCCGCGTGGGCGTCCAGGGCGGCGGCTGCAGCGGGTTCTCTTACAGCCTGAACTTCGACACCGACACCAGCGACCGCGACCGCGTCGCCGAGTTCCACGGCGTCAAGCTGGCCGTCGAGAAGAAGTACGACCCCTACCTCGACGGAACCGTCCTCGACTTCTACGACGGCCTGGAGAAGCGCGGGTTCGTCTTCAACAACCCGAACGTCGTCAAGAGCTGCGGCTGCGGCTCGTCGTTCCAGGTCTGAGCGAATTCCGACCTCGATGGTCCTCGAGCGGCCGCGATCCTCGCGGCCGCTCGCGTTTCGAACGCACGACAAGTTCAGTTAAGGTCCCCGAGAAATCCCGGCCCTTCGGATTCGTACGCGTCAAGCTCCTCAGGATTGATGCTCCAGCGGCCCGCGAGGGTCATGACATCGCTTTCGTCAGGGATATCGAGCTCTCCCAGCTCCTCGACCTTCGTATCGAGACGGACGAAATTCTCGAACCCCAACTCTCGCTCTTCGTCCGTGAGGCCCCCCTCATCCCACCTGACGTCGTCAGCGTTGACGTAGGCCCGAACGATCTGTCCTTCGACGGCCCGGGCCCAACCTGCCAGTGATACGACACGATGGTTCGTGAAGAACTGGGCCTCGCCGAAACGTCGGCTCAGATCGCACAGAAGTTGCGAGATCTCCGTGTCGGGTCCAGGGTTCCCACTCCATCCGGCGTCATGACCCAGGATGAACGTCCAACCCAGGACTGAGGGGGATACGAACACCCCATCCAGATCATAGGGATCGAGGTCCCAGGTCTGCTCGCGTAATTCTTTCAGGCCGAGCGCCAACGCGACGGCCTCGGCGTCGGTCGAGTCGACCACGATCCACGAGCGCTTGTAGCCGAAGGTTTGAGGAACGCCGCCATCCATCCGTGGGCTTGGTCGGGGCAGGGAGTATGACTTTCCCGGCCTGGGAGGGACGAGCGGGTCAGGCTTCGGACAGGATGGGAGGAGCGAGAGGAGCGTCTGACCGATTTTTTCAGGGTCGAAGGAGCAAGTCTCCATTTTCGTAGACGCATCGGGCTCGTTGGAAAATCCCCGAACTTCGACTCGATCGACGTGATCTTCAACGGTCAAGGATCTTGAGGAACGCTCCAATAGGGTCAAGCCGTGATATCCGACGGCCTTCAAGGCCGCCTCGACCGAGCCCGGACCAGTTGTCGTGCTCGGTGCAACGGGCTCGCACGTCAGGGCACGTTGTACGGCGAGGCCAAGCTCCTGGGCGGAGGGGTCACCCGAGAGTCGAAGGTAGGGCAAAATCGGTCGTCGCCAACTCCAGTTCGGCTTTTTAGGGTCTAAAGGGCCGACCGGCGTCAATACGACCCCCTTGTCATCGAAGTAGACGTAACAGCTTCGAAACTGAAGCTGCCGCTTCGCCGAATCGCTCGGGTCGATGTCCATCTCGTTCCCCTTCACCAAGCCCACCCTTCGCGTAACGACTCGTCGACCACACATGCCGACGGCCATCGTCCTCGGTACAGGTCGACGATACATTGCGCCGCCGCTTCCGCCATGTCCTGGACGGCTCCCGAATCGGTGCCGCCGACGTGGGGGCTGAGGATCAGATTGGGGGCTCCTCTCAGGGGGCAATCCAGGGGAGGCGGCTCCTGGTGGAAGACGTCGATCCCCGCGCCGGCGAGACGGCCCGATTCCAGGGCGGCTCGGAGATCGGCGTCGACGACCATGCCGCCCCGGGCGGTGTTGATGAGGAACGCGCCGGGCTTCATCCTCGCGAGAAAACCAACGTCGACCAGGTCCTGGGTCGCTTCGGTCAGCGGGACGTGGAGGCTGACGACGTCGGAGGCGGCGAGCAACTCGTCGGGGGAAACGCGCTCGATTTCCAGTTGGCTGTCGCCGGCGGCCGGCGGCAAAAGGTCGTGAGCGAGGATCCGCATGCCGAAGGCCTTCGCCCGGACGGCCACGGCGCGGGCGATCCGACCCAGGCCGTAGAGTCCCAGGGTCTTGCCGCGAATCGGGACGCCGGGGCGTCGGACCCAGCCGCCGGCGTGGATGGCGGCGTTGTTGGGAATCACCTCGCGGGTCAGGGCCAGCAGCAGAGCGAAGACGTGCTCGGCGACGCTGTCATGGTTTGCACCCGGGGTCGTCGTGACGACGACGCCGTGAGTGCGTGCGGCCTCCAGGTCGACCCCGTCGTAACCGACGCCTGTCCGCGCGGCGACGCGGAGACGAGGAGCGATCGCGAACAAATCGGGAGTGAGTCGCTCCAGGCCGAGGACCAGGGCGTCGGCTCCGGGGATGAGTTCGCGGAGTTGCTCGTGGGTCAGGGCGAGGCCCGGGGCGGGGTCGATGCACTCGAAGCCAGCCTCGACGAGCACGTCGCGGAAGCGACCGGGACGGCGGCGAAGCATGGCCTGACAGATCAAAACGGAAGGCATGGCGGACTCGGACGAGCCAGGAGGGCGGGCCCGATCGATCGGCTCGTCCGGGAGCGTCCCCGGTGCTGCGAACCGACGTTCAGGCGGAGAAGAGGAGGACGTCGGTCTCGGGACGGGCTCAAGTCGGCGTCCCGTGATCGTCGACGACCGTATCTAGAGTATCGTCGTGCGTTCTCCGAGGGAACTCGGACCAACACTTGCGCTTGGTTGTCTGTTCAAGCCCTGGACGGGCCGATATCTTTGTTTTGGTGTGGGCGGTTGCGCACGGCTCACATCCGCCGCGGAGACCGACCGTTCCCGCAGCCCGTTCTGGAACGCAGCAGGCCCAAGCTCTCGGGTGGAAGTAAGGCATGGGGGTTCTCAAGTTCAGGCTGCCCTCGAACGAGCTCGCCGGTCGTCTGGCGGCTCAGCGCCGCGTTTATACGACCGGCCTGGATCGGACGCCCGGGCGGCTGGGCCTCGACTTCCGCAACGGCCTGATGACGTGTTCGAGCGACTCCAGCGAGAGCGGCCGTCTTTTCGCGTCCTGGCCGATCCCCGGTTTCGGCTCGCCGGTCGTCGGCACCGCGACCCTCGGCGAACGCTCCACGCCCTACGTTCTGGCCCTGGAACTGGCCCGCGGCAAGCTGAACGACGTCCGCAACCAGGCGGCCGACTGGACGCAGATGGGCCTCCGAACCGACTCGACGCTCGACGACCTCCTGCGCAAAGCCCGCCGCGCCTTCGTGCAGGCCGCACTCGCGTCCGACGACCCCGTCGCTTCGTTCCAGGCCGCCCAGGAGAGCCTGGAGGCGTCCTCCCGCGCGGGGGCTCTTCTGACGGAAGCCTACACGTCGCAGGTCCTTCAGAACCGTCTGGCCGTCGCCGGCCGTCTCTCGACGAACCTGGGATGCGTCCTCACGGGCGATCCCGCCAAGATCGCCGGTTCGGCTTCCTGGTCGAGCACGTTCAATTCGATCCAGGCCGCGGTGCCGTGGCGAGACGTTGCACCAACCGAAGGAAAGCACCGCTGGGAGCTGATCGACGCCCAGCTCGCCTGGGGCAAGAAGAACCGGCTGAACGTCGAGATCGGGCCGCTGATCGAGTTCCGCGCCGGAGCTTTTCCGGACTGGATCTGGCTCTGGGACGGCGACGTCGACACGATCGGCGGTTTCGTGGCCGATTACGTCCGCCAGGTGGTCGGCCGCTACCGGGGCAAGGTCCCGGTCTGGCACATCGCCAACCGGCCAGCCGGACATGAGGTTCTGGGGCTGGGTGAGGAAGACCAGATCCGGATCACCGCTCGGGCCCTCCAGGTCGCCCGCCAGGCGGACCCCGCCGCCCAGCTTTGCCTGGGGGTCGACCGCCCCTGGATGGAGTGGATGAGCAACAGCCGCTTCCAGCTCGGCCCGCTCCACCTCAGCGACTACCTGATCCGATCGGACGTCGGCATCTCATGCATCGCGCTGGAGATCGCACCGGGCTATTCCAATCCCGGCAGCGACGCCCGGGATCTGTTCGAGTTCTCTCGGCTGCTGGATCTTTATTCGCTCCTGAACGTGCCGCTGAACATCACGCTCGTCGCCCCTTCCTCCGCCGCGGACGACCCGAACGCAGACGCCAACGTCAAGGTTGAGGAATGGCAGTGGCCGGCCCCGCCGACCGAGGCCTCTCAGGCCGATTGGGCCGCTCGTTGGACCGCCCTGGCGATCGCCAAGCCGTTCGTCCGGGCTGTGAACTGGCTCCAGCCGAGCGATGGAGTTCCTCACCTTTACCCCAACGGCGGCCTCCACCGCCCTGACGGGGCCCCCAAGGCGGCCGTCGCCCGCCTCCGTTCCCTTCGCGACGACATGCTGGCCTGAAAACGCGTTGCCACCGATCGCAACCGGCGATATGATGGTCGGTTCGCGATCTTTTCCGCCCGTGGACGACCCGACGAGTCATGTTCGACGACCTGCAAAAGCGCCTGTCCTCCGCCTTCAAGCGGTTCCGCGTCAGCGGCGTCTTGACCGAGGCCAACATGAAAGAGGGCCTGCGCGAAGTGCGCACGGCCCTGCTGGAAGCCGACGTCAACTACAACGTCGTCCAGGACTTCATGTCGCGCGTGCAGGAAAAGGCCACCGGCGCGCAGGTCATCAAGAGCGTTCGGCCAGAGCAGCAGTTGGTCAAAATCGTCCACGACGAACTCGTCGAGACGATGGGTCCGTCCGATCCGGCGATCCGGTTTGAGAAGTCCGGCCCGACGATCATCATGCTCTGCGGCCTCCAGGGCTCAGGCAAGACGACGACCTCCGGCAAGCTGGCGAAGCTGCTGACGTCCCAGCAGCGCAAGCCCTTGCTCGTCGCGGCCGACCTCCAGCGGCCTGCCGCCGTCGAGCAGCTCAAGGTCGTCGGCGAGCAGATCGGCGTGCCGGTCTTCTCCGAGACGGGGGTGAATCCCGTCAAGCTCTGCCAGGACGCCCTCGTCGAGGCCAACCGCAAGGGCTGCGACACGCTGATCCTCGACACTGCCGGCCGACTCCACGTCGACGACGAGTTGATGGCCGAGCTGGTGCAGATCGAGAAGAAGGTCCGCCCCCACCACGTCTTCTTCGTCTGCGACGCCATGACGGGGCAGGACGCCGTCGCTTCCGCGGAAGCCTTCAACAAGGCCCTGGAGCTGGACGGCGTCATCCTCACCAAGCTGGACGGCGACGCTCGCGGCGGTGCGGCGCTCTCCGTGCGGAAGGTGACCGGCGTCCCCGTCAAGTTCGTCGGCAAGGGGGAGAAGCTCGACCGGCTCGAACCGTTCGACCCCGAGCGGCTCGTCGGCCAGATGCTGGGCATGGGCGACATCGTCGGCCTCGTCAACGCCGCTCAGGCGACCGTCGACGCCGAGGAAGCCCGCCTCCAGCAAGAGCGGATGGCCAAGGGGAAATTCGACCTCGAGGACTTCCGCAAGCAGATCGTCCAGATCAAGAAGATGGGCTCGGTCCAGGACGTGATGAGCATGTTCCCGGGCATGGGCCAGATGACCGAGAGCCTCGGCGGGATCGACGCCGACGGCGAGGTCAAGCGCATCCAGGGCATCATCGACAGCATGACGCCCCGCGAGCGCAGCCGCCCCGACCTGATCGACATCTCGCGACGCCGCCGGATCGCCGCCGGCGCGGGGGTGGACCCCTCGGACGTCTCCGGCCTGGTGAAGCAGTTCGACGCCATGGCCGCGTTCGTCAAGCAGATGTCGCAGATGAGCATGCTCGACAAGCTCAAGGCCATGACCGGCCTGGGCCGCGCCGCGGCGCTCAACCCCACCGCCAAACTCCTCGCCCCCAAGGTCGGAACCGGCAAGCGGCTCTCCCCCAAGGAGCGCGAGAAGCAGAAGAAACAACGCGAGAAGGAAGAACGTAAGAAGCGCCGCGAGGAGCGCGACAACCGCGACCAGCCCTCGGCCTAACGAGGGCGGCGCAGTACCGAACAACCCCACGAAGCACTGAAGGCTCCGGCCCGCCCTTGCCGTTTTCGAGCACGGCGGCCCCCGGACCCTAACTGCAGGACCTTGAATCGCCCTGACGCGCACGTCGCCGGTAGTTCCGGCGGGGCCCGATCGGGAGCCTGGAAGCTCGGAAGGAGCACGCGAGTGGTTCGTCTCCGTATGAAGTCGATGGGTCGCCGGCACAGGCCTTTCTTCAGAATCTGCGCCATGGACACCCGCACCCCGCGCGACGGCCGCGCCATCGAGGAACTCGGCCACTACGACCCGATGTCGCGGAACCCCGAGACCCAGACGGTCCTCAAGACCGACCGCATCCGCTACTGGCTGAGCGTTGGCGCGCAGCCGTCGGACAAGGTCGCGGCTCTGCTCCGCAAGCACAAGGTGACCAAGCCGGCCCCGGGCGAGTCCTGGGAGCTGCCGAAGCCGGCCCCGGCCGCCGAAGCCCCGAAGGCCGAGTGAACCTCGGGATCGGTCGGCCATGACACCCGCTGAGTCGCCGCTCCGGATTGACGTCCTCACCCTCTTCCCCGACCTCTTCGCCGGGTTCCTGAGTGAGAGCATCGTCGGCCGGGCCATCGCCAAGAGCCTCGTCGAAGTCCACCTGTGGGACATCCGCGACTGGGCCGAGGGCCGGCACAAGCAGGTGGACGACCGACCGTTCGGCGGAGGTCCGGGGATGGTCCTGATGGCCCCCCCCGTGGTCGCCGCCGCCGAGGCCGTCCGCAACGCCGCCGAGCCGCCCGGAGACCTGATCGTCCTTTCCCCCCAGGGGAAGAGGTTCGACCAGTCGAAGGCCGCCGAGCTCGCCGGACGCGGACGATTCACCCTGGTCTGCGGCCGCTACGAGGGCTTCGACGAACGCATCATCGAGATCCTCCGGCCTGAGCTGCTCTCCGTCGGCGATTTCGTCCTCTCGGGGGGCGAGCCGGCCGCGATGGTCGTGATCGACGCCGTCGCCCGCCTGGTTCCTGGAGTCCTCGGCGACGCCGAAAGCGCCGTCGACGAGTCCTTCGGTCCCGACGGCGGCCTGGAATACCCGCACTACACCCGGCCCCGCGAGTTCCGCGGGATGGCCGTCCCGGACGTCCTGCTGAGCGGCGACCACGCGGCCATCGCCCGATGGCGCCGAGAGAACCGCCGCCCGCCGCCGGGCTGACCCCGAACCACCCTCAAAAGAAGAACGCACGTTGCACGCCGGCCCGTCGTAGGGGCCGCTCGAAAGGTCACAGTCATGCAAAACCGATTTATGGCCGCCGTCGAGCAGAGCAGCATGAAAGAGAAGCTGCCGAAGTTCGAGATCGGCGACACCGTCGACGTCCACGTCCGTATCCTGGAAGGCGACAAGGAGCGCATCCAGGTCTTCAACGGCGTGGTGATCGCCCGCTCCGGCGTCGGCACCCGCGAGATGTTCGTCGTCCGGCGCATCGTCCAGGGCGAAGGCGTCGAGCGTAAGTTCCCGATCCACTCGCCCCGGATCGCCGACATCGTCGTGAAGCGCTCGGGCAAGGTCCGTCGCGCCAAGCTGTACTACCTCCGCGAGCGTTCGGGCAAGGCCGTCCGCCTCAAGGAGCGGTTCACCGCCGCCGCCGCCGCCGAGACGCAGGCCGCCAAGGCCGAGCGCAAGGCCGCCAAGGCCGCCAGCAAGAAGGCCAAGGCCGAGGCCAAGGCCGCCGCGGCTGCCGCCAACGCCAAGTAATCGATCGATCCCGAGTCGCGGCCGCCTGGCAACGGGCCGCCGCGACTCGTCTCCCGTTCTGGAGCCTCTCGCGGTCATGCCTCAGCGCGTCGTTCTGGCGATGAGCGGCGGTGTCGACAGTTCCGTGGCCGCCCACCTCTTGAAGGCGGAGGGCTACGACGTCGTCGGCCTCTTCATGCGCACCGGCTCCCACGGCGAGTCCGAGGAGCGCCGGGCCAAAACCTGTTGCTCCATCGCCGACGCCCTCGACGCCCGCCGCGTCGCCGACCGCCTGGAAATCCCCTTCTTCGTCCTCGACTTCGAACGCGAGTTCGGACGCATCCAGGACTACTTCGCCGACGAATACTACGCAGGCAGGACTCCCAACCCCTGCGTGATGTGCAACATCTGGCTCAAGTTCGGCCGACTCTGGGAGTACGGGGAGAGCGTCGGGGCCGACTTCGTCGCCACCGGCCACTACGCCCGGATCGCCCAGGGCCCTGGCGGCGAGCCCCGAATCGGCCGCGGACTCGACCGCGACAAGGATCAGTCGTACGTCCTCTCCGGTCTCTCAAAAGAGATGCTCCCGCGGATCCTCTTCCCGATCGGCGGGCTCGCCAAGGCCGAGGTCCGCGCCCTGGCCCTGGAGTGCAACCTCCCGGTCCACGACAAGGCGGAGAGTCAGGAGATCTGCTTCGTCCCCGACGACGACTACCTGGGCTTCATTCACCGTCGCCGCCCCGATCAGGAAACCGCCGGGAGTATCGTCGACGAGACCGGGACCGTTCTGGGCGAGCATCCCGGCATCGAAAAATTCACCATCGGCCAGCGCCGTGGACTAGGCTTCGCCGTAGGGGAACCGCGATACGTCGTGCAGATCGAGCCGGCCTCGAAGACGGTGACCGTCGGCCGGCGGGAGTCGCTGACGAGGCCCGCCCTGGAGGCGGAGCGGTTCAACTGGCAGTCCCCGGCTCCCGAGGGTCCGATCTCTTGCCACGCCCAGATCCGAGCCCGACATCGAGCCGTCCCGGCGGTCGCCGAGCCGCTGGAAGAGGGGCGCGTTCGGGTCCGATTCGAGACGCCGCAGGCTGCGGTCGCGCCGGGACAGGTCGTCACGCTCTATCAGGACGACATGGTGCTCGGCGGCGGCTGGATCGACCGTGCGCTCGCCGAATGACGACGGTTCCCACGGAAGGACGGCCCCGCCCATGAGCCTCATCAGCCTCATCGTCCCGGAGACCCGCGAGGAGGCCTTCCGCCACGACGAGTTGGCGGAATACCAGCGTCTGCTGCTGGAACGGCCGGGCGTCAACGCGGTCGAGGTGATCTGGGCCGGCTCTGCTCCCGTGGAGCGGTCGACCATCGGCCTTTACCCGATGATCCAGGTCATCGACGAGGGCGCCGACCACGTCAGCCTCCTCCGCCAGGGCCTCACGGCAGCGAAGGGGGAGACCCTCATCATCCTCGACCCCGCCCGCGAATACGGCCCGGACGCCCTGACGCAGGTTCTCGACGCCCTCGACGCCGGCCAGGCCGACGTCGTCGTCGGCGTCCCCCACAGCTCTCGCGGGCTGTTCAGCCTTCGAGGCGTCCAGGGACGAACCCTGTCGATCCTCGGTCGGCTCGCGCTGGGGACTTCCGACGGTCTCTCCGGCCTCGTCGCCCTCCGCCGTTCGGCCGTCGGCTCCCTGGTGCTGGAGAATCCCCGCATACCGGGATCGCGCATCCTGCTGGACGTCCTCACCTGGTGCTCCGGCCGGTTCCTGGACGTCCCCGTGCCCACCGGATTGAACGACAGACGGCGGCTCGACCCCATCGGCCTCGACGACCTGCGACAGCTCAAGCGCGTGTTGGACCATCGCTTCGGCACCCTCTCGCGACTGGTCCAGTTCTGCATCGTCGGCGCGTCCGGGATGGTCGTCGACCTCACGCTCTACGCCGTCCTGCTCTGGTTTCTCGCTTCGGTCGGGCTCGGCGGAACGCCGGAGCCTGCGACGAGTTTCAACCGCTCGATGTTCTTCGCGGGCTGCCTGTCGATCGGGGCGGCCCTGACGTGGAACTTCCTGCTCAACCGCCGGTTGACGTTCAACGACACCCGGGGCGGATCGATCATCCGCCAGTACTTCATCTACGCGCTGGGGAACGCCCTCGGGATCGTGGTGAGCCTGACGTTGCGGCTCTATCTCCCGAGTCGGTTCGGGGTCTTCGCCCGTCACCGGCTGGCTGCGGCCGTGGTCGGGATCGTCGTCGCGACGGGCATCAGCTTCTCGATGTCACGCTGGATCGTCTTCCGACGCAAGCCCACGGCGAAGCCTCCAACGTCCCCCTCCGAGGCCGCCGACGAGCCGGCCGCCGTCGCCTAACTTCCCCTTCGCCACGGGAACGAGGCGAAAGCGGCGACCAGCGCGATCGCCGGGACGATCGGCGCACGCATCCGCAGGTCGGTCCAGTAGAACGCGTGAACGATCGTCAGGCCCAAAATCAGGCAAGGCGCCACGATTCCCGGCCAGCGACGGAACGTCGGCGATGCCAGGCCGATGGCGAACGCCGTGAACAAGGGGAGCGTCCAGGCCAGAGTCACCGCGCGCACGCGGGTTGAATACACGCCAGCGGCCGGGGTCGGACTCCAGAAGGTCTCCAGACGGGAAAGGCAGGCCCTCGCGAACGCAACTGGCTGACGTCGGGCCAGGTCGATGGCCTCGTCACGCATGAACCGGTCGGCGACCGGCTCCGGCATCCCGGCCGTGCGACGGTTCACTGAGTCCCACCACGCCCACTGGTCGCGGCCCGTCCACACGCGCCCCGGTGGGCCGTCGAGGACGTCGCGGTAGTAGACCTCGTTGTTCGCCAGGGCCAGCGTGTAACCGCCGTGGGTCGTCGTCCAGACGAACTCGCCGAGCGCGATGCGGTTCCTGACCGCCCAGGGCGACAGGACGATCACGACGGCGAAGCCCAGTACCGCAGCCCGCTTCACACGTTCGTTTCGATCGCCGGGCGGGACGATCGCGGCGGCGAGCGCAACCAGCCCTGCGCCGGGGAGTGCGCTCGGCCGACAGAGCCCCGCCAGCCCCAGCAGGAGACCCGCCCCCCCGGCGGATCGGAAGCCGCCGGCCGCCGCCGTCGCCAGCGCCGCGGCCGTCAGGAAGGCGGCGGGCGTCTCCGTCATCACGTAGCGCGACTGCCACACCAGCACGGGATCGAGGGCGACGATCAGGCCCGCCGCGAGCCCCCGAAACTCCGAGGCCCCCAACCGCCGGGCCGCGAGGACCACGCACCAGGCCGTCCCGGCCCCGAGTCCCAGGTGGAGCAGGGCGATCCCGGTCGTCGGAGTCTCACCCGAGGGCGAAACGCGGAGCAGGGGGGCCAGCAGGAGGGGGTAGAGCGGCGGTCGATAGGCCGTTGGACGTCCCTTGTGCGACAACCCTTCTCCGGCCGCCAGTGAAGCGGCCAGGGGGAGATAGTTGTCGGGATCGTCGAATCGGCCCGACGCTGGGAACATCGCGGCGAGGCGAGCGAGGATCGCCACGGCGACGACGAAGGGGACGACGGCCGACGTCCATGGATTGTCACGGGTCATGAAGGCACTTAATCTAGGACGTCGTCCCGAACCCGGGACCGTCGCCCGGGATCTTCTCATGATAGTAACCCATCCTCCCGGACGTCATCGACGCAGACGCTTTCTCTCCCCCTGGTGACACGAAATGCCGGATCGGCCGATCGTTCTCATGTTGACGGGTATGGACGAGGCCGGCATGCGGCTCGTCCGCGAGGCCGCCGAAATCGTCGTGGCCGATCCCAAGGACCGCGCCGCCATCGAGGCCGCGGCGCGAGACGCCGACGCGATCATCACGCGGACCGCCGGCAAGATCGACGCTGAGGTCCTGAGCTGGGCGCCCAAGCTCAAGGTCGTCGCCCGCCACGGCGTCGGCTTCGATCACATCGACGTCCCCGCCGCCACCGCCCGAGGAATTCAGGTCGTCTACACGCCGGGGGCGAACACGCAGGACGTGGTCGAACACGTCATCGCCATGATGATCGGCCTGTCCAAGCACTTCCCGATCATGATGAAGGAGCTGGAGGCCGGCAACTACGCCGCCCGCACCAGCATGCGAGGCCGCGAAATCCTGGGGCGGACGCTGGGCATCGTCGGATTCGGCCGAATCGGCAAGCGACTGGGTGAAACCGCAAAACATGGATTCGGGATGCAAGTCCTCTACCACGACATCATCGGCCCCCCCGAAGACGCCGAACTGCGGGCTGGCGCGACTCGCGTGAGCTTCGATGAATTGCTCCGCCAGTCGGACTATATCAGCATCCACGTCCCGCTCGACGGAAGCACACGCCGCCTGATGAATCGCGCGGCGCTGGCAAACGTCAAGGAAGGCTGCATCCTCATCAACACCAGTCGCGGCCCCGTCGTCGACGAGGAAGCCGTGGCCGACGCCCTCGACGCCCGCCTCCTCTGGGGATACGGCGCCGACGTCTTCGACGTCGAACCCCCGCCCCCCAACCACCCCCTGATCGGCCGCCCCGACGTCATGCTCACCCCCCACAGCGCCGCCCAGACCGAGGAAGGCCTCCGCAACATGGCCACCATGGTCGCCGAAGGCGTCCTCGACGTCCTCGCCGGCCGCGTCCCCGAACACCCCGTCAACGACCCCGTCGAGGTTGAGAAAGTGCGTTCGGGGTTGGGATTGCCGCCCTTGTACCGGCCGGCTCGTTAACCGGATTCGGCGAACACATCAAAATACGACGATGTGTTTTCGCGGTTCAAGCCGGGTCATTTGTACAACAGCCGAGCCTGTTTCGTTTATTTCGCCTGTTGCGTTGGCTTCGAGACGCATGATACACTATCCTCAAACCTTTGCGAGGAAGGTGCGCCATGGCGAACAACAAGCATGAGATCATCGAACCGGCAGAGTCGGAAGTGCTGATGGCGCAGAAGACGTGCGTGGCGCTGTCATCGCATCTTCAAAGGAGCAAGTCCTCGCTCGAGTTCCGCGACGTGGATACCGGAGAGACGATGACGCTCCCTCCGTCTGCAGAAAGGGCCCTCCTTCAAGTCTTGGAGGAGTTAGGGCGAGGTCGAGCGATCGCCGTCACGCCGGTCGAATCCGAGTTGTCCACCCAACAGGCAGCGGACATCCTCAACGTCTCACGCCCGTACGTCGCCAAACTGGTCGATGAAGGGGCGCTACCGGCCCGCAAGGTTGGTCTCCATCGCCGGCTTCTGTTAGGCGACGTGCTGACCTATAAGAAGACGATGTTCGCGGGACAGTTGAAGTCGATGGAAGAGTTGGCGGCTTTGACCGGTGAACTGGGGTTGTACGACGCTGATCCGAAATGAGCCGCCCCCCGACCGTCCTTTACGATTCCTGCATCCTCTTCCCGCCATCCCTGAGGGACCTCTTCGTCTGGCTGGGTATCACCGGGGCATGTCGCCCAAGATGGACCGTCGCCATCCACGAGGAGTGGACTCGTAGCGTCCTAAACGTCCGGCCCGAAGTCGCCGCCGCGAGCCTGGCCCGCTGTTGTCGACTTATGGACGCGGCCATCCCAGACTGTCTCGTGATTGGATACGAGCCGCTGATCCCCACACTGAACCTGCCGGACGCGGACGACCGTCATGTGCTGGCAGCGGCGATCCACGCTGGGGCGGAGAGCATCGTCACCTTCAATCTGAAGGACTTTCCCGGAGAACTGACGCGACCGCACGGTGTCGCCGCCATTCATCCGGACGCCTTCCTCGTCCAATTGCTGGAAGAGTTTGAGGAGGAGGTCTATCAGGCGGTCCAGAATCAGCGAGGACTACTCAAAAACCCGCCGAAGTCGATCTCCGAGCACCTTGCCACTCTTGAGAAGGTAGGCCTCGACCGGAGCGTCGTATTGCTTCGGGCCGTCGAAGAGAGGCTATAACAGCAGTAACCTGCACATCGAACTCGTACCAGTCTGCTGCAACCGTTAAAATCTGAACCTCTAATATAAACATTATCCAATATTTCCTCTTGGTCGACCTTCACGTGCTGGACTGAGGTCGGAGGTGACCAGCGAATTCAAGCAACTTGTTTCTGCGGACCTCGTCGATCGCTCCATTCCTGAAATGCCAATCGATGGCAGGTTCCAAGATCTCGTCGCGTGGCCAGAGATCGGGGTACGGCAACTGTTCGTTGTAGGGCAGGACGATCTCGTGGACGATTCTCTCCATCTCGTCGACGACCGCATTTGAGAACCCACGACTTCGAAGCGTTTCCCTGCATCGGTCGAAGTAGAACTCTGGGGGCGGCGGGCCACCGAAGTCATCCAACTGGACGAGGATCAGTCGCCAGTTCGACTCCGCCTCAAGCGGCTGCTCTCGGAAAAAATCGATTCGCTCGCGTTCAGCGGCCATGCGAGCGTCATCAGGCCGTGGACTATAGTATTCCCAGTCAGTCCCCATCTGATTCGGCTCCCATGAGAAACACCATCAGCTCCGGGCTGTGGGCCAGGCCACGGCAATGAGGGGGCACTCTACGACCGCTTCGCATCGGCTCGTCAAACGAGCTGCTGGACGTACATCAGACCGGCGACGAAGCAATCCGGCACCCGAGCAGGCGACTTCCTGATCGTCATTGCTCGTCGAGGATTGTACAAACCGCGCCTCTCCGGCGTGCATCGCATCCTCAGCATGAACGCGAAGGTCACCTTAACGCTGGCCATGGGCTGGTGACCCACCAATCGATTCCACCCTCCCATCCGTCCGAGATTTCAGAGATATGAATCGCCGCCGAGAGCCACTCTAGAGATAGGAGGGCTTTTGAAAATGCGGCTGTCAGTGTCTGCGAACTCGTGAGGGTATGCGGCAACGCTTCATCCAGAGCGATCGAACGAACCCACTGCCGAGAGTGAAAATCGCGCCCCAACCCGATGCCTACAAGAAAGTTGCGCCCATTGGCTTCAGTCGTCCACTCGCACGAAAGAAGCCAATCGGACCCAATCACCGGGAGGGTCGATTGGATGCGATTGGCCAGCTTGAACGACTCGCTCCAGTTCAGAAGCCCGCCCGGGCGACCCGGGAAGCGCCGCGGGCCTTATCGAGGGCCTTGGTCAGGAAGTCCTGGAAAACGGGCGGTTCGTTGTAGCCGCCCATCGAGGAGACGACTTTCCCCTCGGGCGTAAGGATCACGTAGAACGGGTTGGTTTGCTCGGCGGCCAGGTCGAGTTGGCGAAGTTGGTTGGCCTGGGCCAGTTCCTCGCGCTGGTCGGCCGTGAGCGAGCCGATCGGGACCCGGTCGGTGTAGAGCTGGATCGTCACGAACTCCTTGAGCAGCTTCACCACGTCCGGCCTCGGCAGGACGTTCCGCTCCATCAGGCGGCAGTTGGCGCAGTTGACGCCGGTGAAGTCGATGAGGATCGGCCGGTTCTGGGCTGCGGCCTCCTCCTTGGCCTGGTCTAGGCTCATCCCCCAGAGAACGCCGTGCAGGCTCTTCTGCTCGCGTTCGGCCTGGGCCGGGTCGGTGGAGGTCGCTTTGACCTCGCCGGATTCGCCGGCACCCGTCGCGCTGGCGATCCGCGTCTCGGCCACGAGTTCGTTGGAGTCGGGGGGCAGGATCCCCACGATCATCCGGTCCCAGACGAGGCTCTGCGGCGGTCGGCCGAAGAGAGCGGGGGCCATGTAGAGGGCCAGGCCCAGGAACATGCAGCCGAAAAGGATCCGGCCGGAGCCGACCTTCACCTCGTCGTAGTCGTGGTCCGTACGGAAGAGGCCCAGCAGATAGACGCCGCAAACCGCGGAGAGCACGATCCAGGCCGTCAGCACGACCTGGGCGTCGAACCAGGCGTTCTCAGGAGTGACCCAGCCGAGTTCGGCGGTGTTCAGGAACTTGAGCGCCGCACCGATTTCCACCAGGCCGCCGACGACCTTGACCGAGTTCATCCAGTCGCCGCTGCGGGGCATCTTCGAGATCAGGCCGGGGGCGAGGGCCAGCACGAAGAACGGGAACGCCAGGACCGATGCAAAGGTGGCGAGGCCGATGATCGGGTAGAGGAAGTTCCCCTGGGAGGCCATGACGAGCAGGCCGCCGACGACGGGGAACGTGCAGGTGAACGAGGTGATCGTCAGCGTGAGCGCCATGAAGATGATGCCCACCAGCCCGCCTCGGCTTTCGCCGCGGGACGAGGCGTTCAGCAGGAAGCTCGGCAGGCTGATCTCGAACATCCCCAGCAGGCTCAGACCGAAGGCCAGGAACAGGCCGGCGACCACCAGGTTGAGCCAGGGGTTGTTGGCCAGGTTCTGGAGGAAGGACGGAGAGAACAGGAACGAGAAGACCACGCCGACCATCGTGAAAATCCCGATGATCGCCAGGCAGTAAACCACGGCCAGGCCCGTCGTCCCGCCCTTGCCCTTCTGAGCCCCCTGCTTGACGAAGAAGTTGACCGTGATCGGGATCATCGGCCAAACGCAGGGCATCACCAGCGCAAACAGCCCTCCCAGCGCGGAGGCGATCAGGAAGGGGATCAAACCTTGCTGGGCCGTCCGGGCGATCTCGCTGACCGGAGCCTCCTCGGCCGGCGCCTTGCCGATAACCGTCGCAGCGGCGGAGGCGGGCTTCGGCTCTTCGCTCGGCTTCGCGGGGACGGCCGCAGCGGCCGGAGCGGGGGAGGCCGCAACGGACGCGGTCGGAGCCTCGGCAGGTAGGGCCGGCGTCGCAGCCACGGCGGCCACGGCAGGAGTCTCAGTGGGCGAGGCCGGCGTCGCAGCCACGGCGGCGGCAGCGGGAATCTCGGCGGGCGGGGCCGGCGTCGCGGCCACGGCGGCCGATGCCGGGGTGACCGTGGAGTTCCCATCGACCACCTTCACGACGACCTCGGGGAGCGACTGATAGGTCGGCGGGAAGCAGGAGTTCTCATTGCAGATCTGGTAGTTGATCTGGCTCTGGATCGTATGCTCGCCGGGCGCGGCGCCGGCGGGAATCTTCAGCTCTGTGGACCAGGCGACCTCGTCCTCGAAGAACTCGACGAGCACATTGTCGCCAAAGGCAGGCTCAGGTTTGACCGTCGGTTCGTGCGAGGGCTTCCAGGCTCCGGACGCTTGAAGTCCGCCGGTGTCGAAAAGGTCGAACGCGGTCGGCACCGGGCCGTTCCCATTCGCTCCGGGCTTCTCGAGGTCGTAAATATGAAGACCCGGCTCCAGCTTGACGGCCACCTTGTAGGTCACCGTGTCACCCGGCTTCGCCTCGGCCGGCGAGATCGAAGGAGCCAGCGACACGCCCCGAGGCCGGAGCTTCTCGGGCGTGTCCTTCTTCTTCGGGGCAGCCTTGGGCGAGGCCTCCGGCGCGGCGGCCTTGCCGCCGACGACCGTCAGGACCGCATCGGGGAGCGTCCATCGACCCGGGAAGCTGCAACTGGAGGCGTTGCAGATCTGGTAGCTCGCCTGAACGCGGATTGTCTTCTTGCCCGACGTGGCGTCGGCCGGAACCTTGAGGGGGAGGCTCCAGGAGACCTCGTCCTCGAAGAACTCGAAGACCTTGTTCTCGAAGGCGGGCTCGGCCTTGGACTCGGCCGGCTTCGAGGCCGTCCAGGCGCCGTCCGCCTCCAACCCCGCCAGGTCGAACGTGTCAAACAGGGTGTGGCGCGGGCCGTCGTCGCGCTGCTTTTCAGCGAAGGTGTAGATGTGCCAGCCCCGCTTGAGCTTGGCATGCACGGTGAGCTGAACGACGTCTCCCGGTTTGGCCTCGGCCGGTTCGATGGTCGCGGTCAGCTCCGCATCCTTGGGCTTTCCCCGGGGATTGCTGTCCTTCTGAGCGGGCTGGAGCCCGTCGCCGAAGGCCGGGACGGCCATCATGACGAACGCCACGGCGAACGCCGAAACGGCGCGACCGGCGAGGTGAGGTTGCATCATCGGGGAACCCTGTGGAGGAGTACACGGCACCTTCACGTCATCCATCCCGTGCCGGGGTGGGAGGATCGCTTCCAGAGGCTTCGAGCCTCTTCATCCTATAGCTCTGATAGGCTTAGCGGCAAGGCGGTGAGAAGCGCGTCCGGCCCCGGGCGGTGGTTCGCATTGACCGATCCGACAGACTGGCCTAACATGCCCGACCGCCTCGGACCGGCTTGCACCCTGCGCAGCAACCACACGCCCCTATTGCGGCTCCGAGCGGCCGGAACCAGGAACGGTTCGGATTCCTCAGGACAGGACGGGGCCGAATGCGCAGAATCCTCCTCGGCGCGATCTTCGCGGCAGGCGTCGTCGCCGCCGTCTGGATGGCCGTACTCGACAGCCAGAACAGGCTGCGATGGGATCACTGGGACGTCGTCAAACCGGGCGTCCTCTATCGCAGCGGCCAGCTTACGAGCGATCAACTCGTGGAAGCCGTGCGTCGGTACGGAATCCGGACGGTCGTCAACCTCCAGCTCCCCGGCAAGGAGATGGAGGTCGAACGAAGCCTGGCGAAATCCATGAACGTCGGCTTCGTCAATCTCCCGATGCCGGGGGACGGCTTCGGCCGCGAGGAGCAGTTCCGCAAGGTGCTCGAAGTCGTCGACTCCCCCGAGCGCCGGCCTGTCCTGGTCCACTGCGCCCGGGGGACGTGTCGAACGGGATCGTCGGTGGCCATGTATCGCTACGAACGCGACGGCTGGACGATCGATGACGTCGCCGCCGAGGCTCGCCGCCAGACCTATCGCGAGGGCTGGATCCCCGGCTACATCTACGCCATGGCCCGCAACAAACCGGACTCCGACCTCCACCACCCGATCACCATCGACGAGCGGAACACCCCCGAAACCGCGGCGGCCGAGGTCGCCCTGCCGCCCGTCGCCGAGGAAGCCCTGCCCGAGGAGGCCGCCCATGACCACTGAGCAGATTCAGGCCGGGCGGACGAGTCTCGGCCGGCGCTTTCGGGCGGACGAGGGGAAGGTCGTCGTCAAGCTCCCCGAGGCTCGAGCCTGGTGCGTGCCGACGCTGATCGCCGTCGGCCTGATCTTCGTGCTCGTCGGCGGCGGCGACGCCGATCTGACAGGCTCTGACGCCCGGCTGGGCGTGGCGGCAGGCGAGGGATTCGGACCAGTCGGCCAGTTGTACAGCCAGTGGCGGCCCGATCTCTGGCCGCTCCCCGCGGCCATCGCCCGAGTGATCCATCTCCTCGGCGAGCCGGGACGTCCCGACCCAGGCGTCGTTCTCTGGCCCTCGGCGGTCGCCGGCCTCGCCGCCGGCTGGATCCTGGCCCGTCGGTTCGTCGCCCATGGCAGGACGACCACGGCCTTGCTGTTCGGTTTCGCCTGGTTCGGGTCGCTCGCGATCATGAGCCACGCGGGAAGCTCGGGGATCGATTTCCTGTCCGGAATGGCCACGGTCGCCGCCCTCGACCGGATGTTGAGCCGCCGGACCGACTGGATCACCGGCGTCTGGGCCTCGCTGGCTTTCCTGGCCGGAGGCTGGCCTCCGCTGGTGATCCTCGGCCTAGCCGTCATCGTGCTCGGCCGTCGCGACGCGGATTTCTCGGTCGGAATGATCGTCCCTCCGGTGCTGACGGCGGTCGCCTGGCTGGTCTGGACCGTTCAGGTCGCCTCCGCACAGGCTGCGGCGGCGGCTCTGATGTGGCCGTTGACCCAGCGTCTCAGTTGGACGCTGCCGACTTCGTTGGGCTCGTTCCTCGGCGCGCTGGCGACGCCGATGAACCAGCGACCCGCATGGGCTCTGCCGATCGGCTGCCTGTTGATGGGAATGCCGCTCTCGCCGTTCGCCTTTCTGGCCGCGAGCGGCTCGCTGCGGGAGCGTTTCAAGGCCGAGACCGACGGCCTGGTGCTGGACTGGCTGCGCGTGGGAATCGCGGCGATGGTCGGCGGCATGATCGTCCCCGGGCTGGCCTCGGCGTCAGCGCTGCCGGCGCTGGCTGCGCTCCTGGTGGTCGCCTCGGCCGGACTGAGCGCGGCCTGGTCGGGCGAGTTGTCGTCGCCGACGCGTCGAGCCTTCTTCGCGATCGTCGCAGCCTTGGTCGGCGGTTGGGTTTTCGTGACCCTCTACGGCACATACGTCCTGACCATCGTCTTCACCTACTACCGGCCGATCGGCGTGGTCTTCGCGATCGGAGGCGTGGTCGTCGCGGCATTCGCCTGGCGGGCCTTCGAACTCGGCTGCTCGAAGCGCGGGGTGCTGGCTCTGCTCCTGCTCACTGCCTGCCTCAAGTGGGTTCACGCGGGTTACTACATTCCGGAATGGACCTATCGGTATGGCCAGGGGCCGTGGGGTCGGGCGATCGGTCAGTGGCTCCTGCCGCACTGGCCGATCTACACGTTGCATGAATGGCCGGAGGATCTCGCTTTCGCCATCGGTCGGCCGATCCGGATGCTGCACAGCCCGCAGCATCTGGCTTTTCCCCAGACGTCGGAGAGCAAGCACGTCCTCTTGCTGGAATCCGAGTACGAGAACTGGCCCCCGAGCGCTCCCAAGCTTGTCAAGGTCGCCACGTTCGAGCCCCCCAGCTTGATGGGCAGCCGTCGCATCCTGGCTCGCACGGAGGGCGTCTTGCTCACACCCTCGGGCAAACTGGTCTCCCGCGTTCCGGCGCCACAATAAGAGATGGTTCGGGAGTCGAAGATCCGATCCAACGAATCGGCGCGAGACGGAGACGTCCTCGCGCCGATGTCATTTCCCGTAAGCATTTACGTGAAATCTCAGCCACGAATAAACTAGGAAACCGCTTGGAAAGATAGAATCAGATGGCGTGAACGAAGGCGGCCTTTCGGACGTATGATCAAGGTCTCGTCACAGTCGTTCGGGCCACGCGTATGAGCTTTCGGGGGTAGTCTCGACCTGACTTGCTCGCTGACCGGTTGCGCCCCTCCCTTCCGGTCGGTGAATGAAGCCTGACAGCCCCGCGACTGCGACCCCCGCGACAGAAAACCACCCGGGCTGCTTGCCCGAGCCTCGACCGTTGGAGGGCGTGGCGACATGATCGGCAAACTCAAAGGGATATTCGTCGCAGCACCGCCGGAAAGCGGCGGCCGTCGCCCTGTCGTCGATATTCAGAAACGGTTCCTGATCGAATCCGACGTCTCCTCCCAGGGGAGCATGTCGAAGGTCTATAAGGCGCTCGACACCCAGTCTGGCAAGCTCGTGTGCCTCAAGGTCCAGGATCGCGAGCGGAATGAAGCGGCCCAGGCGCGTGCGTCTCGTCATGAGGAGCGCCCCGCCGAAGGGGCGATCGCGATCCAGATCCGCCACCCGAACGTCGTCCGGACTCTGGAAAGCGGGATCACCTCGAAGGGTGAAGAATTCCTGGTGATGGAATACATCAACGGGATCTCCTTCGAGAAAATGCAGGAAGACCGGCTCGGCCGCACGGCGCATCGGCTCGAATGGCTGGCTCAAGCGGCGGAGGGGCTCGCCGCCGTCCACCAGGCCGGGTTCATTCATCACGACGTCAATCCTCGAAACTTCCTCGTCGATCGCTCGCACGACCATCGGGCGCGAGTCATCGACTTCGGACTGACCGTCCCCAATACGCCCGCGTTTCGAAAGCCAGGAAACCGCACCGGCTGCCTTCAGTACATGGCCCCCGAGTTGATCCGTCGGGAATCGATCGACGAGCAGATCGACGTCTTTAGCTTCGGCGTCGTCGCCTTCCAGTTCCTGACCGGCAAGCTCCCCTACGACGCCCCCGCTTCCCCCAACGCTCTCCTCCAGCGTTTCCGGACCCCGCCGTCCGATCCCCAGGTCGTGCAGCCGAAACTGTCCGACGAACTCAGGGACACGCTCCTCAAACTCGTCGCCGTGGACCGTCGCGACCGCTGGCCCTCATTGGCGACTCTCGCCGAACACCTCCGCTCCATACCGCCGAAACGCGTTCTGGCCTAACGCTTTAGGCTGACATCGACCTTCCTTGCTCGCCCCCGAGGGATCACGATCCTTCCGGGGCGTTCGTCGATTTCGAAATTCACGGCACTTCTAATCGGTTCATCTTCCAGCTTGTTGACAACCTACACGGTCCACGCTAGAGTTTGGCGCTGAGATTGAATCTCAATCGCACAATAGGCCGTTCAGCGGCTGACATGCGATAGCTGAACTGGGAGCGATGGCACGCTCTCATCGTTGGGCGAGCGGTCTGCGAGGGCGTTCTCTGGAGAGCCCAGGGAACGCGCCACCGCTAGGACGAGTCGCCTCACCGACATGGAAGCGAAGCGGCTTTCTCATTCCCTGAAACATCGAAACGCAAGGCATCGGAGCTTTCTCACATGTCGCAGGGTACCCGGGTCGGACGACGTCGGGGTTTCACGCTGATTGAACTCCTGGTGGTCATCGCGATCATCGCCGTATTGATCGCGTTGCTCCTGCCTGCGGTGCAGGCGGCGCGCGAGGCGGCACGGCGCATCCAGTGCACGAACAACATGAAGCAGCTCGGGCTGGCGATCCACAACTACCTGGACTCGAACAACGCGATGCCGCCGGCCGCTCAGGGAGGGATGTACTACACCTACCTGAATTTCACCGGCTACAGCTTCCTGCTCCCCTATGTCGAGCAGACCAACGCCTTCAACGCGTTCAACTTCGGCACGGCGTCGTATTCGGGGTCGCTGGCGTACTTCGGCTGGTCGCAGTGGTCCAACAGCACTGCGTTCTCGATGCAGTTCTCGACCTTTCTCTGCCCCTCGAACCGGGCCACGGGCGAGGTGGGATCGACGTCGAGCAGCGGATGGACGGTGTCCAAGGCGGCCGTGACCGACTATCTCTTCAACGCCGGGGCTGGCCGCTACGCGATCAAGGGCTTCGGCGAGACGGGCCGGATGGGCCCCTTCGGCTTCGACACCGCGACGCGGCTGGCCGAGGTGACCGACGGCACCAGCAACACGTTCCTGATGGGGGAAGCCGCCGGCGGCAACCAGCGGAACAAGCTCTACGCCGCCGGCACCACGACTCGCGTCTGCCTCCCGCTCGCAAGCTACAACACGGCTGGGCCGGTCTACTACGACAATCTGATGTTCATGGCCTACGGCCGGTCGCGAACCTGGACCACGGGAACCTCGACGGCCCGGATCATCGGCGGCCTGGCGGCCAGGACGGTCGATTCGGTCGGCAACGCCTATCGCGTCAACGACTGCGGCGCTGAATCGGCAACCGACGTCTTCGACGCGGCGCCCGGCCTGGCGGCTCCGGCTTCCGCCCAGGTGCTCCCCAACTTCCGGTCGGCCCACCCCGGCACGACGAATTTCCTCTTCGGCGACGGCACCGTGCGGACCGTCAAGGACTCGATCTCGTTCCCGACCTACCAGGCGCTCTCGACCATCGGAGGCGGCGAGATCGTCTCGTCCGACGCGATGTGATCGACGACCTCCCACGAGAGACCAGGAGCCGGACGTTGAAGTCCATCAAAATGATGACCCCGACGGCCCTCTGCCTTCTTATCCTGGGTTCGGCGGCGAGCGTCACCGGCTGCGGCGAGGGCACCCCCGAGACGACCAGCCCAATCGTCTCGGCCGACTCGGAAGAGGGCAAGAAAGCCCTGGCTCAGGACGAGGCGGAGCGGCAGCTCCGCAAGCAGAAGGAAGCGAAGGCTTCTTCTCGTCACAAGAAGATTCAGCTCCCCGACGAGGGGTGAGCGACCACGAACGATTCATCGCCCGATCCCACTCGAAACCAAAAGAAGCATCTGAATATGAAACTCTTCCGTTCCAGCAAGCTCCTGGCCCTGGCGATCGTCGCGGCCCTGCTGCCGCAAACGGCCTGGGCCCACTTCATCTGGCTCAAGGCCGAGGCCGGCGCCAAGCCCGGCGAAACGGTCTTCCGCGCGTTCTTCAATGAGGACCCCGAGCCCGACTCGTCGTTCCTGAAATACGTCAAGGATCTGCGGATCACGGCCGACGGCCAAACCATCCCGTCGGAAGTGGCCGCGGACTCGCGCAACGGCCTTTGGGTCGGCAAGCCGGCCACGTTCGTCGACGCCGAGCGCGACCTGGGCGTCATGACCAAGAACGACAAGTCCTACCGCCTCTTCTACACCGCTCGCGCCCAGACGGATGCCGTCGCCGACAGCGTCAAGGAGAACGGCGACAAGCTTCGCGTCCGCGTCGTGACCACGAGCACCGCGCCCGTCCTTGAGGTCCTCTTCAACGGCAAGCCCGTCGCCAAGGCCCGCGTGAAGGTCTATCCGGCCAAGGGCGAGTCGACCGAGGTGACGACCGACGAGCAGGGCCGCGTGGCCGTCGAAGGTCTCGCCGACGGCAAGGCTGCCGTCTGGGCGAACCACGTCGATGCGACCGCCGGCGACAAGGAAGGGAAGCCCTTCGCCGAGACTCGTTACTACGCCACGCTCAACTTCACCCCCGCCTCGACGCTGCTCGGCGGCAAGACCGCCCTGGAAGCGACGACGGTCGCCAACATCCCCGATCCGGCCGTCAACAGCTTCGGCGGCGCGGTGCTGGGCAAGTGGCTGTACATCTACGGCGGCCACATCGGCAAGACCCACTCGTACGACGTCAACACCACGGCCAAGCACTTCCGCCGCCTCAACCTGGAAGACGGCAAGACCTGGGAAGAGCTGCCGATGGAGAAGGACCTTCAGGGCCTCGGCCTGGTCAGCGACGGCAAGTACCTCTACCGCCTCGGCGGTATGGTCGCCTCGAACAAGTCTGGGGAGGAGCACGACCTGCACTCGGTCGCCGACTTCTCCCGATTCGATCCTGAGAGCAAGACCTGGACGGCCCTGACCCCGATGCCCGAAGCCCGTTCGACGCACGACGCCGTCGTGATCGGCCGGACGGTCTACGTCGCCGGCGGCTGGCACATGAAGGGGGGGGATGAGGAGTCGACGTTCCTCAAGGACGCCCTCGCGTTCAACCTCGACAAGCCTGAAGACGGCTGGAAGTCGATCCCCCAGCCCTTCCAGCGCCGGGCGCTTTCAGTGGCTTCACACAACGGCAAGCTCTACGTCCTCGGCGGCCTGGTCGGCGGCGGCATGACCGTCGATCGCAACGTCGACATCTACGACCCGGCCACCGGCGCCTGGTCGCAGGGCCCCGCCCTCGGCGGCGGCGGCCGCACCGAAGGCTTCGGGACCTCGGCCTTCGAGGTCGCCGGCCGGATCTACTACAGCGGCGCTTCGGGCCGGATCTTCCGCCTGAACGACGCCGGCGACGCCTGGGAAGCCATCGGCGGTTGGGGCCTCCCCCGGCTGACGCACCGGCTCCTGCCGGGCCTGAACGACACGATCATCGCCGTGGGCGGCAATGCTCGCGGCCAGGCTCAAACGCCGAACATCGAAGCCGTCCACATCGACACGGCCAAGCCGACGGCGACCGCCTCGAACTGATCGCATTCAGGACGAGTTGAAACCACTCGACGCCCCGTCGCCCAACTTCGGTCGAGGCTGCGGGGCATCGGTGTTTCCCCTGCGTCCTTCAGAGATTTGAGCTGCTTTCACCGCCCTGACGGGAACCCAGATCCTCCCTTCTCCCCTGGTGGGAGAAGGGAGGATTGGCGGGGCTTGCTGGGGTGGTCCTCAGCTCTTCCGCGCGGCTCGAATCACCCGCGGATACTTCTGCAGGTCGCAGATCGTCGGAAGCACCTCGTAATCCGATCGCTCCCCGATCAGCCGCCGGACGGCCTCGTCCTGATCGAAGCCGATTTCCATCATCAGGCGACCGCCCGGCTTGAGGAGGGGGGCAGCCTGATCGACGAGGCGGGCGATGACGTCCAGGCCGTCGGCACCGCCGTCCAGGGCGAGCCTCGGCTCGAAGTCGCGGACGCCAGGGTCCAGCTCATCAACGACGGCTGATGGAATATACGGCGGGTTGGAGACGATCACGTCGAACGGCCCGCGATCGGCGACCGGGGCCAGCAGGTCGCCCTGGAGGAATTCGATGCGATCGGCCACCTCGTGCCGTTCGGCGTTGCGACGGGCCACTGCGAGAGCATCGGGCGAGACGTCGATCGCCACGAATCGAGCCCCCGCACAGTGCTTGGCGGAGGCTACGGCGACGCATCCCGAGCCGGTCCCGACATCGACCGCCGAGGGCGATTCCAGCCCCTTCACCGCCGCGAGGAACTCCATCACCAGGAACTCGGTCTCGGGCCTCGGGATGAGCACGGCCGGCGAGACGTCGAACCGAAGCGAGTAGAATTCCTTGCGACCCACGAGATAGGCGACGGGAGCCCCTTCGGCGCGACGACGCACCAGATCGCGATACTTGCCGCGGGCCGACTCGCCGACGATTTCCTCGTAGTGGGTGTAGAGCTGCACGCGCTCGTAGTCGAGGACGTGGGCGAGCATCACCTCGGCGTCGAGGCGGGGGCTATCCGATCCGCGCTTCTTGAGGAACTCGGCCGTCCAGGCAAGGAGCCGGCCGATGGTCCAATCGTCGTCGGAACGTCGAGGGGACTCGCCGGCCGTCGCGGGTTCTTGGGAATCGGGCCGCATGCCGCCCCTCTCTCCGTGGGGTTCGTTCCGATCAGAGGTCGCCCAGTTGCTCGCGGCGATCGTGCTCAACCAGCGCCTTCAGGAGGTCGAGCATGTCCCCCTGGATCACCTGGTCAAGATTGTAGAGCGTCAGGCCGATCCGGTGGTCGGTCACGCGGTTCTGCGGGAAATTGTAAGTGCGGATCCGCTGCGAGCGATCCCCAGAACCGATCAGCGTCCGCCGCGCCTGGTCGCGTTCCGACCGGGTCCGTTCCTGGAGCTGCTCGTAGATCCGCGAGCGCAGGACGCGGAACGCCTTGGCCTTGTTCTTGTGCTGGCTGCGCTCATCGCGGCAGTTGACGACGATCCCGGTCGGGAGGTGCGTCAGCCGGACGCCGCTCTCGACCTTGTTCTGGTGCTGACCGCCGGGACCGCCAGAGCACATCAGGTCGATGCGGACGTCCTCGGGCCGGATGTCGATCTCGACGTCCTCGGGCTCGGGGAGGACGGCGACGGTCGCGGCCGAGGTGTGGATGCGTCCCTGGGCCTCGGTCTGCGGCACGCGCTGGACGCGATGGCCGCCGCTCTCGAACTGGAGGAGCCGGAAGGCGCCCTCGCCGGCGACGCTGAAGGAGACCTCACGGAAGCCGCCCAGCTCAGTCGGCTCCATGTCGATCAGCTCGAACTTCCAGCCCATCGTCTCAGCGAACCGGCGATACATCTCGTAGAGGTCGCGGGCGAAGAGCGCAGCCTCGTCGCCGCCCGTGCCGGCGCGGATTTCCATGATGAGCGCGGCATGATCCGCGCCCGATTCTCGGTCGTAGAGGAGGTTGCGCAGGGCCTCCGCGTCGACCTCCCGGCGCTCGCGGAGGCCGGCGAGTTCACCCTCGGCGTACTCCTTCATCTCGGCGTCGCGCTCGGCGTCGAGGAGTGTCTCGGCCTCGTCGATCAGGCGGCCGAGTTCAAGGTAGCGCCCGTAAAGGGTGGCCACCTTGGCAATTTTCCCCCGCTCGCGCGAGAGCGCCGTGACGCGGACGGGATCGACGGCCACGGCCGGGTCGACGAGTTCCCGCTCGATCTCCTGGAAGCGACGGTAGTCGGCCTGGAGCTTCTCAAACACGCGAGGGACGACCCGATGGGGTTCTCGAAAGACCTATGTTCAGCAAGCCAGCGCTATGGAAGCGAAACGGCCCGGCGGGGACGAGAACGTCCCGCGGGCCGTTGCCTAAAATCGAGGCGAGTCGAAACTACGCCTTGGCGGGCTCGGCGGCCTTCTTGGCCTTGCCGTAGGTCCCCTGGAACTTCTTGTTGAACTTGTCGACTCGACCGGCCGCGTCGACGAACTTCACCGAGCCGGTGAAGAACGGGTGGCACTTCGAGCAGACTTCCACGACGATCTTGGGCTTGGTGCTGCGGGTCTGGAAGGTGTTGCCGCAGCCGCAGCTGACCGTGGAATCGACGTACTTGGGGTGGATGCCGTCTTTCATCGCCGTTCGTCTTTTCTCGTATGAGAGTTTGTTCCAAAAGGGCCGGGGACTATCCCCTTCCTTGCCTCTTGTGAACCGACTCTGAGTGGCGGCCGGCCCCAAGGAAGGAGTCCGGACCGAAGCAGACACTGTAACACAAACGATCGGCCGGCCCCAAGGTCAGTTGGAGACGCCGAGTCGCTGGCGGACGTCCTTTTCCACCTGCTCATAGGTGAACTGGTTGTCCACGTCTTCCATGGTGAACCTGGCGATCTCTTTACCGTCGGGTCCATAGAGGAATACGGCGGGGATGGCGCTGATGTTCAACTTGTCGAAGCCGACGCCGAACTCCTCCTTCAGGAGGACGTTGGTGAAAGTCGCCTTCTTTTCGCGGAGAAACTTCTCAGCGTCGGCGACCGCCTTGGAATCTTCGTAGTCGTCGAGCGACAGCGAGACGACGGCCAGCCCCTTGTCGCCGTACTTGTGGTACATCTCGACGAGGTGGGGGAAGTTCTGCTTGCAAGGGCCGCAAGTGGTGGCCCAGGCGTCGACGATCGTAAACTTCGCGTCCTTGGTGGAGGCGAGGTGCTTCTGGAAATCGGCCCACGTGAGTTGACGGAGCGTCACCGCGTCGGTCTTCGTATCGCCGGCGCGACCGAAGCACGCGAGCGAGGCGACCAGGCAGACCGAGAGCAGGGCGGATTTGCGGATCATGGCCACAGGTTCCTCGATCGGGTGAAGCGAAGCGAGCCGTCGGACCAAAAGGTCCGACGGCCCGAGAGTTTCAGTTGGTCGCCTTGAAGGCGTCCCGACTCACTTCTTGTAGCCGATGCCGCACCCCGGGGCCTTGGTCTCGGTGACTTCCGGGGTCTTGCCGGCGAGAAGGGCGTCAACGGCGTCCTTCACGTAGTGCTTGCTGACCTTCTCTTCCTTCGGGTTGTCATCGAAGGCGCCGATGTACTGGACGTTGCGATTCTTGTCCAGGACGAAGAAGGTCGGGGTGGTCTTGGCGCCGTAGGCCTTGCCGATGGCCTGGGTCTCGTCGTGGCCGTACAGGTAGTTGATCTTGGCGTCGTTCTTGTCGGCGATCCGCTTGGCGACGGCCGGGAGCTTGTCGCCTTCCTGGTCGGCGACGCAAACGCCGACGACGGTGACGCCCTTGTCCTTGTAGGCGGTGGTGAACTCGTTGAGGCGGTCCTCAACGCCCAGAACGGCCGGGCAGTGGTTGGCGAGGAAGACGAGGACGACGACGTCGTCCTTCAGGTCCGAAAGGGTCAGGCTGGCCTGCTCGCCGGTCGCCGAAACGGCCGGGATGCCCGAGAAGACCGGAGCCTTGTCGCCGATCTTCACCTTGTCGTTGGCGAACGCCGGGGTCGCCAGGGCTGCGACGACCAAGCCGAGAAGAACTTTCCGCATCGAGGCTGACTCCGTCTGGGGTGTGAGGTCTGGGCCGGGCGTCCTCCGCGCGACTCCCGCCCACATGACGAACCACCGATCGGTCGAGGCGAGAGCCGCCGGACGACGACGAACCCTCGGAACGCTCAGCTTTCTGAAGAAAGCGTTATAGCTGGTCTACACGGCTTGCCGTTTTCGAGAGCTCCGTCCGCTTCGACCCTCTGCGGATGTCCGGACGCCCTCGGGATGCTTCGATCGACCGATTATAAGACCGTGATAGGGCCAGTCAACAACTCAGCCGCACCGGCGCAGGGTCGACCCAAGCCTGCCGCCTCGCATCATTCGCTTCACCGAGGCCGCTCTCAGTGGCGCCGGGCGCTCCAGGAGAGGGAGTTCGCGATCGAGTGCCGGACTGCGGGGTGGAACAGGACGGGATACGATTCGGAGCCGGTCCGGAGATAGACGACCCTCCCCTTGCCGACGGTCCAGGTCAGGCCGCTGCGGACGGTCTCCCCGCGCTCCCAGGTCGACACGAAGACGACGGTTTCAGGCTCGGGAACTGCGAACGGCTCAGAGAACATGTCAGTCTTGGGAATGGTGAAGGGAACGATTCCCGCGGCGATGGGATGGTCGGGAGCCCTCACCGCGACGAACTCCGGCCGGCCGTCCTCGCGCCAGCTGGCAGGCTCGCAGGGGGTCCCCGACATCAAAAGTCGGAACGGCTTGCTGCCGCAAGAGGCGTAGAGCGCCACAAGGCCGAGCCGACCGTCGCGGACGCGGGCGGCGACCGCCTCGGCGCGATCGTCGGGAAGTTCGTCGTGACGGGCCCGACCCCACCAGAGGAGGACGTCGGTGTCGTCGAGGGCCTGATCGGCGAGCCCCGCTTGAGGCTCGTCGAGCCGCGCCCGGGTGATTCGAAAATCGGAATGACGAGCCAGTCCCTCCGCCAGAGCCGCGTCGACCCCCTTGGGATAGACGGACGCCGACGACTCGCCCTCGCACCAGATCCGCACGCGGACAGGCTTGGACGTCTGAGCGTAAACAGAAGCCGACGCGGATACGCAGGCGATCAGACAAAAGGCCGACGCGAAATCACGCACGAACAATCGGCGGGCAAGAATCACCGAGATCCTCCTGGAGGGGGTCCAGGTTTCGGGCGGGGGCGATGGCGGGAAATCAAACCTAGGTGGGATGAGAGCGCGTCCGCACCGGGATCGCCGCTTTCACACGTCCGATGATAAACGTCGAGAGACGTGCATTCAACCGAATTCCAACGGGATTCGTGCAAGAACGCACGAACGGCCGGGCTCGCCTGCGATTCGCGGCGGAGCCCGGCCGTGGTGGTTCTCATCTCAGGTTTCGGCGATCGAGGTCAACGGCCGTTGAAGCGGACGTCCTCGATCATGTCCTCCTGAGCGTGCTCGATGAAGTGCCAGGAGCATTCGTCGGCAACGACCTTGAGGAACTTGCTCTTGAAGGTCGGCTCGCCCACGCCGGAATCCATCGGGATCGGCCCGCGCTTGGGGAACTCGGACTCCTGGTAGTCGTCGTAGATCGACTCCGACTCCTTCTCCTGGTCGGTCAGCGGCTTCCCCTTGCTGTTGGTGGGGTACTTCAGCTCGAACGCCTGGATATGGACCTTGGCCTTCCCCTGGAGGACGTTGAGGTCGCCCGGGTGCCGGGTCTCGAAGTTCTCCACTTCCAGAACGACCACCACGTCCGCCTCGAAGTCGCGGGCGGCCTGGACTGGGTCGGACCACTTGGGATGGGCTTCGATCCAGTCGCCGGCCTTCTCGCTTTCGACCATCGTGATCTTCTTGTTCTTCTTCAGATCACTGATGAACTGCCGGGAGAGGTCGCGTTCGAGGCCCGGGAATCGGCTCAACGTCCCCGCATCCGCGGCGGTCAGGACGACGACCTTCTTCCCCTTCAGCGAAGGCCCGGGCGCGGGGATCGTCGGCTCATAGGGCTGGAGGAAGTACATCAGGGTCCGCGGGTCGCAGCCCGCGAGGGTCAGCAGCAGGGCGAAGGCCACCGCGTGGGCGGAGAGACGTCGCATCCTCGTCATCGTACGGGGGGTCATTGGCCGCCCCCTCCTTCCTTGGTTCGGGCGTGGGCCGGGTCGGGCCTGAAACCGGCGCCGCGCCGGCGGGGGCCATGTCGGCCGGGCCGTCAAGAAATCGCATCAACCAGAATGCGGAACCCACCAGGACCAGCAGGAACAGCAGGCCCACCAGCGGCGTCCCCGGCGAGCGAAAGCCGATCGGCAGTCGCGTCCAGACGCCCAGCATCAACCAGACGACCAAAGGCCCGGCCAGCACGCCCAGCAGAGCCCCCGCGGGGTTGGCCCGCCAGGCTCGAACCAGTCGCCCCCGCGTCGTCTCGGCCACGGCGGTCGTCGCCCCGCAGAAGGGGCAGAACCGTCCCGTCGAGGCCAGATACGAACACGGAGCCAGCCCAAGCCGCTCGTGCGAGCCGTAACCGCGAGGGTCGGGCTTCAGGCTTCGGCCGATCGCCAGCATGACCATCAGTCCGACCGCCAGGGCCGCGAAGGACCACCGGACCGGCTGCGAAAGGGGTCGACTCGGCGGGTGTTGATTCATCGCAGGAGACCGGGGCGCTCATCGAGACGCCGACCGTCGGACTTGAATCGTCCGGAAATGCCTCGGCAACCTACTCGCTTGGGCGATTTACGGCAACCCCGGATCAGAGTTTCTCGACCCACGCCTCGGCCTCGTCCATGGCCGCGTTCATGCGACGTTCGATCTCGGCCCGGCCGGCTTCGAGCGCCTCGCGGTCGGCGTCGGGGGGGATGAAGACCGGCGCGGGGGTGACGGCCGCCGCCTTGCTCCATGGCTTGGGGACGCAGAAACGGTCCCAGCTCTTGGCCCGCCACGAGTCCTTGAACGCCATTCCCGCGCCGACGACCGGCAGACCCGTCCGGCTGGCGAGATACGCGATCCCCTGATGGACGTGCCGACGGGGGCCTCGGGGACCGTCGGGCGTCACGCAGAGGTTCCCCTCGGTGATGGTCTCGGTCATCTCGCGGAGTGCGCGGGCGCCGCCGCGGGTCGTCGAGCCCCGGACGACGCCGAATCCCAGCCGCTTCACAACCTGGGTGATCATCTCACCGTCGCGGTGGTCGCTGATGAGGATGTTCATCGACGGCCAGTTCCAGTAATAGGCCGGGAAGAGCATCACCTCGTGGAAAAACGCGTAGATGTAGCGCTTCCCCTCGCGGCGGGCGACCTCAGGGTCGACGGCCGGATCCTCGTAGCGGAAGTGGAAGTCCCACGTCTTCCCCAGCCCGCGAATCAGGTGCGAACCGACATGGCCGATCGTCTGGATCAGCAGCGGATGCTGGATCTTCATGGAACTTCCTTCCCTGGAAGTGGAGGCCCCCGAGCGCGCGGGGGAGCCTACGCGAATCGCCTGAAAAACGCCAGACCAGCCGCTGGCTCAGGCTCGCTCGTTGCGTCGGGCTAGGGCGTCGGCGGCGGCGAAGGTCAGGATGACCACGCCGGTGATGAACGTCCGGTATTCGTCCGGGAATCCGCTCATCGTAATCTGAGTCCGGAGCGCCTGAAGGAGCAGGGCGCCGGCTGCCGCCCCCAGAACGCTTCCCCGTCCTCCTTGAAGCGACACGCCGCCGACCACGCAGGCGGCGATCGAGTCGAACTCATAGCCGACGGCCGTATCGGCCTTCGCCATCCGCACCCAGGCTAGAAAGAGCACGGCCGCCGCTCCCGCCGCTAGACCGCTGAGGGCGAAGGTCCAGATCCGCAGCCGAATCGTCCGAACGCCGGCCAGCCGCGCAGCTTCAGCGTTGCCTCCCAGCGCATAGACGTGCTGCCCGAAGACTGACCATCGCAGGACGATCCACGAGATCAACGCAGCCGCCAGAAAGATCAGGCCACGGAAGGAGACGAACGTCTCGCCGTACTTGAATCCCGAATCCAGCCCTTGAAAGACGGGCGTCTTGATCTGGCCGCCGCTCAGAGTGATGAACGCCGCTCCTCGAAAGATCAGCAGCGTGCTCATCGTGGTGACGAACGGGTTCGTCCTCACCACGGAAACGAAAAACCCGTTGAGCGAACCGAGCAGCAGGCCCCCCAGCAAGGCCGCCGTCAGGCAGACAGGCCATCCCCAGGCGTCCTGCGAAAGCCGACCGACGATCGCCGCGATCAGCGCCAGCAGAGCCCCCTGAGACAGGTCGAAGCCGCCGCCGATCAGCACGAACGCCTGGCCGACCGCCAGCACTCCTATGATGCTGGCCTGGGCCAGGATGCTGGCGAGCGTCCCCGGCGTGAAGAAACGTTCGGTCCGAAGCATCAGCGCGAGAGCCCCGACGATCAGGAGGATCTGGGGGAGTCGGGCGACGATGGGTCGGAGTGCTGCGGGCATGACGGTCTCTCGATAATCTCGGGGGCTCAGCCCTCAACCACGGCTGCGGAGACGGCGTGTTCGGTGAGGTCGGGCGGACGCAGTTCGCGGGCGACGCGCCCCTGGCGAACGATCACGCAGCGGTCGGCGAGCCGTGCCATCTCCTGAACGTCGGACGTGATGAGCAACACGCAGCGGCCCGCGTCCGCGAGACCATCGATCCAGCGGTGGATCGCCTCGCGGGTCTTCACGTCGATTCCGCGGGTCGGCTCGTTGAGGATGAACAATTCTGGATCGCGGGCCGCCCAGCGCGCCAGGAGAACCTTCTGCTGGTTCCCCCCCGAAAGCGTCAACACGCTCTGGGAGAGCCCCGACGAGGCGACCTCGAACTTCTCGCACCACTCGCGGGCCAGCGCCCAGCGACGAGACGGACGAAGCCAGCCGCCGACCGACAACTCGCGGTAGCTGGCGAGCGTCAGGTTTTCCAGGATCCCCTGAGAGGGAATCAGACCCCGGCCGCGACGGTCAGCGGGAATCATGGCGACCCCCAGTCGAGCAGCCTCGGCCGGATGTCTGGGTCGAAAGGGACGTCCTTCCCAAGAGACCTCTCCGGCCTCCGCTCGCGAGGCTCCGAACAAGATCGACGCCAGTTCCTCATGCCCTGCGCCGGCGAGCCCCGTCAAACCGACGACTTCGCCGGGGGCGACATCCAGATCCAACCCCCGGAGCGTTCGGCCGACGAGACCAGACACTCGCAGGCGGGGCTCGGCGGCGGCCTTCCGAGGCGGTCGTTCACGAACGTCGACAGCCTCGCCGACCATGTGCGCGACGACTTCCGGAAGCGAGATTTCCGAGGTCTTCCAAGAGCCGATCTTGGAGCCGTCTCGCAGCACGGTGATCCGGTCGGCCAGTTCGAAGACCTCGTCCAGGTGGTGGGAGACGAAGAGGATCGGCACGCCTCGATCGCGGATGTTGCGAAGGACGTCGAACAACCGCCCCGTCTCAGCGCGCGAGAGGGCGGCGGTCGGCTCATCGAGGACCAGCACGCGAAGCCGTCGGCCGAGCGCGCGAGCGATCTCGACCTGCTGGCGTTCGCCGATCGTAAACGAACCGACGCGAGCCGCCGGGTCGATCGCGAAGCCGAGTTCTTCGAGCACTCGTCGAGCATCGCGGAGGATGGCCCGGCGGTCGATCCAGGGGCCCAGACGAGGCTCGTTGCCGAGCGCCAGGTTCTCGGCCACGGTGAACTCGTCGACGAGGCTCAGCTCCTGATAGATGATCGCGACGCCCCGCGCGAGGGCCGCGGCGGGGTTCGCGAACCGGGCTGGTACGCCGTCGATCGTGATCGTCCCCGAATCCGGCCGAACCACGCCGCCGAGGATCTGGATGAGCGTACTCTTCCCTGCGCCGTTCTCGCCGCAGAGGGCGTGGATCTCGCCGCCGACGAGGTCCAGGTCCACGCCCTTCAACGCTCGAACGCCCGAGAACGAGCGGGTCAGTCCGACCAGCGAAACGCGGCCGGGATCCGGAGATTGGTCAGGCATGAGCGAGCGGGCGGGGGAAGTCGTCGGAATCAAGCCAACTTCCCCCCTGGAGGGGAAGGTGGTCCGTAGAGGACGAATGGTTCTCGGTTTTCAGTTGTCAGAGAACTGCGATTACGTTCCCTCGGCTGAAAATTGAGAACTGGCAGCCGAGAACTTCTCGGCAGTCGTCCCCCTCATCTGATCGCTGCGCGGTCTGCCTTCCCCGTCCAGGGGGGAAGACGTCTGACTCATGGGCGTCGCCGGTGGTGATGCTGCCCGGGGAACTTGGCGGCGGCCTCGTCGGAGGTCGTCGGCTTCTGCGGCTTCACCGCGCCCACCCGGCCGGACGGCTTGACCGGCGCGGGCTTGCGAGCTTTCGCCGGCTCCTCGTCAAACAGCTTGGGAATCACGTCGTCGAGCGTGTCAACAAACCTGAAGGTCAGGTCGGCCTTCACGTCGGCCGGCAGTTCGACGAGGTCCTTCTCGTTATGCCGGGGAAGCAAGACCGAGCGAATTCCAGCGCGACGAGCGGCCAGGATCTTATCCCGCACTCCGCCGACGGGGAGCACACGGCCGGTCAACGTGACCTCGCCGGTCATCGCCAGCTCGGACTTGATCGCCTTATCGCGGAAGAGGCTGATGAGGGCCGAGGCGATCGCCACCCCCGCCGACGGTCCATCCTTCGGCACGGCCCCAGCCGGGACGTGGATGTGGACGTCGGTCTTCGCGAGCTTGCTCAGGTCCAGCGCGAGCAACTTGGCGTGGCTGCGGAGGTAGCTCATCGCCGCCTGCGCGCTCTCGCGCATCGAGTCGCCTAGCAGACCGGTCAGCGTCAAGGCTCCCTTGCCGGGCATGCCGGTGGCCTCGATGAACAGGATCTCGCCGCCGGTGGGGGTCCAGGCCAGGCCCGTCGCGACGCCAGGCAGTCCGGTGCGGTCGGCCAACTCGCGATAGTAGCGCGACGGCCCCAGCAGTTCGGCGACCTGGGTCGGACCGACCGTGACCGCCTTCTTCTTCCCCTCAGCCCGGCGCCGGGCGATCTTGCGGCAGACGGCCGCGATTTCGCGTTCCAGGTTTCGCAGGCCGGCTTCGCGGGTGTAGTCGGCGATGACCTTGCGCACGGCCTGATCGGTGATGTCGAGGTCGGCGGCGACCAGTCCGTGGGCGTCAAGCTGCTTGGGAATGATGTACTTCTGCGCGATGAGCGTTTTCTCCTCCTCGCTGTAGCCGGGAAGGTGAAGCACCTCCATCCGGTCCAGCAGCGGGGTGGGAATCGTCTCCAGCACGTTCGCCGTGGCGATGAACATGACCTTCGAGAGATCGAAGTCGACGTCCAGGTAGTGGTCGCGGAAGGTCGCGTTCTGCTCGGGGTCGAGGACTTCCAGGAGCGCCGCGGACGGGTCGCCTCGGAAGTCGTTGCCGAGCTTGTCGACCTCGTCGAGCATGAAGACCGGATTGTTGGTCGCGGCCTTGCGGATCCCCTGGATAATCCGCCCGGGCATCGCGGCGACGTAAGTCCGACGGTGGCCCCGGATCTCGGCCTCGTCGTGGACGCCGCCCAAACTGACGCGGACGAACTCTCGCCCCAGCGCCTTCGCGATGCTCTTGCCCAGAGACGTCTTGCCCGTCCCCGGCGGCCCGGCAAAGCAGAGGATCGGCCCCTTCATGTCCTGCTTCAGCTTGCGCACGGCGAGGTATTCGAGGATCCGCTCCTTGATCTTCTCCAGGTCGTAATGGTCCGTGTCCAGAATCCTCCGGGCGCGGCGAAGGTCCAGGCGGTCCTTGCTCGCCTTGTCCCAGGGGAGCAGAGCCAGCCAGTCCAGGTAGGTGCGGACGATCGAATACTCGGCCGAACTGGGGTGCATCGCCACCAAGCGTTCCAGCTCGCGCTCAGCCTCGCGCTGAACGTCCTCGGGCGGATTGGCGGCCTTGATTCGATCCCAAAGCTCGGCGACCTCAGGATTCTCCGCCTCGCCTTCGCCAAGCTCTTCCTGGATGGCCTTGATCTGCTGGCGGAGGAAGTGGTCGCGTTGAGCCTTCGAAAGCTCCGAGCCGACCTGCTCCTGGATCTTGGTGGAGAGTTCCAGCACGGCCAGTTGCCGCGAGAGGAACTGCGAGAGCCGCTCCAGCCGAAGCCGGACGTTGATCTCGCCGAGCATCACCTGCCGCTCTTCGATGGAGAAAGGCAGACTGGAGGCGAGGAGATCCGCAAGCCGGCCGGGCTCACGGGTGTTCATCGCGGCGACCTGAAGCTCCTCGGGGATCTGCTGCGACTGATCCACCATTCGCTGAAACAGGCGAGTGATGTGGTGGACCAGGGCGTCGATCTGGACCCCTTCTTCCTCAACCTCTTCCAGCGGCTCGACTTCGCCGACCAGATAGGGCTCGGTCTGAACGACCCGCAGCAAGCGCGCGCGTGTCTGCCCCTGGCAGACGATCCGCGTCGAGCCGTCCGGGAACTTAAGCATCTTAAGAACGGTCCCGACACAGATGGTCGGGAACAGGTCACCCATCGTCGGCTCATCGATCTCTGGGTGGAGCTGGCTGACGAGCCCCACCAAACGCTCGCCGACCATGACTTCGTCGATGAGCCGGATCCCACTGGGGCGATTGATCACCAGCGGGACGACCGTCTGCGGAAACACGACGTCCGACCGCAACGGCAACAACGGCAATCGGTTGGTCCGAACCGCTGAATCCGCGCCCACGCGAGCTGGCTCGCCTTCTCCCTCTATCCGCCGCGTCCCGGTCCGCTTTCCTGACCGGACCTGCTTACTGCGTGAGTGCATGAAACCCCGTTCTGCTCGCGCTGTTCAAAAGGACGCCGAGGCGGACGAGCCCCGATGCGGACTCTTCGCGGGCGGACTCGTGAATTGTGGTCCATCCTGCCTGGAAAAGAAAGAGGGGGACCCTACAAGCTCCCCCAATGCAACGCAAATCGTGCTGAGACAACGAACTACGCGGTCCCGGGCGGCTTTCCGCCATGTTGCTTTTCGGCACACGCGTTCAACGCCGCCACCAGTCGTCGTCATCCTTGCTGAACCGGCTGGCTTCATGCAGCCGCTGGAGTTGTTCGTAGTTGATATAGGCGAAGTATCCCATGAACAAGGTGATGAACAGATCCTGGGACTGCACGCCAAGGAAAATCGCGATCAAGCCAGCCGTGACGAAGGAAACGCCGTGGCTCCATCGCAGGCCGTTGCGGGGATTGGCCTGAGTCATCACCACCTGAGCCGCCTGCCCACCGTCGAGCGGCCAGATCGGCAACAGATTGATCAACGTCCAGTAGAGGTTGATCTGCACCATCTGAACGTACGTCTCTCTGATCAGGCTCACGTCTCGACCCAGTCCGCTCGGAAGCTTGCTTAGTCCGCCGAGGAAGGCTTGCGCGTTCGGGGTGAGACCGACGAAGGGTCTGACGAGCGCCAGGTGCTCCGCCGGGGTGATGTGGTAAAGCAGGCTGTAGACGAGCAACGTCGCCAGGAAGAGCAGGAAACCCGCGGCAGGACCGGCCAGGACCACCGCCAACCTCTGGCCGGGGGTGCGTTCCGTGCCGGAGTAGCAAAGACCTCCCAGGCTGTAGAGGAGGATCGAAGGCGATCCGCCGAACCACTTCCCCATGAGAGCGTGTCCGAACTCGTGGACGAGGATCGAGACGAAGACGCAGGCGACCCACAGAGCCACCAACCTCAGGTCGTTCCGGGCGCCGGTCATCCCCAGCAGAGCGCTGAACATCCAGAAAAAAGGATGGACGCGAACGGGGATCCCCAGGACTTCAAATCGCAGGTCGTAATTCGAGGGAGGTGCAACGGAGCTCATCGGGTCCTCGCTGTTTCCCGCGAAAGAGGCGGGGCGCTGGAAGCGGCGTCGTGATCGAGCCTACAATGTTACCGTCGCCCCCGCCATGAGGGCCAACCCGAGAGCCTCGGGGCGACCCAAAACCCGCCCGAGCGATCCACTCCGCCCATGAAATTCACGAAGATGCACGGCCTCGGCAACGACTACGTCTACGTCGAGACCTTCACCCAGCCCGAGCCAGCCGACTTCGGCGCGATCGCCCGCGCGGTCAGCGATCGCCACTTCGGCATCGGGTCCGACGGCCTGATTGCGATCCTCCCCAGCGACCGCGCCGACGCCCGCATGCGGATGTTCAACGTCGACGGCTCCGAAGGCGAGATGTGCGGCAACGGCGTCCGCTGCGTCGCCAAGTACATCCACGACCACGGGATCGCCAAAAAACCGCGCGTGACCGTTGAGACCGGCCGAGGCGTCCTGACGCTCGACCTGACCGTCGAAGGGGGCGAGGCGAAGCTCGTCCGCGTCGACATGGGGACGCCGATCCTCAACGCCGACGCCGTTCCGACGACCCTTCCAGGCGATCCAGTCGTCGAAGCGCCGGTGGAGATCGGCGGCAAGGAGCTGAAGCTCACGGCCGTCTCGATGGGCAACCCTCACGCCGTCCTGTTCGTGGACGACGTTGACGCTTTCCCCCTGGAGACGCTGGGGCCGCTGATCGAGCGTCACCCGGTCTTCCCCAAGCGGGTGAACTTCCACGTCGCGCAGGTCGTCTCGCCCAGCGAGGTGAAGATGCGGACCTGGGAACGGGGTTCCGGGATCACGATGGCCTGCGGGACAGGGGCGTGCTCCGTCTGCGTGGCCGGCGTGCTGACGGGGCGTACCGGCCCGAAGGTCCTCGCGCACCTGCCGGGAGGGGACCTGGAACTGGAATGGGCCTCGCGCGACGCCTCGGTCCTCATGACCGGGCCCGCCACCGAGGTCTTCAGCGGCGAATGGCGTGAAACCGGTCAGTAAGCCGGCTTGTGCTGGTCGATGTTCGCCTTGTTGATGAGGCGGAGGGGGGTGACGACCTCGCGGTCGACGGACTCCCCCTTCAGCTTCGCCGCCATGACCTCGACGGCCTTCGCCCCCTGTTCACGAGGGTCCTGAAGGATCGTGCAGGCCAGACGGCCGTCGCGGACGGCGTCGAAGGCCGTCTTCGCGCCGTCGAAGCCGAGAACGGCGACGTCCTTCCACCCTTCGGCCTGGGAGACCTCGGCGGCGGGGAGCGCCATCTCGTCGGACTGGGCGACCACGGCGCGGATCTCGCCGGGCTTGAAGCGGCGGACGAGGTCGGTCATGACCCCTTTCGCCTTGTCTTCCTGGAAGCCGGCGAAACGACGGTCGGCGACCTCGATCTCAGGATGCTTCTGGAGCACGGCGGTCAGCCCCTCGCTCCGATTGCGCTGGGGGCTGGAGCCCTCGGTCCCTTCCAGGTAGATGATCTTGCCCCCCTTGGGGCCGAGGAGTCGGACGAGTTCCTCCCCCTGGAGAACGCCCCCCTCGGCGTCGTCGGCCCCGACGTAGCTGACGACCTCGCCGCCGTTGATCCGACGGTTGACGGCCAGGATCGGCGTCCCTGCGCGGTTGGCGGCTTCGACGGCGGGGATGAGCGCGTCCTCGTCGCGAGGGCAGAGGATGATCGCCTTGCAGCCCAGGTTCAGGAGCGTCTCAACCTGGCCGATCTGCTTCGCGTCGTCGTCCTGGCCGTCGCGAACGTCGATCTCCAGGCCGAGTTCCTTGGCCTTGGCCTCCATCCCTTCTCTCATCGCCGTGAAGAAAGGATGGCTGAACATCGGGAGAACCGCGCCGATCTTCCCGGAGCCCTTCCCAGCCGGCTTCGAGGGGCCTGAGTCGGTCGCGACTTCCACTCCGCATCCCGAGAGGAACAGGGCCAGCAGGGCCGGCGCAGCCAGCAGTTTCAGGGTCGACATCGCTTCGGACTCCCGGGAGCCGAGGGAGTGGGGCCGCCTCGCACGCGGCCCCATTGTGGCGACCGGCTCAGCGGAGTTCCAGAGGCTCGATCGTCACCTTCCCCTGGACGCGGAGAATCGGCAGGAACGACTCGAACGGCGAGACCCCTTCCAGGCTGGAGTCCGAAAGCTTGATGTGCGTCGCGTCGACCTGCGATTGGTCGAACGAGGAGTCGAGGGCGACCCAGCGATTGTTCACGAAGACCTCGTGCCACATGTGGAAGCCGAAGCCCTTGGCTTTCAGTTCCTTGCTGTCGACGAAGATCAGCCCCACGGCGACCCGCGACGGGATCCCCTTCGCTCGCGACATGGCCGCCGCGAGGACTGAGTGTTCGGTGCAGTCGCCGGTGAGGTTCACGGCCGCCTCGCTGGCGGGTGCGAACGTCGTCGCGAAGTTGCTCCGCATGTTCTGGAAGACCCACTTGTTGATCCGGACGGCCTGCTCCCAGGGATCTGCGGCGTTTCCGACGGCGCGATCGGCCAACCGCTTCACCCGGGCGTCCGCACTGGTCACCACGCCGTTGGGACGGAGGAATTCGGGCCCGGGTTCAGACCCGGCCTCGCCGTCGTTGGGCCCCATCGTGTTGATGATCATGACGGCCGACTTGCCGTCCCCGGAAGGCGTCAACGTCTGGCGGCGATCGTTGGGGATGATCTTGGTCGGGTCCTCGTCCTTGAGGGTGACCTGATACTTGATGTACGTCGTCTGATAGGGGTTGGGGATCTCGCGAGACGTTTTGACGATCGTCCCCCGGATCTGGTCGTACTTGATCCGACCGCCAGGGGCCTTGGCCCCTTCCTCGGTGGTGCGATAGGTGGTCATCCCGCCCAGAAGATCGACGTCTTGCTTGAGGATCTGTCCGGCGGTGTCGACCCAGAGCGTCGCGCCCAGTTCGGGGCGGACCTTACCGTCCAGCGTCGCGATCTGCTCCACCTTCCGAAGCGGCCGCTTCATGCCGTCGCCGAGTTCGATGTCCGAGGTCGGCCCGCCTTTGAGCTCGATGTCGACCACCCTGTTGAGGTCGGGGATGTACATCTTGAGCGTGCGGCTCTCCCCTTCGGTCATCGGCGTCTTGGCCATGCTTTGCTCGGCCGCATAAGGGCCGCGAACCTCGGGCCCCCAGGGGACGATCTGCTCCTGACGCTGCTTGGTCCCTTCCAGGATCAACCGCATCTGCCCCTTGATCACATCGCCGTAAACGCGGATCTCGTTGTCGCTGGTCAGAGTTCGGGTGTCCAGGCGGAGAACTTCCCCCTCGGGGGTCTCGATCGTGCCGTACATCATCTTCTGGGTGACGACGTCGTCGCCGCGGCGGAAGCTCAGCACGGTGTCGACCCGCACGCGGTTCAGCGGGCGGTTCTTCTCCGTCACCTTTTCGATGAAGGTGTGGATGTATCCGATCTTGTTGCCCGCCAGGAAGACGGCGTCCCAGGCGTCCTCGGCGTGGGCGGCCGGGACGGCGAGGGCGGTCGTCAGGATCATCAGGAGGAGGCTCGAGCGGCGAAGTCGAATTCGGTTCATGACGACCCAGACCTTTCCCTGGACGAGCAGCGGCATCCACACTTGGACGCGCCCGGCGCGCGGAATCCCTCTGCTTCACTATCGGAGAATGACGGGACGCCCTCAAGCTCAAGTGAGGGACGCCCTCGGCGACGACAACCGGCCGGGGCCGCCGGCTCATCCGAATGCGGCCTCGCCACAGGCCCCTCGTCGGCACTAGACTGGGAGACCCAAACCGCGCACCTGCCTTCTCGTGGAATCCGTTGGCTCATGGAAACCCTGGAGACCGAGCGACTCGTCCTCCGCCAGTTCCGCGAAAGCGACCTCGACGCCTACGTCGCAATGACGGGAGATCCCGACGTCATGAGGTATCTGGGCTCCGGGCCGATGAACCGGTCCGAGGCCTGGCGGAACATGGCCATGATCCTGGGACATTGGCGACTGCGCGGCTTCGGCTTCTGGGCCGTTGAAGAAAAGCAGACTGGAGAGATGCTGGGACGCGTAGGCTGCTGGCGGCCGGAAGGTTGGCCGGGCCTGGAGGTCGGCTGGGCCCTTCGACGCGTCTACTGGGGCAAAGGTTATGCGACTGAAGCGGCCAGCGCCTCGTTGGAGTTCGCCTTTGCGACGCTTCAGGAACGCCACGTCATCAGCATGATCCACGGCGACAACCTGGCGTCGAAACGCGTGGCGCGTCGGCTGGGGATGCGGCTGGAAGGACGCACGGAGATCTTCGACATCCCCGTCGAGGTGTACGGAATCCGGCGAGCCGGAGCGACGATCGCCGGCACGCCGGCGCTTCGATCCTGAGCCTCAGGAGGCGCTCTCCTCCTTGTTGCGTTTTCGAGTGGCTGCGGCCTTCTTGGCGGCTTCGGACCGCGCCGAAGCCGGGCGGGCTGCCGAAGCGGCCCCACTGAGCTTGCCGCCCTTCTTGCTTGGCTCGTGGTTCTCGGCCTTGCCCCGGCCGCTCCCCGACTTCTTGCCGCCGCCGGTCTCCTTGTTCACCGTGGCCCAGGCCCGGCGCTCAGCTTCCTTCTCAGGCACGCCGCGGTCCTCATAACTCTCGGCGATGTGATCGGCCTGACGTTTCTGCTTGTCCGTGTACTTCGATTTATCTCCCCGCGGCATGGTTCGTTCTCCGGTTCCTTGTTAGGTGAAGTCGCTCGCAAGCCTTGAGACGTTGATGCGACGAGAACCGGTTGAGACCCCCATACAAAACTCAGGCCGGCAGTGTAACGAATCCGTCGACTTCCTAGATTTTCCTGATCCCGCGGAATCGACGGTATAGCGACAGGGCGTCCGCGGCGGGTAAAATCGTAGGATTTCGAGATTCCGGCCGAAGTGCCGGATTCGATCTACCAAAGCGACCGCGATGTTTCTATACTCTGGATTGGCTGGAAACCGAACGAGCGCGTGCCGTAGATCCCAATAGAGCTTCTCGTCTGCCTCTTCCGCCTTTCCACCACCAGGGCCGGTTCACGGCCCCTTTCAGGACCCGGAAAGTGAGTAGTGGGTCGGAGTCGAGTCGCCACGCTAGGAGTTAGCAGGTGGGCAAGAAACTGTATGTCGGGAATCTCTCGTACCGCGTGAACAGCTCGGACCTGGAGCAGCTGTTCTCGCAGTTCGGCACCGTCGAGAGCGCTGAGGTCATCTCCGATCGCGAGACCGGCCGCAGCAAGGGTTTCGGTTTCGTCGAGATGAGCACGGACGCCGAGGCCCAGGCCGCCATTGACGGCCTGCACGATCATGAATCCGAAGGCCGTCGCCTGACGGTCAACGAAGCCCGCCCGCGTGAGCCCCGTTCGGGCGGCGGCGGCTATGGTGGCGGTGGTCGCTCCGGCGGCGGCGGCTACGGCGGCGGCGGCGGATACGGCGGCGGCGGCGGTGGTTACGGCGGCGGCGGTCGCGGCGGAGATCGTCGCGGCGGCGGCGGTGGCTACGACCGCGGCGGTCGTTATTGATCGACCTCGGCTCTCGCTTCCCTTGAGCGAGTGATACACCAACGCCCCGGCGGATTCAGGAATCCGCCGGGGCGTTTTGCGTTTCGAAGAGCGGCTCGCCGATCGCTCGCGGGATCGATCAGGCGTCGGGCTTCGGCCGGGCCACGGCCAGGGGACGGAGAACAGCCAGCATCGTGTTGAGGTGAGCCAGGCGAGGACCGAACCGATCGACGAAATCGCTGAGGGCGAAATCACCGTCGACCAGGTTCTCGTGGTTTTCCTCGACGTAGTCGGCCATCTCGGCGATCAGCGCGGCGTGAACCTGTTCGAGCCGCCCGAGCGCTTCTCGGCTGGCGTCGAGCACCCGTTGATGGCCGTTCTGCCAGCGTTCCAGCTCAGCGGACTGGCGGGCGCGCTGCTCACGGTTGACCTGAACGATCTCGCGGGTCAGCTCCAGTTCCTGACGGTTCATCTCCAGGTTTTGCCGGAGGACGTCGAGAGTCTGGTTTTGCAGGTTGACCAGATGATGCAGCAGGACGATCGGGTCGTTCTGTCCCTGGACCGAGCCCGAAGGACCCTGGCCGGTCGGCGAGACTTCCATGCGATACGTCCATGACGCCGAGGACGGATTGTCGGGGGCTGACACTGCGACCTCCTTCACGACGTTGATTCCGATCAGCTCCCGAACAAGTCCGTGGTCGCCTGAAGGGCGATTGGCGGGGGAGGCGGTCCAGGAGGTACATGCGCTCGGCCGATCCGGGGCCGCGGAGAGATACCTTAGTATATCCTACACGATACCCATCGAACAGGTGACGACCGCATCGTCAGCGAATCCCGAAAATCCATCAAGTTCGACGCTCAGAGCGTCAGGTCGACGTCGTCGTCGTCGTCTTCGTCGTTCGGGTCGTGCCCGTCGACCCCGTGCTGAAAGGCGTCGGGGAGGGCGTCGACGAGATCGCCCGCGATCAGCCCAATCTCTCCCGAATGATCCCGGGCGATGTCCCCCGCGGTCCCATGGGTGAAGACCGCCAGTTGAGCCGCCTCGAAGGCCGCAAGTCCTTGTCCCAGAAGCGCCGCGACGACGCCGGTGAGAACGTCTCCGGTCCCCCCCGTCGCCATGCCGGGGTTCCCGGTCGTGTTCACGTAAACTCGATCGCCGTCCGTCACGAGCGTTCCCTGGCCCTTCACGGCCACGACGAGATGCTTGCTGCGGGAGGCGAGGCCGGAAGCCAGCGACTCGCGATCGGCCTGCACCTCCTTGATCGTCTTACCGGTGAGACGGGCGAACTCGCCAGGATGAGGCGTCAACACGGCGGGCTGCGAGAGCCGTTCCAGAATGCGGACGTCCTTCGCCAGCGCGTTGAGGGCATCGGCGTCCAGAACGAGCTTCTTTCCCGAGGACTCGACGGCCCAACGGACGAGTTCCAGGATCGAGTCGGTCTGGCCGAGGCCGGGACCGATCGCCAGGACGTCGGCTTTCTCGGCGAGCCGTTCAAGCGCCCCTCGCGCCGCGGCGAAGTCGAGGAACCCCTCGACGTCGCAGGGCAGGGGGTAGGTCATGTACGAGGGCTCAAACGAGGCGACGGTAGGCTGGACCTCGGCTGGGCAGGCGACCCGAACGAGCCCCGCGCCGGAACGAAGGGCCGACGCCCCGCAAAGCCCCGCCGCTCCTGCCATGCCCCGTCCGCCGGCGACGATCAGGATGGAGCCGTAATCCCCCTTGTGTCCCTTGGGAGACCGAACCGGCAGCGAGGGAATGGATTCGACCCGTTTCAAAGCCATGGCGCGGAGACCTCAGTCCGATTTTCCGTCGACGCCCGCTCGGGCCTGTCCCGCCCGCCGGGCGATGAGGCCGGCGACGTAGCCGCCGTTGAAGCCAGCGTCGATGTTCACGACGACCACGTTCGACGAACAGCTGTTGAGCATCCCCAGGAGCGCGGCGAGCCCCTGGAAGTTGGCCCCATAGCCGATGCTGGTCGGCACGGCGATGACCGGGCACGACGACAGCCCGCCGACCACGCTCGGCAGTGCACCTTCCATACCGGCGACGACGACCAATGCATCGGCGTCGCTGAGACGGTCGAGCCGGCTGAGAAGCCGGTGCAGACCGGCGACCCCGACGTCGGCCAGCAGAGTCACCTCGCAATTCCAGGCCTCGGCGGTGACGCGCGCCTCCTCGGCCACGGGCAGGTCGCTGGTGCCGGCGGTGACGACGACCACTCGACCGACTTTTGGTCCCTCGGCCTCCGGGCCGGCCTTGCGGAACGTCCGGGCCATCGCGCTGTGGACGCCCTCGGGGAAAACACTGCGCAAGCGCTCCGCGACCGTCGGCTCGACCCGCGTGACCAGGCAGCCCTGGCCGTGCTGAATCTGAGTGTGGAGGATCGCCTCGATCTGGTCGGCCGTCTTGCCGAGGCCGAAGACCACCTCGGGAAAACCGCAACGATTGCGGCGATGGAGATCGACGTGCGCGAACCCGCCGGTCTCGGCGAACCCCTGCTGCTGGGCCTCAATGGCCTGCGCCGCCTTTTCGGGAGTCATCTCGCCCGACGCGACGGCCTGGAACAACTGCGCGAGATGCCGTGGAATCATGGGGGGCCGGTTTCCCGATGGAGAAGCGGATTCGGGGCGCGCTTCGGAGCGCGTCGATTCCGATCAACCGTAACGGCGAGGTCAAGGTTCCGCAACCGGATTGAGCTACCGTCGCCTCCCGGTTGCGTGCTAGCCTGGAATTCTGATGCGAGAGGCTCGATCCACGTCGACGCCCCGGGGCTCAGTCTTTATGTCCACCCCTCCCCAAGAGCGTCGCGAACCCATCAGCGGCGTCCCGATCGCCTACCCGCCGGCCCCTCCGCGCCGAGCCAGGGCCGCCGTCGTCACGGCCGAAGCGGGGTTGGCCGGCGAACCAAGTTCGATGGGCGCGAACTTCTGGACGGTCGACACGCTCAAAAGCTGGGGAGGTTCCGTCGGCCTGCACACGGCGTTTCTGCTCGTCCTGGCGTTCTGGTACTTCACACCGCCGATTCGAAGACCGATTGAGTTCGACTCCCGGCTGGGCGGCTCGCCCGAGGGCGTCATCGGCGGGACGACCCTGCTGGGAGGACTGAACACGCCCGAGGACGAGCCGGGCGTGACCGAGGCGACCTCCGCACCGACCCCCGAGCCGCTGATTGAGATGAGCAAACTCGATCTCGGCTCCGTCGCCCTGAAGTCCCGAGGGAAATCGAGCGTCGGCGGCGGAGCCCCCAACGACAACCCAGGAGCAGGGGACGGAACCGGCTTCGGCCTGGCCCGCTTCGGCGACGGTTCGGAGACGATCCGGGGAATCCAGGTCAAGGTCGGCGACCCCCAGTTCACCTTGATCTGGGACACCCAGGCCGACCTCGACCTCCACGTCATCGAACCCGGCGGCAAGGAAATCTACTGGGAGGAGCGCAGGGGCGATCAGGGGGGCGAACTCGACGTCGACAACACACGCGGCTTCGGCCCAGAGAACATCTACTGGCTCGTCGAAACCGGCAAGGACGACGGCTCGCAGATCAAGGGCGACGGCCCGCCGGGCGTTTATCGCTGGTTCGTCTCGTATTACGGCGGCTTCGGCGGAATCCCCAAACCAACTCAATGGCAGGTCCGGATCAAGCACGCCGGCCACGTCGCCATCCAGCGCGGCAAGCTGCGGAGCTTCGACGAGAAGAGCAAGGTCTTTACGCTGACCGTCGGCCCCAGGGCCGAGATTCCAAAGGATATGGACGACCCCCCCGTCCTTCCCCCCGAACGACCCTGATCGAGACCCCGTCGCGCCTGCACGCTCGCGTGCGGAAAACCCGATTCTGTTAAAATACGACGACGTCTTCGTCGAATTACGACGGTACACTCGGGTACGAGCGATCACTAGCGCCACTCGCCCTCGCGGCGAATCGGCTCCCCGGTTATAGTCCGGCGCATCGCATCCATACCTGTCGCGTCGACCTTAAGGACGCGTCTCTTCATGCAACGCTTTTCAGAAAACACTCGCGAGGCCCGCGATGGCGAGCAATCTACGTGAGGAGTTGGAGTCGCTCCGGATCGAGAGACCACGATCGGGACGCCCCACAGCCCCGCCGACGCGTTCGACGCCCTCGCCCGCTCCGGCACCGGGGACGCCCGGCACGGTCTACCGGCGGCGCAAGGGGATCGGCCTTCGCCTGCTCTCGATGCTCCTCTGGATGATCCCCCTCGGCGTGGTCGGCGGGGCGGGCGTGGTCGCCTACAACCAGTACGACCGGATGCGGTCCAAGCCCGAGGTCTCCATCGGACTGGTCCAGAAAATGACGCTGGGCGAGGCCGAGAAGCTGCTGACCTCCAAGGGCTATCTGAAGTCACGCTACCAGGCCATGATCGGCACCAAGATCGCCGGCCGCGTTGAGGAGATGCGGGTCCGCGAGCGGGTGCAGGTCAAGAAGGGAGAGGTCCTCGCGGTCATCGAGCACCACGACATGGACGCGAAGCTTGCCCAGTGCAAGGCGTCGCTCGCCCGCGCCGAGGCGGAGTTGGAGGAAGCGAAGGTGGACCTCTGGGACAAGGACCGTCAGGAGAAGCGGCTGGCCCGACTCCACGAGAAGAACATGACCCCGCCTGAAGACTACGATAAGGCCGTCGCCGCCCGCAAAGGGGCCGAAGCCCGGATCACCGCGACGGAAGCGTCGATCCAGATGATGAAGTCGAACATCGAGGAGATCGAGGCGACGATCCACCACCAGATGTACCTTTACGCCCCCTTCGACGGCACGGTCGTCGAGAAGCAGGGGGAGGTCGGCGAAATCATCAGCCCGATGGCGATGAGTTCGGCTCTGGGTCGGTCGGCCGTGGTGACGATCGCCGATCTGACGAACATGGACGTCGAGGCGGACATCCCCGAAGAGCAGATGTACCGCGTGAGGGAGGGCCAGCCGGCCGAGGTCTCGGTGACGGCCGTCCCCACGAAACGTTATCGCGGCCGGTTGCGGCAGATCACCCCGATGGGCGACCGCACCCGGGCGACGGTCAAGGTGAAAGTCGAGATCCTCGACCCCGACGACAAACTGTTCCCCGAGTTGGCGGCGACGGTCCACTTCCTCCCCGACGAGAAGTTCGCCCAGTCCGACGCCAGCCACCCTTTCCTCTACGTCCCCAGCGAGGCCGTCTTCCAGGAGAACGGCCACGACTGGGTCTGGATTCTGGACCGCGATTCGCGCGCCTCGAAGCGCAAGATCGAGGTCGCCAACTCGAACCGGGGCTCCACCCGCGTCGAATCCGGCCTGGAGGCCGACGACAAGGTCGTCCTGAATCCGCCTCGCGGACTCCGCGATGGCGAGCAGGTCCGCGAAGCCAGCCGTTGACGCCCAAGAGGCCGCGGCTGTGGGCATCGACCCATTCCCCGAGAGGTTTTCGTCGACATGGAAGCGTCCCCTTCAATCGAGCTGCGCGGAGTCGAGAAGGAGTACCGCCGCGACGAGTTCGTCGTCCCCGTCCTCTCGGGGCTCGACCTGACCGTCGCCGAGGGAGACTACCTGGCCCTGATGGGGCCGTCCGGCTCTGGCAAGACGACCCTGCTGAATCTGGTCGCCGGCCTGGACGTCGCCACTCGCGGCGAGGTGATCGTCCACGGCCAGAATCTCGGCCTCCTCTCCGAGGCCGAAATCACCCGATGGCGGGCCGACAACGTCGGCTTCATCTTTCAGACGTACAACCTCATCCCCGTCCTCACCGCCGCCGAGAACGTGGAGCTGCCCCTGCTGCTGACGAGCCTCTCGCGCAAGCGAAGGAAGGAGAACGTCGCCACGGCGCTCCGCGTCGTGGGCCTGGAAGGGCGTGAGCACCACTATCCGAGACAGCTTTCCGGTGGTCAAGAACAGCGCGTGGCCATCGCGCGAGCGATCGTCACCGATCCCTTCCTGCTCGTCGCCGACGAACCGACCGGCGACCTCGACCGCAACACGGCCGACGAGATCCTGACGCTCCTGGAACAGCTCAACCGCGAGTTCCAGAAGACCATCGTCATGGTGACCCACGACCCGCTGGCGGCCAACCGCGCCTCGCGGATCCTGCACCTCGACAAGGGCCGACTCGTGGACGACGTGATCCCAAAAAAGCCCTCGGTCTCCTTGCTCTCCTAACATGAAATACCTGACCTACATCTTCCGCAACGCGCGGCGGAACCCGGTCCGAACGGGGCTGACCGTTGCGTCCACGGCCATCTGCCTGTTCCTGATGATGATCCTCCTGTCGTTCTTCAGCATGAACGAGGAGGCCTCGCAGAACAGCAAGGTCTACAACCGCGTCATCGTCATGAACGCCAACGGCTTCGCGGGCATGATCCCGATCGCCAGAGTCCGGCAGATCGCCGGAATGGAAGGCGTCGCGGCGGCCTCGCCGTTCTCCTGGTACGGCGGCAAGTACCAGAACGAGCGAGCCCTCTTCGCCCAGTTCGCCTGCAACGCGGATTCGATCTTCAACGTCCTCGACGAGTTCAAGCTGGCCCCCGATCAACTGGCCGCGTTCGTCGCCAGCAAGGATGGGGCGGTCATCGGCCCCAAGCTGGCGCGGGATTACAATCTGAAGGTCGGCGACTCCCTCCCCCTTCAGGGCGACATTTACCCGGTCGACCTGAAGCTCGTCATCAAGGGGATCTACGACTCGCCGTCGAACACCGACCAGCGGATGTGCCTCTTCCACTACGAGTATCTGGACGACCTCCTCAAGACGTCCGGGACCGCCGGCGGCCTCTCGAACCCCAACGGCACGACGGCCGGCTCCGGGAACGCCGGCATGGTCTTCGTGAAGTGCAAGAGCGCCGACGCCACTACGGCCGTCTGCAAGCGGGTCGACGAGGAATACAAGAGCACCGAATTTCCGACCCGGACCCAGACCGAAGAAGCCTTCGGCCAGATGTTCTCGGAGATGATGGGCGACCTCAAGGACACGATCTACTGGATCGGCGGGGCGGTCGTCATCTCTCTCCTGTTCGTCGCCGGCAACGCGATGGCCATGTCGATGCGCGAGCGGACGACCGAGGTGGCCGTCCTCAAAGCGATCGGCTTCAGCAAGTCGAAGGTCCTGTTCCTCGTCCTCGCCGAGGCCGTTCTGGTCGCCGGACTCGGCGGCGCGATCGGCACGCTCGGCTGCAAGGGGCTCTGCGACGCCGTGGACGTCTCGCGCTTCATGGGGGGCTTCCTGCCGTTCTATTACGTCCCCTGGAATACGGCCCTGATCGGGCTGGGGGTGTCGCTGTTCGTGGGGCTGGTCAGCGGTCTCGCGCCGGCGGTGATCGCTTCGAATACGTCGGTGGTCGACGGTCTCCGCAAGGTGGTGTGAGGACGACATGATTCCGTTCAAGTACAACGTCCGCAACCTCCGCGTCCGCTGGAAGACGACCCTGATGACGGTCCTCGGCACCGCGCTGCTGGTGGCGTCGTCCTGCATCCTGTTCGGCCTGGTGGAAGGGCTGGAGCACAGCCTGAAGATCTCGGGCGACCCGCTCGACCTGATCGTCCTCCGCAAGGGGGCGACGGCCGAAACGACGGGGGGCTTTGAGTCCAAGAAGGCCGACGAGCTGCTGACGCTGGGCGGCATCCTTCACGACGCCGAAGGCCCCATCGCCGCCAAGGAGTTGCTCAACATCGCGATCGCCGAGCGCAATCGGAGCGACGATCAGCGCCCGAGCTTCAACAACCTGATCATCCGTGGCGTCCAGCCGGCCTCGCGGAAGCTCCGGCCGAACTTCAAGATCATCGCCGGTCGCGACATCGAGGCCGGCAAAGGGGAGTGCATCGTCAGTCCGGGGATCGCCCGTCTCTACAAGGGAGGTCAGGTCGGCGGACAGCTCGTCTTCGGCGAGAAGGAGAAGTACCGGGTCGTCGGCGTCTTCACCGCGGGCGGCAGCGCGGCCGAAAGCGAAGTCTGGGCTGACCTCAAGGACGTGGAGCGCAACACCGGCCGCGAGGCGTCCGTCTCGTGCGTCCAGATCCGCGCAGCCGGCCCGGCGGAGTTCGACGCACTGAGGAAGGAGATCGACGAGGGCGCCCAGTTCCGCCTTGCTGCGATCCCCGAGGCCGAATACTTCCGCAAGCAGTCGGAGTCGAGTCTGTTCCTCAAGGGGGCCGGCACGTTGATCGCCGTGCTGCTGACCTTCGGCGCGATGTTCGCCGCGGCGAACACGATGTTCTCGGCCGTGAAGTCGCGGACCCGAGAGATCGGCACGATGCGCGCCCTGGGCTTCTCGCGGGGCGACGTCCTCTTCTCCTTCCTGGGCGAATCGATCCTTCTCAGCCTGCTCGGCGGCCTTCTCGGCCTGCTGGCCACGATCCCGATGAGCCTGATCTCCATCGAGACCTCGAACTTCGCCACCTTCGCCTCGGTGACGATCAACTTCCGATTCGGCCCCTGGGTCATGGCCGTCGCCCTGATCATGACGCTGGTGATGGGCCTCTTCGGCGGCATGCTCCCCGCGCTCCGGGCAGTCAAACTGGAGGTCATCTCCGCCCTTCGCGAGCTTTGACCGACGGGCCTCAACGCGCGTGCTCAAGCCGATAAACCGTCCTTCGATCTGGCAATGTATCCCGGTCGATCGAGAACTCCGAACCGTCGACTCGAACCACGGGATCGTCGGGGAGCCGCTCCAGGAACTCCTCGATCGGCCGGATGTTCAGGTTGATCTTCGGCGTCTTGTAGTGCATCGGCACGACGACCTTCGGGCCGATGGCGTCCAGCAGAGCGGGGACGTCGTCGAGGTCCAGGGTCGGCTTGCCCCCCGCCGGGATCAGGACGACGTCGGCCCCACGGATGGGCTCCAGCTCCGCGTCGGTCAGCAGATGTCCCAGGTCGCCGAGGAAGGCGACGTGCAGTCCCTCCGCCCGGAAGAGGATGATCGTCACCTCGTCGCCGGGGAGTCGCTCGGGGCTCTCGAAAACCGGGACGGCCTGGAACGTGATCCCGCCGAACGCCTCGCCTTCCGGAGGGAGTTCGAGCGCCCGGATGACGTGGAACGGCGGGACGATCTGACCGAGGTGGCTGTGGTAGCGGTCGTTCTCGTGGCTCACCACGACGACGTCGGCCGGTTCGGCGACCGGCTCGTAGCCGCCGGAATCGGGCGAACGATAAGGGTCCAGGATGATCCGCACGCCCTGCGTTTCGATGAGGAACGCGGCGTGCCCGTACCACTTGATGCGCATCGCAGACTCGACCCTCGCAACGACCGTCGATTCGCGGCGGTTCCAGCACGCGCCGCCAGTCGAAGATACCGCTAGCCTCTTGGTCAGGATAGGCTGGGAGTGTTCGAGCGGGCCGCAGGGCCCCATCGACGGCCTACCAGGAGCGACGACGACTCGTGCCCATCCGCGACGCCTTTTCCCGCCAGATCGATACGACACCGCTGCTGAACTGGCTTCACGACCTGATCACCCATCGGCCGCTCGACGTCTGCGTCTGGCTCGGTGCGGCGCTTCGGGTCTGGGTCTTTTCGCAGGGGCGCTCGTACTGGATGGACGAGGGCTCGCTGCTCGGGAACATCCGAGGCAAGGCGCCTTTCGACTTCTCCGGCCCGCTGACCTCCGACCAGCTCGCCCCGCCCGGCTTCCTGGCGGTCGAGCGGATCCTCGTCATGCTCCTGGGCGGTTCCCCTTACGTGACTCGCCTCATTCCGTTGGCGTGCGGAATCGGCGCCCTCTTCCTCTTCCGCAGGCTCGTCGAGAGGCTCCTCACGCCGCCCGCCGCGCTTGTGGCCATGTTCCTCTTCGCGTTCGGCGACGATCTCGTCTACTACTCGAACGAGTTGAAGCCTTACGCCTCGGACCTGGCGATCGGGCTCCTCATCACCATTCTCAGCCTGCGGGAGGTGAACGAACCATCAACCCCCCGCCGCCGCCTCGCGCTGGCGATCCTTGTGATCGTCTCGCCCTGGTTCTCGTTCCCTTCGGTCTTCGTGACGGCCGGCTGCGGGATCGTTCTGCTGGCGACTCGGTTACGATCCGGCCGGAGGGATGAGGCCCGAGCCCTCGCGGCCATGGCGGCAGCCTGGGCGGTGAGCGCCTTCGCAGCGCATCGCCTGGCGAGCGGCCTGCTGGGAGCGGCGACCTCGATGTACGTGTTCTGGAACTTCGCCTTCCCGCCGATGCCGCCGCGAAGCCTCGCCGATCTAGCGACGACCGCGAATATCCTGTTGGAGACGTTCGTCACACCCTTGAATCTTGTCCCCCGCTTCCTCCCCTATGCGTTCGCTCTCATGGCGTTGGTGTTCGCCGGCTGGGGAATGAGAAGGCTGGCTGCGCGCGATGCGGCGGCGTTCTGGATGCTGGCGCTTCCGGTGATGCTGGCGATCGGGGCCTCCATCGTGCGGCGATATCCGTTCCACGGGCGTTTGATCCTGTGGACGGTCCCGCTATTCTTCGCCCTGATCGCCGAGGGCGTTCAGGAGATCCGCTATCGACGGGGGAAGGCCTGGTACCGCGCTGCGCTGGCGTTCTTGATGCTCTATCCGACGGTCTCGACGCTCTACGAGGCCATCCCCCCCCACTACCGGGATTTCAACCCGCACGGCGACCTGCGCCGCAATCGATTCATCGATTGAGGAGTCGACGCCTGTCTCAACCGAGGTGCTTGCGAAGCATCTCCAGGCTCTTCGGCACGCCGGTCTCGGCGTCGTCGTTCCCCTCGAATTCCAGCGAGATCCAGCCGCGATAGTCGTGGTCGTTCAGGATCTTGGCGATCCGCGCGTAGTCGAGGTCCAGCGAATACCAGCGGCCGCCGCCGAAATACGTCTTGGCCTGCACCAGTTCGACGCCGATCGGGCTGGCCGCCATCTGCTCCATCTGCTCGTACGAGTTCTCCAGGAAGTTGCCCGTGTCGAGCGTCATCTTGAGCCACGGGGACTTGATCGCCTCGACGATCCGGAGCACGCCGCCGGCCGTACGACCGAGCCCCCAGTGGTTCTCCAGCCCGAGGACGACCCCGCACTCCTCGGCGCGGGGGAGGAGTTTCTCCAGCGCGCCGATGACCCATCCGAAGGCCTCGTCATCCGTGTGGCCGGCCGGCGTGGGCTCGATTCCCTTGTGGGCCATGAACTCGTCGAACGATTTGATGGTGTTCCAGCGTCCGGTGTTGATCCGCATGGTCGGGATGCCCATGCGGTAGGCCAGGTCGATCTGACGGAGCGTCTTTTCGATGTTCGCCTTACGCTCGGCCTCGTCGGGGAAGACGAACCCCTGGTGAGTCGAGAAGCCCATCAACGGCAGTCCGACCGAATGGGCCTTCCGCTTGATGCTCTGGAGCGCAGGGTTGGAGTCGTCCTTCATCTGGACGTGGAGGACCTCCACGCCGTCGAACCCCATCGCGGCGGCCTTCTCGATGCAGTCCTCGATCCCCAGCCGGTTGCCGCGGAACTGCCAGAACGAGTAGGTCGAAACGCCGATCGGACGCCGTCGCTTCGCTGCGGGCGTCGGCGTCCCTGGCGAGGGTTGATCCTGGGCATTGCCGACGCCGGTCATGCCGATCGTCGTCGCTGCACCGACGAGTCCGAGGAACTCCCTGCGGTTCCGCATCATGGCGACCTCCCGTGAAGTGTCCGTGCGCGAGCCATGCTACAAGACGGGTCGAATCGAATGGACCGAATCCGTCGACGGGAGGACGAGGGATATCGTCCTCGGGGAGAGGAGGTATCGACGACGGGTCGACGCCGCCACCTTACCAGGTCCGTCGATCATGTCGCCAAGAAAAAAATGCAGACGCAATCACGTCCAACGATGTCGACCGGTTCACATCATGGATGGCCTCAATCGAGGCCATTGGGTCAATCATTCTCAAAGTGTGATAGATTCTCTTCGGTCTTCGATCGGCCCCCGGGAGGATCCAACCATGCACTGCCTGTCCTGCGGCGCCCAATCCGCCGCGATCCTCTGCGACTCGTGCAAACTGCTCATCGCCGACTACGAGCGGGCGGCCACCCTCGACCAGCTACGAGGCCTCAACCGGACCGCCGTCGCACGCGGCTACCGGCACGTCCTCCCGGCCGAGTTCTTCGCGGACAGGCCCCAGTCCGATCGTTTCCTGCTGCACGCCAGCTTCGACGATCCCTTCGGCCCCCTCCAGATCCGGCTCTTCCAGGGGCCGACCGGGTGCGGAGACCTCGACCTCAGTTACGAGGATTACCTCGCGCTGAGCCGGGCCGTCACGCTCTGAACGACACCATCGGCCGGCCGACCTCGGCGATCTCCTGGAATCTCGTCCTGCGGAGTAGCCCCCAACGCGGCCGTCATCATCGCGGAATGATCGTGAAGCTCTCCACGTTGGTCTTGGTGATCGTGCACCCGGCCGTCGAACTCGCTGCGGCCGTGATGTTCGAGAGAAATCAACTCAACGGGATGGCGTATGGTCGTTCCGAATGAAGGCGGCGACGGTGGTCGATGAGAACCGCGAAATGTCCGTGCACGTGATCGCCCGCATCGCCCTGCTAAGCGAGCCAACCCACCACGTAGCGTGAGAAGTCGCCGCCGACCCAGCAGAGCCAGAGCAGCCAACCGGCGACCGCCAGCCAACTGTCGGGCCGTCGAATCCGCTTCGCGACCAGGATGATGAAGGCCCAGGCGAAGAGGGCTTTCCCGACGTGTCCCAGGAGCATCGCCCCGAAGAAGAGCGTCGCGGAGTCGAGCGACCAACTTCGCGTGAGGCGCAGGAGGGCCGGCATGACCCTGGGGACGAATTCGTAGACGGCTATGGCGAATGAGGTCAGGCCCACAACGACGGCGGGATGCAAAGGCCAGCAACGACGGCTGGTCCTCCGCATCGCGAGCACGGCGACCGTCCAACTCAAGGGGCACAGGGACAACGACGCCGTCGCCGCGTTTTGCAGGCTCTTCGTGAGTCGAATCCCCGTCGAGGAGAGGCTGCTGGCCATGGTGAACCGCAGCACAGCGGCCGAGACGGCGAAACCCACGATGAGCACGGCGAGGTCGGCGAGGCTGGGATTCCAGTGCTTGGCTCGGGCCACGACGTCGTCTCCGGAGGTCAGACCAGCACCGGCAGGAAGATCAGGAACATCCAGCACGCGATCAGCGCCCAGGCGGACCATTCCAGGCGGTCCTGGGGCCAACGGAGTCGTCTTCCCACCGCGAGCATGACGAAACACACGAAAAGGATTACTCCTGAGTTCTGGCAAATTCCGTAGATCCGTTCGACGGCGGCCCCCCCCCCTGTTCGACGGAAGGCATGGTAGGCGACTCCGGACAGGATAGACGCCATCAACCCAAGGATCGTGGGCCCTGCCACGAAGACCGCATGGCCTTGCCGCTCCGAGGGCGGAGTTCGGCGTGTCGACAGGACGACGACCACAAGATAGAGCGGGGCGATGAAGGCCGAAGCGGCGTCGACGACGTACCGCGTCCGGTAGGCCGCCTGGGTCTTCGCGTCAGTCGGCAGGGGGATCATATAGAGGAACAGACGCAGCGAACCCAGGGCCAGGGCGAACGCCCCGACCAGGACGACCAACTCGGCGATCGAGAGCTTACGGTCCAACGCCTCGCCCCCGTCAGAAGTAACTCAGTACGTAGGCTGCGCTCCCCAGGCCGACCCACCATAGTGACAAGAACCAACCCGCCGCCCTGAGCCAATCGGTCCTCCTTCTCAGCCCGCCGCATGCCAGAAGGACGAGGCACGTCGCGGCGAGAAACTTCGGGACGTACTTCACCAGGGACGCCCCATACATGACGTACCGGGTATCACCATCGAAGCCCCCGACGTTGAAGAGGTACATGTTCGACCTCGACACCGGGACGATCAGGACGGCCGCCAGGGCGAACGTGACCAGACCCAGCACGATGGCGGGGTGGAAGGGCCACTCGCGTAGTCCGGTCCTGGCGATGGCGATCGCCGCCAGAGTCAAGGTCAGCGGGATCGAGGACAGGGCGGTGATCGCCGTGTAGTTCGAATAGTGGTAGTAGAGGACCCCCTGTGTCGGCGTGACGTCCGAGGCCGACCGCAACACAGCGATCGAGAGGGCAAAGCCGACCATCAGGACCGCGAGGTCGGCGAGGCTGATGTTCCATCGGTTGTCTCGGTCCACGGCGTCGCCTCCGATCAGAAGAACGGTGGCCAATACCGCGAAGACCAGAGGACGATCCAGGAAATTCCCGAGCATACGGCCGCCCACTCGATCAGATCCCTGGGCAAACTGAGTCGGCCCCCGAGTGCGGCTACGAGTACGAAGGCGATTAGCGGGATCACGACGATCCCCCGCAGATGGTCTACCCAGTACGTGAAGGCCAGCGAGAGATTGTCGGCGGTTATCACGGAAGCATGGTAGAGCAGCTTGGCAAAGCCGAATGACGACTCGAACGCCGCCGCTACGATCGAGACGCCAACCATGACGGCCGGATGGTATGGCCATCGGCGACGTGGAGTTTTCAGCATGGCGATCGCGCCGAGCGACAACGAAATGGGGACGAGGAAACTCGTCGCCGCCGTCATCAAGTCCGGCATGAGGGTGATGTTGCGGGCCGAGAAGTCGATCGGGTCGATACGCGAGTAGAGAGTCAGACATCCCAGCGACACGCCGACGGCGACGACGAAACCCATCAGGTCGGCCAGAGTGTGACTTCGCCTCGGCGGCATACAGCCTCTCCCCTCCATTCGTAGGGCCGAATCCTGCCACGCACGGCCGCCGAAGGAGACAGTAGCATCCGTGGAAGGATCTGGAGCGAAGGATTACCGATGCGACGCCGGAGGATCATAGGACGCATCCACCCGGATCATTGAGCTGTTTGAATCAGACAGCCGGCATGGAACCGGCAAGGTGCAACCAAGCACTCGGCACCCCCAGGAAGGGGAAGAATCTGCCGTAAGACTTTGCAGCTTCTAGCGGAGCGGAGAGGGGGGGGATTCGAACCCCCGAGACGGATTTCTCCGTCTAACGGTTTAGCAAACGGTTCGGCTGACGCCTCACCACGCTTCGCGTGTGTCGCAAGTGCCACTAGGGCCACTACTTGCCTCTTGTCGATCCACTCGATTCGGCTTATGATTCCCTCAGTTATACCGGATTGAATCCGACAGAGGGGCAAATCCGATGGCGAGACGACCCGAGGTGAGGGCGAAAAACGGCTACTGGTATAGCGAGGCTGGGGGCTCGCCCAGGTACTACGGCAAGGTCGAGGAGACCCCACAGGAGGTGGCCAGGGCGGCCCTGTGGGCCTTCCTCGCGGGCAAGGAAGAGTCCCGGCCGGTTGGTCGCCAGCGGCACCTACGGATGAGTCTGGCCACCCTGCGGACGAAGTTCCTCGAATGGGTCGGACGGCACCGGGCCGCCAAGAACCACCTTGAGCGGACCCGCCACATCAACCGGTTCGTGGAGTTCGTTGGGGAAGCGAAGCCGGCGGACTCCATCGACTCCAAGGCGATCGACGCCTTCACGTCGTGGATGGCCTCGCAGAGCTACTCCCTCGACTACCAGGGCAAACACCTGACCTCGATCAAGGCGATGTTCAGGCGGGCCGTCCGCCAGGGCTGGATCCGACCGTGCGACCCCTTCGCCCGAGTCGAGCCCATCCATCTCCCCCCCAAGTCACTCTCCGAGGGGGACCTGCCGACCGCCGAGGAGGTGGCGAAGCTCTTCAACGCCGGCGACTCCTTCGACCACATGGGCGACCTGCTGAGGCTCTACCACGCGACAGGGGCCCGCTCCTACGAGTTGATCCGGGCGAGGGTGGGCGATTACGACCGACGGGCGTCGGCGATCGTGCTACGCGAGCACAAGACCGCCCGGAAGACGGGGAAGGTCCGGACCATCCATCTGTCGGGCGAGGCCGTGGAGATCCTGGAGAAGCACCTCGACGGCAAGACGACCGCCGAACCGATCTTCCAGCGGCCCTCGGGCGGGGCCTACACGTCGGTCAACCTCGCCGAACGCTTCCAGAGCGTGCGAGGGAGGGCCGGAGTTCGATCCTCGATCACCGTGTACAGCTTCCGCCACCTCTGGATCTCCGAGTGCCTCATGGCGGGCCTGGACGTCTTGCTGATCGCCCGGATGGCCGGCACCTCGGTCAAGATGATCGAGCAGGTCTACGGCCGCTTCCGAACGTCGACCTTCCAGGACGCACATGCTCGGCTGGAAGCTCTCAGGACGGCCAAGCCGGAGGCCGCGGCGGGGTGAGGCAGGGCGCCGATGACGCGACGGGCCGCTCGACGCTCACTCGGAATGCAGGAGCAGGGGGGGTATATCCCATCAGTCGAACGCCGCCCTGCTCGCTTCCCAAGGACTCCGTGCTCTACTCAATGCGATATCAGGTGAACCACAAGGGCGGAGACGACTTTCGCCCCACCTTAACCCTCTGCCTCGGGGACGTCGGCGTCCGCCTGGAGATCCTCGTCCTCGACGTGGACGGCATGCCGGTCGACCTCTCGGGAGGCGACGACGTTCCGATCATCACCTTCCGACGCCCCGACGGCACCTGCACGGACAAGGTGGCCATGTTCCACACCGACGGGCGGGATGGATTGGTCGTCCGCGTGTTCGGCGACGGAGATCTCGACCAGGTGGGCACCTGGCGGTTCATCCTGACGACCGGGACGACGACCTGGGAGTCCCAATCGTTCGCCGTGCATCGCGTGTTGCCAGTCTAGCTGGGGGGGTATTCCCTGGGGGGGCTTGGGGGGCGGTGTGTTCATCCGCGGTCACGACGTGCCACCGCGGAGAGGGGATGGAGCAGGGGGTGGGAGATGGTCGCCCTCCTGCTCCCGTATGTATTTCAGGCCGGTCGGTTGACCCATCTCATGTGCCTACCGTCCTCCGTGGGTTCCCATAGGCCCCGCTCGGGTAGGTCGCCCTCGTACCTCGCTCGCAGTTCTATGGGACGATCTCTCTGCCCTGCCATAGGCACGATGTTCGAGGTTCGCATGAAGCAACCGAAGGACATGTAGGGAATGAGGAGCCTGGCGACGTCGTGGAGTTGAATGATCGAAGTCGGCTCCATCGAGGTCGCCCACAACTCCCTTTGCCCGTCCAGCACGAAGTCGAACAGGTCGCCCCGGCCGGAAACGAAGAACCCGTGGAGAGGCTCGTCGTAGAGTTGCCTGCCAGGCGTGGGAATGTACACGCATCCCCCGATGCCGCTGGGATAGCCGGGGGGCAGCCTGAAGTCGACCACGGATCGCCATAGGGCCTCGGCGACTTCTGGGTCGAAGTGAACAACCGTCTTGGTCTCACTCCAGGCGTTCAACACCCGCTTGAGTTGTGGACTGTTACTTTTGTCAGAGGCGTCCAGAATGGACAAAGCTCTCTCCGCGATCATGCTGAACCTCCATGTCCAGGGTTGTCGAGACGCCACCTCATACCGGATCTTGAGGGAACCGATCAACCCCAAGGGGATCTTACAAGATCCCAATGGCACACTGCCGATCATCCGCTAAGGTTGTCGTGGGGAGTCCGCGTAACCTGGGGGAGATGAGATGGAGCCGGTCCGAGGAAACCCGAATGCCATACGATTGCGGGGGCTGCATGCACCCTATCGGATGACCGCCGAGAACCTCGCGTGGATCATGGCCCAGGGGTGGCACGAGCAGAGGGGGCTCCGTTGGTTGGAGCTGGTGAACGGCCGTGTGATGGCGTTCAAGCACGACCGGTTCGTCGAGGCCGTGACGGGGGCGTTTGCGGAGTTGCTCGGGGCCCGTCTGGGGACGGCCTGGAGCGTGACCGCGGCTCCGCTACACCTTCACCTCGATGAGTTCAACGTGTTCGGCCCCCGGGTCGTCGTCCACCCGCCGGGGGTCGGAGGGATGCTCACCCCCAAGGACGTGGCCCTGGTCGTCGACTTCGTCACGGGCGTGAACGAGGATAGGGTCTTCTGGGGGCGCCGGAAGTATCTCAAGGCGGGTCTTCGTCAGCACTGGTTGGTCAACCTCCGCGGGGGCTTCAGCGAGATCGCCATGCCCGGCGTGGACGTCTACTATCGGCGGGACGCGGAGCAGGAGGTCCCGATCGTGGTCGGCGACCTACCCTATGGCTCGTTCAAGCTCTCAGACCTTCTCACGATCGGATGAGGACGTGACCATGGAGATCGTCGAGAGGAAATGTCCCCGTCCCCCCGTGTGATAGACTCCCTTGCGTCGACTTCGACCGTCCCGGGGAGGGATTCCGATGAGCGAGCGTTGCCTGTCCTGCGGCGAGACCTCGACGGGGATGTTCTGCCCCGAGTGCCAGGAGAACCTGGACGACTCCTTCCGGGTCGCGACGGCCGTCGACCTGTGGCGGCTGGACGCCCTGACGACCCATGACTTCGACCCCTCGACCCCCTTCCTGCTCCAGGTGTTCATCGAAGAACCCGAGCCCCACACCTGCTTCGTCACCCGCCGGGGGAAGGATCTCCCGACGTTCCTGATCTCCTACGAGGACTTCGACGCGTTGCCCCTCGCCAGGTTCTCCGCCTGAACGAAGGCCGCCCGAAGTCCCGGCCGGGAGGGCTCGCCAGCTTGGCTGGGCTCGACCTTCCACCACGTCACCAGGTCGCGACCGAGTCCTCCGACCGGCACCAGACTGATCCCGTCGGCAGTAACGAGGCGGACGCTCGCGTACGGCCCTACTGTCTGGGCGACGACCTCCCAGTTCTCGACGAAGTACGAGGCAGGGAGATCCGCCGTCAGCGTTTCGTGTTGCCCCTCTCGCACGACTTCCAGACGCCAGAGCATGGCCGTGTCTCCCACTATAAGTGAGGTTTTGGCCACAGTATACATGGGTTTCGACAAGGATCAAGGCGACGGCTGCACTTGGACACCCGTTCAGAAAAACTTGCCCCACGCCCCCCGTTTGATTATGCTTGAGAAGGTGCTGAACAAAGGCTGGACACGGGGGCGGCCATGTCAATCGACTATGAATGGGATTTCTTCATCTCACATGCGAGTGAAGACAAGGAGGAGTTCGTCCGGCCATTCGTCAAACGACTTAGGCGAAGCAGAGTTAAGGTTTGGTACGATGAATTCACATTGGGCTGGGGGGATAGCCTTCGAGCCAGCATCGACCGGGGATTGCGGGACTCTCGAATCGGGATCGTAGTGCTGTCTCCCGACTTCTTCCGTAAAGACTGGCCACGCGACGAACTCGATGGGCTGGTTGCAGGTGGGAAACGCATACTTACGGTTTGGCACAAAGTTACCAAAGCGGATGTGTATCGGTATTCTCCGATGTTGGCTGGGAAGTTAGGTCGTTCCTCTACCCTGGGAATTAACGAACTCGCAAAACAAGCAATCGCTGTCCTTGGTCCAACACGGGTCGAGTTCGAGCGAGACGTGTTCAGCCTTATCGAACGGCTTCAGTCTGGTGAATCGATTTCAACTTGCGTGGCTTCGGGGCTCAAGTTGGCCCATAAGGCAGGGGAAAAAGGCAAGGACTTGGCCGCGTTCTGCACCAATGAGATCAACGGATGGAATCCCACCGCAGCGTGCCGACATCGAACGGTGCCATTCTATGCGACGTTTGAGATGCTCAACCTCGCCGATCTGAGATGGCAGGGTGATGTGGGGCGAGCACTTCAATACATGGCGGCCGATCCAAATCGCTTCAAGAGAGTCAGCTTGACTATGCGTGGGCCGATCCTCGGGATTGAGGCCGACGCAAACCGCCCTCATCCTATGAACAGCCTTGCTACCAAAACCGTCCCAGCCAACATGTTTTTCCCACTAGTAAGAGTTGAAGATTTCAATAGGGCCGTCTACTTGTATGCCGACGGGGAAAGCTATCAGAAAATCGTCAGACAGACGGCGGCCGAACTCACTCGACGTCTCTCGATGATGTTGCCGAAGCGAAAGTCAGGATGAGGCGATCGAGTTGTTGAATGTGGAGGGCCCGACGACTCCGCCTCTTCGAGGGTGGGGCCGCCGGGCTAGTCTCGTTTCTTGGATTTAAATCGGGGGGGCGAGTCTGGAGGGGACGTTCATTCGATCTGGCCTGCCGCGAGTGCTTCCTCAGCGATGTGCTTGCCTGCCGCTTGGAGCAGCGGCTGGCCGTATGCGTTCAAGGCGATCAGATCGAATGCTCTCATCGTTTCGAGAATGTCGGCTTCAAGTCCATCGACGAAGAGGCCGTGCCGCGTCTTGATCGCTGACATGATCTGTTTCCAGTCGAACGGCCCCCTCCCCAAGGGGTGCAACATCTTCAGAATCGCCACCTCGATGCCGGAAGGTGTGGACTTGGGAAGGGCTGAGTGGGGAATCGACTCATAGACCGGGTTCTGCCCATTGGACTCAATCACCCTGAACATGAACAACGTATTGATTGCGTCTTGAACTCGATCCTGAGAAAGCCCGTATCGCACCTTGGCCGCCGCAACGACCTTATCGATGACGCCCTCGACGGTCCTGGAACTCAGGACCTGGGTAAAGTAGCAGATCAAGCTCAGTACATCTCGCTCGTCACTGCTGAGTTCGTCTGGGTTGAATTCGGCCATCCTGAAACCTCCCTTTCCTTGAGGTAACCGAGCGAGGTTGCTCGGCATCTCACACCCTAAGACACCATGCAGGCGATCGGAACAAAGAGGCTTATTCCCGCTCAAAGAGGTTGAGAATGGCGTCGGCCATCGAATGACAGCCGCTGTCTAAGGATTCGGAGCAGGGGTGGGGTAGACGTCGGCCATCGAAGCCAAAGGACCCGGGCCGACTCGATGCCGACTCGGGTCAGCTCGTGGCATCTCCCGATCTCGCGTTGATGACGCAAAGGAGATGGAGCAGGAGGCCGGGGAGGACGTAGGCGAGGTAGCCCAATAGGACGGCCGGCCCCCAGGCGAAGCCCTGGAAGATCTTCCCGCGGTAGACCTGGCCGAGGCCTGGCAGGATGAAGCTCATCGCGGCCGCCACCCCCGGGCTCCAACGCTGGCGCCGGGGAGGCCTGGGGGTCGGGCGGGGAGTCCTCCGTGACTCGCTCGCCTCGCTCAGGGCCGCCTCCACGGGATCGAAGCCCACCTGGAAACGACATCGGCAGTGGGGACACCGAAGGGTCGCCCCCCGAGGGACCGGCCGGTCACTTCTCGACGATCGTTCGCAGGTCGGGCAGCGGTAGTCCACGGAGGCCTCCTCACTCGGGATCCCGACAATGGGGAGGGTAGTAGTCGGGGTAGGTCGGTCGAGGGTTGCGGCGGAACTCCATTCCGATCTCAGCCATCGTCGGCGGCCGCTTGGCGGGTTGGTCGCGAACCTCTCCGCGGAGCCTCGCAGCCATGTCCGCCGGGAAGAGCGACCGGTGGGGCACTGTCGGGATCCGGGCAGGGATCCGGGCGCCCCTTCGTTCTTCGGTAAACCCAGGGGGTTGCTCGGCTGCCGATTGGAGGGCCATCCCGACGGCCTTATTCAGGGAGAGGTCGGGTTCATACCCTCGAAGAGTGGAAGCGGTCATCGCGATCCGTTGGGCGAATCGATCGCCGATCCCGTACTCTTCGACGAGCAGCTTGGTCACCGCCAGATAGTCCCTGTACCAGCCGGTCATGCCCGTCCTCCCGCCGCCCTGCGGACTTGATCCACCGCGAGGCAACAACGATACGTCCAGGGCAGCGACGGATCCGTCCGCTGGTAGGCCTCCTCGATGGCCTCCTGTTCTTGGTGACGTTCAGCCGCGTACTCGGGGTCGTCGATGAGGTTCTGGATCTCCTGCTCCAGGTCTTCGATCCGGTCCTTCTGCCACCGCGGCCGCAGGACGAGGACTTCGTAGATGAGGTAAGCCCGGCTGTGGAAGTACAGCCATTGGCACCAGTAGGGGAGTCGGCGGATCACGGTTGGGCCTCCTGTTTGTCGTCGATGACCGTCCATCCACTCGATCTAGATGGTAACAAGATTAGGCCGACGAAGTCAACAACAAAAGACTCGATTTAAGATCCTCGCCGCCCGAGTAAGATCCGTTCGACTGGATTGCGAGTTCGATGAGCCTACGAAGGCGATCACAAGAGGCCTTCATGACGCCTCCACCACCCTGCTCCCTCGTCCTCCCTGGGCCTGCTCGTGCGTCCAGGTAGGATCGGACGTCCGAGTGGCCGTCGCCGCCGCCGTGGGCCTCCTGGGCGTTCCTGGAGGGGTTATAGGACGGCACCGGCGATTTCACTCCGCGGTCCCGATCGGTCGACGCCGACGAACGGGAGCAGGGGGGGGCTGCCCTGGGGATCATCTCGCCATCTCTGCCAGGTGTCGCCGTGCCCTCGCGTCCACCGCATGGCCAACCTGGCAGGCCTTGGGGGGCTTCCGGCGGCCCTGGGAGGCCTTGTGGCGGGCGAGGTAGGCGTCGACCTCGGCGAGTGGCTGTAGGCCGTGCTCGGCGATCACAGACGCCGGTACGTACCATGCCTCCGCTTCCCATCGCCCGAACGGCCGAGACCTCCAACGGGCCACCTTGCACGTCCGCAGGTAGGCGGCCCCCAGCCGTCGGGTCGATCGCAGGTCGCCCATGTGTACGATGATGTCGTCCAAGAATTACCTCCTGCTCCAGCGGGATCCTCACTCGACGGAAGATGATAGGTCGTGACCTCGCGAGGACGTTCGGGGAATCACTGAGTCTGGGTTGTTAGTCCTGTATGTAAGGAATCCTTCCTCTGGTTCCTGTCGGTGGTCTCAGGGAGGGAGCAACCCCTGTAGACCGGTCAGTCGGAGTTCGGAGGGCTTCCGCAAGTACGACGACCCCGTGTAGGTCTGCTCGGCTAGTTCGTATCGATTGGCGGGTTTGTCGGGCCGGCTGACGAACTTCACCTTCAGACGTTCGATCTCGGGATCCTTCAACTTCCGGCCATGGCGTGTCTCCACGAGGTCGCGGAGTTGGTTGGAGGTGAAGGGGATGGCCTCGCGGGTGGGTTCCTTGGAGATCTCGTACTGGGAGTGGAGCAGGAGGGCCTCGGCGAACCAGCGATCGAGATCCGACCGAAGGGAGGTTGTTAGTCCTGTATGTAAAGAATGGGTATTGGCCTCTTGGTCGGAGAGTCCAAGTGCCGCGGATTGTTGGGGAGAGAGAGATTGCTCGGCGACCTTAGCGGAGTGATCCCGGCTGACGGCTCGTTGGAGGGAACCGCTCTTGATGATGGACTTGATGGACTTCTCGATCGTTCGGGCGGCCTCCTTGGGGGTCGTTCCGATCGTCCCCCTGTCGTAGAAGTGCTGCCACCAACGGATGGCGACCTCAGCTGCAACTTCGGCTTCCTGGCCACGACCGAGAAGCGAACAGAGCACCTTGACCATGATCGCGTTCCGAGTGCCCTTCTGGGCGACCGGGAAACGCTCGATCACGTCCGCGGCCAACGCCTCCACGTCGCCGCTATGATTGAGCACGAGGGGCGATCCCCCCGAAGCCGGAGTGTTTGACGTCGCCGTCGACTCGCTCACGATCCAGGACTGGAGCCATCGGGGGGCGATCGCGATCCCGTCCAGGGGATGGGAGATCCAGCGGTAGACCGTCCCCGTGTCGGGGTGGACGCTGGGGGCGACGACGATCTTCGCGGACTCCCCGCGGAGGTCGAGACCGGGACGGAAGCCCGTCTGGGTGGGGACCTGGACGTTGGTGCGGAAAAGGAAGTGGAAGCCATCGTTCCCGGTCTCGGCCATGGCCGTGTGGGGCCACGAACGACCGCGGACGAACCCATTCAACGACTTCACACCCTGCTCCTCGTCGACGTCGACGGCGAAGACGCCGCCACCGGTCAGGAGGCCGATGTTTCGCTCGGGGTGTCCCTCGAACCAATCGCGAAGCTGCGAGGGCGACGTGGTGGCCCGCTTCGGCCAGTCGTTGATGAGAGGCTCTTTGCTTTGCGGCTTGCAGGGCACGACTCGGAGCCCCGCCTGAGAGTATTCGAGTGCTGATTCGTAGGTGGTCACGATCACTAACTCCCTATGGTGCTTACCCTAGCTCCGCAAGTTCTCCAGTTTGTCTATACCAACTTCGCGATCGGCATAAATAAGCAGCTCGGCGGTCCGATTGCCCCGCATCTCGCCTAGTTCAATCAGAATCCGTCGACCATCAGGCATGGTCAGGGCGACCAACTGCCCCTCTTTCCGCAGCACTTTCAGCACGTCGATGCCTCCCTCTGGGTGTCGTCCTGGGAAGCTACGCCGGCCCACGCCGACGATCGCCCACCCTGCTCCAGATCCTTGTAGGCCACGGCCCTCGAAGACCGCTCGTCGATTCCGCGAACGTCCTTGGCCCCGCCATCCCAGGAATACCCCGCGACGGGGCGGTGTATTTCCCCCCGGGACGCAACACGGACGACGGGGGAGGCGGGACGTGCTCAGGAACTTGGCCGGGCGGCAGCTGTGCGGGTTTGAGGTGATCGAGCGTGCGGCCAATCGCGGCACGAAGGTGGCGTGGACGTGCAGATGTCTCGCCTGTGATGTGCTGCAAGATGTTATCGGGCAACACCTTAATGCTGGTCGAGCGAAGTGCCCATGTCGACGACGTCGGGCGGATCTGGACGTGGAGATCGTCGACGACGCAACTCCCTCGCAGCTGGGGGGGCGTGGGCGAGTGACCTGGCTGAGGATCCTCAACCAGTGCCACCGGCGATCCAACGCCGATTACCTGTACTACGGGGGGCGGGGCGTCGTCGTCTGCGAGCGATGGCGGACGCTTTCGGTCTTCCTCGGCGACATCGGAGACGCCCCATCCGACGATCACATCTTTGCGTTGCTCGGCGACCACTACGGGCCCGGACAGTGCCAGTGGATGACGCGGTCCGAGCGGGCCCGGTTGCGTCCGACGACCAGATGGATCGACGTCGGGGATGGCAGCCAGCAGCCTTTGGTCGCGTTGGCGGAGGGGAACACGGTGGCGTACGAGACGCTCCGCTCTCGCTTGGGCCGGGGGCAAGACCTCCAGGGTGCCCTGTCAGATCCTCCGCGGCATCACCACAGCCAGGAGACCGACTACGGGGGCGTCACCTACCCCTCGCAGGCCGCCCTTGCTCGTGCTTACGGCCTCACGCCCAAGTTGCTCCAGGATCGACTTTGGGCCGGCTGGACGGTCGAGAAGGCCGTCGAGACGCCGGTTCGGCGGTCCGCCCCCCGAATGTAACTCTACTTGTATTAATTATCAGAGGGGGCTTGGGGGGGATTAGGGGGGCCCACGTCCTGTCCAATCCGACCGCCGGGGAGCCTGGAGCAGGGTGGGGGGCATGGCGAGCGGACACGATGCCCGCCCGGCGGACCTCCCCCTCCTGCTCCCGTCTTTGAGGCCCCATCGCCCGACGAAAACGCGGGCCGTCTTCGCCCGCCTCCGTCCTATAAAGAGGAGGACAGGGGGGGCGAGGACGTGGGCCCCCAACAGGCACTACAGGAGGGGGAGGGGAAGATGGTTGGCGAACTCCAGACGGTCAACTTTCACGGGGACGACCTGGCGGCGGTGGACAAGGACGGCGTGGTACACGTGGGCGTGCGGTCGGTGTGCGACGCACTTGGACTGACCTTGCAGGGTCAGTTGACGAAGCTGAAGAAGGAGGAGTGGGCTACCGTAACGATGATCGTTACGGATGACGCCCGCGGGTCCTTTCGAGAGCAGGCCATGATCCCGCTCGACGAGGTCCCCATGTGGTTGGCCACGATCCGGCCGATGAAGGTCGCCGAGGTCGTCAGGCCGAAGCTCACCAAGTACCGCCGGGAGGTGGTCAAGGTGCTCGATCGGTACTTCCGTCAGGGCGAACGATTCGGGCCCCAGTACGATAAGGGCGACGAGATGTCCGTCCTCCTCGCCGGCATGCTCGACGCCCGGATGAAGACCCTCGCCCTGGCCCGGCAGCAAGCCGAGGACCGGGCCAAGCTGAACGCCCTGGCCGACGCAGTCGACGAAGTACGCGACACGGCACAGAGGGCACTCGACCACGCCGAAAACGCGACCGGGCGATGCTCGATCCTCGGGTATGCGAACAAGCTCAAGATCAAGCTCAAGCCGCGGGCCGATCAGGGGCTCGGTCAGATCGCCGCCAACCGATGCCGCAAGTTGGGCATCGAGCCCGTCAAGATCCACAGCGAAGCCTGGGGGATCGTCGGCGTCTACCCCCTGGAGATCCTTGAAGGACTGCGGGACGAATTCGTCGATCGAGCCGAACCGCCCAAGCTGAGGGCCATCGCCGCCAGTTAACCACCGCCCGTCGGCCGTGGCGTCCACGGTCGGCGGTCTTCGAAAACGAAAAGAGGCCGAAACCCCGTGATGGGATTCCGGCCCCGATTGAAAACTCGGAAAGTCGGAAAGTCGGAAGGAATCGTCAGTTGTTTTCCGGTTTTCCGGGATTCCGGATGCCCAGTTCCTTCAGACGGTCGTACCAAGCTGACTTCGCCTTGCCCGTCGCCTTCGCGAATTCGTCGTGTGCTGCGGCTCCCCGAAGACCCTTCTTATAGATGTCTTCGGCGATCTTCTGTTCGACGATCTTCCGAGCCTCGCGGGTTTGCGGCATCGCGGTGAAGCTCTGTCGCACTAGAAGGTCTGCTGATTCCTGCCATGACAGTCGGGTTTTATGGTTCTCGTACGAGATGCGTGCCCGCCATGCGTTGACGATGGCACGGATAGAGCATTTTCGTTGGGTTTCGCGGCTTCGCTTCTCAACGTACTCGACGACTTCGAGGCAGGCTTCCGGAGGAAGTCGTGAGCCTTGATGCTCATGTCCTTGGAGTGCAAGATTCGCCGCTAGTGCCAATATCTCTGCCTCTGTCGGATGGAACGGATAGTTGATCAGTCGCGAAGCCAGTGCGTTCACCCTGTTGTTCTCTTGCAGCGGGACATTAGCGGTGAAGATGAGCGAGCCATCGAACGCTGCTTGTTCGGTGCGACCCTTGACGTTCCAGGTGATACGCCTGGTCTGATCGTCTTGACTCCAGAGGGCGGATCTCAGTACATCCCAAGCGGATTTGTCTTCTGTCATGGTTTCAAGATCCTCGAAGACGTGAACGTCGTGCGGGGAGTTGGCGAGATGATCGAACAGGGCGGGAGCGGACATACGGGAATTGTGAAGTAGATACTTAACGCCCATCGATTGGAGCGTCGTCGTTACGACGTGGCTTTTGCCGACTCCGCCGTCTCCCCAGATGTAGAGCCCGGCGATCCTTCGATCGAGCACCAACTCGATGCTTCCGCGGATACCAAACACCTTCGCTTCGTACGACTTCAACGCTTCGGGGTTGAGAACCAAGTGCGTACTCCTAGATGACAACCGGTGGTAGCTCCGCCCGGGGAACGCCCCGAGCGTTTCTGAACAAACCAGCCGAATTGTCAAGGGAGGGAGATAATAGAGACGCCCCGAGCGGAAGTCAAGGGACTGAAGAGATTTCATCGCGGCGCCCCTCGATAGAGTGAGGCCCGCCCGGTGCCCCTCATCTCCTGCTCCCGCATTCGTTCCCCATCGCCCGGCGACCGTGTCCGACTTGGTCGTCCCCCTCCCGGGTCTTCCCCCTCGGCTGGCGTACTTTCCAGCGAGGGCCAAAGCGGATGGTCCGCCGCGGCGAGGATATCGGAGCAGGGGGGTGGCTCATGCCGACCAGCAAGTACAACTTCAAGCTCAGTCCGGACGTCACGATCCAAGTCGAGGCCGACAACCAGGCCGACGCGTTCAAGCAGTACGCCGCCGCCCACGAGATCTTCGGCCAGCACGGGACCTGCCGGGGATGCGGGGCCGACGCCTTCCCGCGAGTGCGGGTCGTTGGGGACCACTCCTACAGCGAGATGTTCTGCTCGAACCCCGAGTGCGGCCGCGTCATCGCGTTCGGGCAGAAGAAGAAGCCCTCGGGGGCCCTCTACCCGAAGCGGAAGGACAAGGACGGGAAGTGGCTGGAGCACGGCGGGTGGGTCCGGTGGGCCGGCAAGCCCCGGGACGACGAGGGTGACGACGTCGACGACGACGACGACGAAGTCGTGCGGCACCGGAGGGGGCGGTAAGTGGTCGGCGTCATCGACCGGCCCAGGCGTGGTCGGACCCCGGCGGAGCAACGCCTGACGGACGATGAGCGGGATCTTCTCGAAAAACATTGGGTCCATCGACTGCCGACGGTCAGGCGGGCGGTACGCCGTCGGCTGCCGACCGCGGACCACGGCGACATCGACCACATGGCGATCCTCCTCCTCGCCCGGTGGGCGAAGTACCCCTACGTCGATCTCGCCGACCCTCGCCTTATCACTATGTTGATCTCCAACACGGTCCGCGAACTCACCGAACATTGGGCGACCAGGGACCGGGTCGTCCGGCTCCCTCGGGTGGACGCCTCGACGTCGGCGAAGACGCGGGAGGCGGTCGAGAAGTGGGAGGCCGTGGCTCGCGTCCCCCTGACCACCCAGGACCGCCTACAGCACGACCCCGGGGCGGAGTTGGAGGGCGAGGACTTTATCGGGGCCGTCCTGGGCAAGCTCTCGCCCGACGCCCGACGGCTTATAGAGCTGGTCATGGGGGGCCACTCATATCGCCAGGCCGCCATCCTCCTCAGGTTGTCCGACGCCCGGCTGGCCGAACTCCTCGCCGAGGCCGCCGAGGTCTGGTTTGCGTGCGAGGGGGACGAGGACGACTGACCCCCTCCTGCTCCCGTCCCCGTCCAGACGTGGGGTATTTCATCTGCGTCCTGTACGACGTCCACAAGGGGAAGAAGAAGAGATGATCGCCGAGAGTGCCCTGAAGTCCCTGCGAGAGAAGTACGTCCTCACGGATCCCACGTTGGGGCCCTTCGAATCCCACTATTTTGCCCATCGATTCGACCTCGACGTACAGGATCTCACCCCTACGGAGGCCCAACTGCTGGGCAAATCCGCGGCCCTGGGCTTTTTGGACGCCTACCCCCCCTCCCACTACTTGCTCGGCGACCACACGTCCGAGATCCGCACGATCGACGGCTTCCCGACGCTGTACGTCCGGGCCGAGTTCCAGCCGCGGCGGCGCCGCACGCATGAGGATCCGAAGGATGTTTGACTTTTTGAAGTATTGCGGGCCCGGCATGGCGGGCGGCGGTGTGATCTTCGCCATGTTCGAGGCTCCCGACGCCGCCACGGTCGCCCTTACCTGGGGCGGGGCCGCCGTCACGGCCGCGGTCGTCGCGTGGCCCAAGGTCAAGAGCATTTGGACCGACTATCGGGCGACCGAGCGGGAGCAGGAGGCCGCCGATTTCCAATCGTACAAGCAGATCTTGCTCTCCGACCTCCAGGCCGTCCGCGACGAGAACGCCGTCCTGGTCCGCAACAACGCGGAACTCCTGGCCAAGGTCGAACTCCTCTCGCGTCGGGTCGAGGAACTCACCACCCAAGTTGAGAGCCTTTCCACCCAGGTCGCCCACCCTGCTCCCCTCTGAGATCCGACCGTACACCAACCGCCGAGGCAAGGCAATGAACGACAAGAACAAGAAGACCCTGGAAATCTTGCGGAAGCTTGCCGACTTGCGGTGCGAGTTCGACGGGTTTCATCCACACCGCTTCGGCCCCTTTGTGACGGACCCCGTGGCGGCTAAGTCGATCGACGAACTCATCGTGTGGACGATCCTGCAAAGCAAAGGGGAGTGAGCGTGGAACTCGAATCACGGTCCGACGTCGCACTCGCCCGCCAGGCCTTCGCCGGGGGGTGGATCACCGACAACGACACGCGGATCTCGCTACGTCAGCAGCTGGAGAAGATCGCCCTGGATCCCAAGGTGAGCCCCCGCGAGAAGACGTCCGCTCTCAAGGCCCTCTTGGCCGCGGAGCGGTTGGCCCTCACGGAACGCGAGGTCTCGATGAAGGAGAGGCTGTCGGAAGGCGGAGCAGGGGACAACATCCTGGCGTTGGTCAGTCTGATCGAGGCCCGAGGGATCGAGCAGGAATGACGCCTGAAGAACGAGTGGCCAGCTTCATCCGGAACGAGTGCTTGTGGGACCCCTCGCTTTTCAACGAGGTCATCCTGGGCGGGATGCCCTACTGGTCCGGCAAGGCCACCGGCGTCCAAGGTCAGAAGGAGTGGGCGGAGGCCGTCTGCGAGAACGCCGAGACCGTGCTGGTGACGGGCAACAATCTGGGAAAATCAACGCTAGCTCATTCTCTGATCTGTTGGTGGGCTTGCACTCGTCCGCATTCCACCGTCCTGGTCTTCGCCCCATCCTTGGCCACCATCCTGGAAAATACCTGGTCCGGCATCGGCAAGATCCTGGGCGGCTACACGTACCAGGGCAAGGAATACAAGCCCCGCATCAACCTCGGGGCCAAGATCTCCAGGGGCGGTTCCGCTCGGCCGAACATCGTCTTTCCCAACGGCTCACGCATTATTGGGATCGCCGCGAACAAGGAGGAAAACTGCTCGGGGTTCCACTCGTCGGACCTCTTTGTGGTCGTGGAGGAAGGGTCGGGCATCCCCCAGTTTGTTTTCGACGCCTTGGGGGGATTGGGACCTCGCAGGACGCTGATCGTCGGCAACCCCCTCTCCATCAACACGGGCTACTACCAGCGGTATCTGACGGCCCTGGAGTCAGAGAAGAAGGGCATCCCCCCTGCGTCCTCCTCGCGGGCGATCCGCGTCCCGTCCACGGCCAGCCCCCACAGCCACCTCGATCACAGCCCCTGGGGCATCGCCGACAAGACGTTCCTGGACCGCAAGAGGAACGAAGAGGGTGAGAACAGCTTCTGGTTCAGGACTCACGTTTTAAGTGAATGGCCCACAACGTCCTCGGAAATCCTGATACCGATCGAGGATCTCGACTACGCGATCAGCGAGGAGTGCCGGGTCGCCGCCCAGGCCTACCGCGATCGTGCGAAGCCCGGCGAGAACAAGGTCTACATCTCGTGCGACGTAGGCGGAGGGGTCGGTAAGTCAGCCTCAGTCCTGGTAGTCAGGGACTCGTATGGCGTGATCTCCCTGAAGGCCGACGACATGCTGGGCGTCGAGGGGGCCGCCTCCGAAGTCGCCCGCCTCAAGCACACCTACAACGTTCCCGACAGCCATATCAGCTACGACGGCGGCGGGGACATCGGCTCTCAGATGGCCGCCGCACTGAAACGCGAGGGGGTGCACAACCCGTGGCCCTACTTTGGGGGGGACCTCGCGGTGGAGTTTTCCAAGCACTTCGCGAACGCCCGCAGTGCCTGTGCCTTCACGTTGGCCCGCCGCCTCGCCCGCGGGTATTTCATCGGCGTCGAGCACGGTGCCCCATTCTACATCCCGCCCGACAAGGAACTCGTCGAGGAACTCAAGGCGTTGCGGGGCGTCGCCAGGGGGGACGGCCGCTCGGCTCTCATCGAAAAAGAAGAACTCCAGCGGATCCTGAAGCGATCGCCCGACACCTTCGACGCTCTATCCCAGTCATTCGTCCGCGAAGCCCGCCGGAAATAACCCCGCCAGGACGCCCCCCCCCTGCTCCCGAATGCGAGGACGATCATGTACGACCAACTGTCGCCCCCCGACCGACCCCTGACGGACTACGAATCCTCAATCTACCGCGAGTGCCTCGCCGGATTTCCGATGGAGCAGGAGAGGATCTCCGAGGACGTCCGCACCCTGGCCTACTACGCCCTCGACGGCGGCCAGTTCGTGAGCCGGAACGCCGGGGACGACGACCACATCTCGATCGAGTCCACCGGCCTCACGAAGCGGTGCGTGGACATCCTGACCAGCCTGTCCTACAGCCCGCCCCCATCGCGGCAGATCCTGGACGATGAGGCCTCGGACAAGTTCCTGAACGAGGTCTACCAGGACAACAAGATCAACTCGCTGCTCCACCGGGCCGACGTCTACGCCCACCTCTTGGGCTTCGCGGCCGTCGAGGCCGTTCCGGCGGTCAGCTTGAAGCCCGTCCGGCTCTACCTCTGGAACGCCTCCGAGCTGATCGTCAGGGGCGACGAGGACGACTGCACGGCCATCGGCCACGTCATCACGCGGGACACGACCCCCGACGGCAAGATCCGCCTGACCTGGTGGTCGCGGGACTTCCGCATCGTGTTCGTCGGCCGTAACTCCGGCGGTTTCGTCACCTCGGGGGGGCGATCGACGCAGGAGGTGGCCAGGACGATCAACCCCTACGGCCGTCTCCCCTTCGGCTTCATCCACCACCAGCTCCCCGTCTCGGAACTGACCACGCCCGGCGTCGGCGAATGGCTGGCCGACCAGGAGGCCGCGATCGATGAGAAGCGATATCAGCTCTCGCTGGGGATGAAGAAGTACCTCCTGCCCAAGGCCTGGGTCGGGGGCGTCACGGCCCAGTGGCAGCCCACGGACGTGGTCGGCGAGTTCATGCGGATGCCGGCGGAACTCCTCGTGGAGGGGTCGAGCCAGCCGAACATCGGATACCTCCAGGCCCAGCTGTCGGTCGACCAGGCCGAGGCCCACATCGACTCGTCCGTCGACCGCACCCTGACCGCCATCGGCGTCCCGCTCAGCATCTATCGAATGGACCAGACCTCGACCATCTCGGGGGACGCCATCGAGGCCGAACAGAAGCCCCTGGTGGACTACACGCGGGCCCGGCAAGAGACCCTGAAGGTCTGCGAGAACGATGTGGCCGAAGCCGTCCTGGCCGTGGGTGGTGCCTGGCTCAAGCGTCCCGAGTTGAGCAAGGCCGGGCAGGGCGGGGCAAACCTGACTGTGAGTTGGCCTGAGGACATCGTCCAGATCCCGGGCGTCGACCAGGACACGCAGGACGCCAACGCCATCGCGGCCGGCTACCAGTCGACGATCGACGTCATCCGCCGTCGGTATCGCCTCTCCTCCGACGAAGAGGCCGTCCAAAGGTACATCAAGGTCCGCCAGGACCAGCGGAAGATCGCCGAGATCGACGCCCTCCTGGCCGGTCCTCACCACCCTGCTCCCTCCCCCGTGGTTGACCCCGGGGAAGGTGTATTTACCAGTACAGAAATCGCACCGTCCGGAGCCCTATCTTGAGCGACGAAACCAAGGCCGAGACCAGCGTGGAACCCACCGACAAGAACACGAACGCCGAGGCCGCGAGGTATCGCAAGCGTTTCGCCGAATCCAAGGCGAAGGTCGCCGAACTGGAAGCCCGCCTGGCAGACGTCGAGGTCGAACGCGACGACGCCCTGAACAAGCTGAAGACCGCCCCGGGCGAGGCCGCCGCTCGAATCGCCGAGCTGGAAGGCCAGATCCGCACGCGGACGCACAAGGACGCCTGGGCGAAGGCCGCCGAAGGGAAGATCAAGCCCACCGCACTTGAAGACGCCTACAACCTCTCCGGTTGGCAGGCCGACGCCGACGAGATCGACGAGGCCAAGCTCACCGAGACCATCGATACACTGCTCGCCTCACGCGAGTACCTCAGGGCGGAAGCCCAGTCCCCGGTGGAGGAGTCCACCACGCCCGCCCCGGTTGAGCGGTCATTCAGCCTGACAGGTCACAAGCCCAAGCCCGTGTCCGGCGCCGGCCGTGGACCTGCTCCGGAATCGACTCCCAAGCACAGCAAGACGGTTTACCGTCTCTAAGGGCGTATCGCCCAAGGATTGAACAATGGCCAACAGCATCGTTAAGCAGGACGCTTGGCAGAACGCCATCATCGCCAACGTCCATGCCACCAACATCGCCTTGTCGTTCTGCGACACCACGCCTGTCGTCGTCAACGCGGGCACCGCGAAGATCCTTTCGACGGGTCTGATCACCGCCGGCAACTACACCCCCGGCAGCGACTTCACCCTGATGGACGCCACCGCGACCGCGAACACGCTGACGCTGGACCAGAAGCCCTACTGGGCGATCAACGTCGACGACGTCGAGCGTGTCCAGACGAATCCGGAAGCCCTGTCCCAGATCACCCGCGATGGTGCCGTCGCCATCTCGGATGCGATCGACACGTACATCTTCGGCCTGTACGCCAAGGCCGCCACTGCGAACAAGATCACCGGGGCCAGCAACGCCGCCATCCCATTCACGGGCGGGTCGGCCAAGGACCCCTACGAAACCATCGTCGATCTCGCCACCGCCCTGACGAAGTCGAACGCCCCGCTTACGAATCGTTGGCTAGTGGTCAGCCCGGAAATCTACGGGATCCTGCTCAAGGACAAGGACCACTTCATCAACGTCTCCAACCTCGGCAACACGGTCGTGACCGCCGCCCAGTTCGGCGAGGTCGCCTCCAGGCCCGGCCTGGTCGGGTCTATCGCGGGGTTCTCCGTGTACTGCTCGAATCACCTGACCAAGGCGTCGTCGAACGCCAACGTCTACCTCGTCGGCGGTCAGGGTACTCCGTTCCATTTCGCCTCCCAGCTCGGCGACGTCGAATTCGTTCGGCCGTCCATGCAGTTTTCCACCGTGGCCAAGCAGCTTGTCACCTTCGGGGCGGATGTTCTCGGCCCGAATTCGGCCAAGCTGGGGCTGATCTACGCGGTCAATTCTTGATCCACGGTCTCCCCCTCCTGCTCCCGTCTTCTCAACCAAGGAGGAGCAGGGGGGGCGATCTCATAACCACCACCGAGGGGCGTTGGCTTGAACAGGGTCATCCGGCACAAGGGCGTTGACGGCTCGTCGATTACGATCGGCCTGCGGCGGAGATCCGCTTACGGTGGATACGAATCCGACGCCGACACCTACACGTCTGACGATCCGTTGACCTGCGTGCTGTGGCCGGGGGGAGACCTCCCGGTGGCGGCCACGTTGCCCACTTCCTGGGTAGACCCCGACGAGGGGAATGTTCAGGTCGATTTCCCGGCGAACGCCTGGAACGGACTCGCCCCCGGAATCTACCAGGCCGCCGTCCGATTGGCCACGACCCCGCCCGTGGATCTGGCCTACTTCGAAGTCCAGCTTGAAGCCGGTCCCGCCGGGGGAGTCGCCCGCCCCACGTACATCACCGCCCAGGAGATCGACGAAGAGTACCCGGGCCTGGAGTCCATGCTCGGGAAGGGGAACATCGACCTGGCCGGCTGGACGAACTACCGAGCGGACGCCCGCGAATGGCTCGACCTCGTCATCCTCTCGCACTACCGGCCCTGCTCCTCCTCCCCCTACCAGTTCACGATCCCCTGGGCTTCGCCCCAGCCCGAGACCAACGAGTTCCTTGCAGATACCTTGGCTGACGACGGCCTCCTTCAGTGGACGCCGAACGGCCGACGTCTCCGAAAGGCCCAGGTCTGCTGGGTCCTCGCCAAGATCTTTCGACGGGCCGCCAACATGTCCGCACAGGCCGCTACGCTGCTTGACCTCAGCGACTACTACGAGCGGAAGGCGAACGACACCCTCATTACGAGCATCGCCGAGATCGACCTCGTCGGCGACGGACGCGTCTCCCTCACGGTCAGCTTTCGCACCACGGTCACCAGGAGTCGTTGATGGCCACCATGATGAAGCCGGCCCTCCCGAGGGGCAACCGCAGTCGGGTCTATCAGAAGATCGTCGAGCTGCTCCAGACGGATCCCTACCTGTCGGCGTACTTCCCGGCGCCGTCTGCGTGGTCCGTCTCCGACGGCCAGTCGTTCAACCCCGCCCAGGCCGGCACAAACCCGCACATTTACCTGGTTCCTCGCCCGTCTGCCGCGAGCTGGTACGGGTCCGACAGTCAGTCCGGCATCCTTCAAGTGGACGTTTATTTCTGGATGCCTGGCAATTCGCTCGGCCAGTACAACGCCCTGGACGCCCTCGACTGCTTCGAGGTGATCGAGCAGGTCTTCTACCCCTTGAATGCCATCGAGAAGCAGCAGGCGATCAGGAAGTCCTTGCAGGAAGCAGGGGCCAAGACCGGCCTCGTCACGTTCTCCCAGCCCGCCACCCAGCAGCAGACCGCCGAGCAGGGCCTGGTCAGCTACGGCGCCCTCCAGATTGACGTCACCCGACGAATCTCACCCTGACACAAGGAATCGATATGGCTACTGAATACCTGCTCCTCGTCAAGGAAGACCACTTCGGCGTCCCCGTCGAAGACCCCGTGCTGGGCACCGACGCGTTCGCGATCAAGCTGTCGGAGTCGAACGCCTTCAGCATGGACGTCAACCCGACGATCGGCGAGATCGGCCGCGGCAACGGCGACAGCGGCATCTCCTGCTTTTACACGGCCCAGTACACGTGCAGTGGCACCCTCCAAGGCGAGCTGTACCCTACGCTCGCTGGCGTCCTGCTGAACTGGGCCCTGACCCCGATCAACGGCGGACGTACGGCCCCCTGGGCGACCACGGCCGGAGCTGGCTCGCTCCCGATCGGCGACCTCGCCAGCGTCAGCCTGTACCACGGCTGGTGGGACGACTACGCCGGCGTCTATCGCCGGAAGCGGTACAGCGGCGTGAAGGTCTTGAGCGGCAGCCTTGCGGCTTCGTCCAGCGACCCCATCTGGAAGTACAACTTCTCGCTCCAGGGCATCCGCAAGGACGTCAACGCCGCCGGCAGCGTGGCCGACCCCGACGCGACCGAGTTCCCATTCCCGGCCGATACCGACTACCCGTGCGGCCCCTACCTGTGGCCGGATCTCGTGGTCGGCGGCTTGAAGATCGGCACCACCCGGGCTGACTACGGCAACGTCGCCTTCGCCTGGACCTCGACGATCAACCCCCAGTTCTTCGAGTCGAAATACGTCAAGTCGCTCAGATATAAGGGGCGGGGCAACTCGACCACCCTCACGGTGGACCTTGCCTACAAAACCACGCCCGACGACGAGGCCGCGTACCAGGCCCTGACGGCTCAGGATACGGAGTTCACCCTCTCGACGTCTGGCCACAGCGTCAAGGTGGACTTGAACACCAACAACGTGATCTCCGGCCGCACCCGGAACTTCGACTACGGCGGCCCGTTCATGCAGAACATCGTCGTCAAGAACGCCTGGGACAAGACGGCCGGCTCCGACCTCGTCCTGACGGTCGCCTGAGATCGGAGCAGGGGGGTCGATGGCGAAGAAGAAGCCCTACTTCATCGTTCGATGGCCTGCACCGCCCGACGTGAAATCTCCCGAGGATCGTCGGCGGTATTGGGCCCTGGCCAGTGAGGTCGTCTTGAAAGTGAAAGACGCCGACCTGGCTGCGGGCCTAGCCAGTGACGGCCGTCCGCTCGGTCGCCCCTCCGCCCGTTGGCTTCGTCGTCGTCGGTCGAAGATGTTGCCCGTGGGGGTTCCCGGCGATCCGTCCGCCCCCCTCTTCCAGCCCGGCAACGACATCTCTCGCGTGCGAAGCCTGCTGACCGCCAGGGGTCTCAAGAATGGGGTCCAGGTCTATTGGCGGTATGACGCCAACATCCACGACGAATTCGGTGTCGTCCTCGCCCATTGGGCACAGAAGAAGGGCCCTCGCTGGGACGTCCTGGGTATGCCCGCCAAGTCGATCAAGGCCGCGAAGCGTGAGACCGACCGCCGGTGGGGCATGGGCAAGACCTCCCCACCCCCTGCTCCCGTCCCCCCGACCACCCCGGCCAACTACCCACTGCCGCTCGACCGCGGAGGCCGCCGCCCGACGACCCTGGATCTCCACTCGGGGTCGATGGAGGAGATCGCCCGTGCGAGTGCCGAAGGTCGATTCAGCGGGTGGAGAACGGCCGACGAGTTGAAGGCCTGGTGGCGAGAGGGGAGATCCTCCCCGGACGCCGTGCTTCGCAATGCCGCCCGCACGGCCCCCGTTGTCCGGCAGGGTATTTCAAGTCGAGCCTTGGAGCACACGTGGAAGGCCACGACGACTCCGCCAGCTCAAGGACGCCTGCGTCGTGCAGTCAACTGGGTGTTCGCCCAGTTCGGCATCTAAGAGGAGAGGAGCAGGGGATGGCCTACGTCGACCTGACCGGGATCAAGAACCTCCAACGCAAGTTGGACAAGATCGAGAACATCGACGCCACGCCCCTGATGGTCTCATTCCAGAAGATCATCTCCGACGACAACCGCCGGGGGATCCTGAACGGTGAAGACCGTTGGGGAAACATCATGCTGGCGGTCACGTACCGGCCGAAGGGGACGCCGACGAACATCAAGGGGCGGTCGGATGAAGCCCGACGCCAGCGGAACGGGGCCAAGGCCAACGCCAAGCAAGGTCGCTTCGCCGGTTTCGGACCCCTGGCCGCCGGCCTGCACAACAACCTCACGTCGAGCGAGTACAGAAAGCTTTCGGGGCCGCCTCTCGCACCACGGGGCGTTTTCTCGCGTGTGATCACCAACCTGGTCACCTCGTTCATCGTCGACCCTTCCCGCCGTGCCTGGACGGCCGTGGCCGGCTGGGCCAACGTGGTGGACGTCCATGGGCGAAGTTTCCTCAATTTTCACTTCACCGGGGCAGGACGTCTTCCGCGGCGAGACCTGCGGGGAGTGCGTCCCGAAGGTCGTGCGAAGGCCCAACGTGCGGCCGTCGCCTTCGTGCGGGATCTCATTCGAAGCGTCGACTAAGGGGCGAACCGATGGCCGATGAAATCAAGCTGGGTGCGGACTTCTCCAAGGTCGTCGACGAAGCCAAGAAGGTCGACAAGGCCCTGGACGGCGTCGGCCAGAGTGCGACCCACTCCAAGGACGCGATCGAAGACGCCTACGAGGTGTTGGCCGGCTCAGGCTCGAACTTCGCCCAGCTCCAGCAAGCACAGAAGTCGTCCGACGCCTACGTCGCCAAGCTCATCGAGCAGGCCAGGGCCCAGCGGGTCCTCGCCCAGGAGGTCGCCGATTCCGCCCCTCCGCTGGTCCGCTATCGCTCGGAGGCGACCAAGGCCGCCGAGGCGGCCGAGGACGCGGGGAAGAAGACCAAGGGATACGGCAACGCGATCCAGACGACCGCATTCGCAGTCCAGGACTTCACGAGCGTCCTCGGCACCCAGGGGTTGGGCCGGGCGATCGGCTCCGTGCAGAACAACATCCCCTCGCTGATCACCCAGTTGGGAGGGGCCGCCGGGCTGGCCGGTGCCATCTCGATCGTCAGCATCGGGGCCGGCCTCCTGTACGACAACTGGGACAAGTTGACGGGCAAGCTCGGGGAAGGCCTGCCCAAGGTCCCGGAAATCGCGGCGGATCTCGGCAACCTTCAGAAGGTGCTGAAGAGCGTTTCCGACGAGATCGCGGGGTTGGAAGAGAAGTCGCTGACGGACGCCCTCAGCCATCCCGAACTGAAGAGGCTGGAAGCCCTGAAGTCCACCCAGTCCCAGGCGGCCGAAGCGGCGGCGGACAACGGGCTGGTCGAGGGCATCAAGTCAAGCACCGGCGACAAGTACAAGGCCCTGACCGACCAGGTCAAGAAGGCCGTCGCGGCGGCCGGCGGCGGTGAGGCCGTGGCGGGGGACATCGCGACCACCATCGGGGCCCCCTACAAGGAAGGCGTCGCGAAGCTGGCCGACGTGCTGCGTGGGGCGACCAATCTCGACGTCGAGAACCTGCGGCGGGACTCCCCGATCTTCAAGAAGGCCTTCGATCAGATCGAGGAGGATCTGGACCGCGAGGCCGAGGAGTTCATGAAGCGGCAGGCCAACGCCAACGAGGCCCGCCTCCAGGAGTACATGAAGGGCGTCAAGGAGGCCTTCGACAAGGAAGTCGACGGCATGGCCAAGACACTCGCGGAGGGCTACCACGCCATATCCGAGTCGGTCCGAAAGCAGATCGAGGACGACCAGCTCGCCGCCGAGAAGGACGCCCGCGACCACCCCGGCCAGGACATCATCCGGGACGTCGAGGTCCAGGACTTCCAGCGGACCTCCGTGGACAAGTACGGACGCGAGAAGACGGTCGCCGGGCTAGGGCTTTCACGCGACCAGGTCAGGGCCGCCGCGGACGCCTCCCGGGAGTTCCAGCAGACCATGGGCTTCGACGACCGGACGGCCGCCCAGTACGCCATCCAGGAGCAGATCGTGAAGAACCAGCAGGGCATGGCCGACCGCTTCGGCCGAGCGGACGCCCGACTGACCACCCTGCTCCAACAGGCCGGCACCGTCCCCTCCATCTGCGAGTTCGGCTACTGACATGAGCGACCACACGACCACGCTGACCGTCGACGGCTCCCCGATCGAACTCGGGTCCGACTCCCCTTGGCCGGCTGCGATGTCCTTGAACCTGGGCGGCTATTCCAGCTTGACCCTCGCTCGTCGGGGCGGGACTCTCCCCGGCCTGGTCGACCCTTGGATGGGGAAGACCGTTTCCCTGGCCATCGACGGCACGACCTACTTCGCGGGCCGGATCGTCGACAACGAGGTCAGCTTCCCGGTCGGCGGGCTCACGACGACCTACCTCTGCCGGGACCTCCGGGCCGAGGCCGACCGCACCGCCCTGACCGACGACTATTCGTTGACGGATTCGGCCGCCTACAACTTCAAGAGCGACAGCCCGTTCTACAGCACCTCGCGTAGCGGGAAGTCCGTGGGCGAGATCTTGGCTGACGTCCTCACGATGGAGGTCAACGCCTCGTTCTTGCATTCCAAGGGGATCGGCGGCTACACGGTGACGGCCGGCCCCCCGACGACCTACACGCTGCCCTCGTCGACCCTGGCGGATCTCGCGGCCCTCACCCTGATCCCGGTCCAGGAGATTCGGGTCTCCGGGGGGAAACTCCTCTCGGCCCTGGCGACCTGGTTGGAGAGCGTCCAGCCCAACCACCGGCTGCACGTCATGGGGGACGGGACGATCCGGGTGTTCAACCTCCGATCGGTGTCCGAGCACACCTTCACGCTCGACTTCGACAAGGTGAATCCCCCCTCGCTACGTCGTTCGGTCGCCGACTGCTACCAGCGGGTGCTCATCCGCGGCACGCCGATCAACGAGGGCAAGATGTACTCGACGGCCCTCGGCGGCCTCCTGGAGAAGTTCGCCTGGGGGTCCTATACGACGAACGCCGCCGCCAAGGCCGCATGGCGGACCACCGACTACGCCCAGGACCAGCTCGCCCGGTCCGAGGGGACCTGCACCTGCACCGACACCCTGACGGTCGTCCTGACCAGCAACCCGACCACGCAGACCTGGGCCGCCAACGCCTGGAACCAGTCGCACGGCCAGGGCTACATCCGCCTCTGGTCGACCACCCTGACGGGCTACTCGCAGTCGGTCACCCGGCTCGTCACATCCAACACGAGCAAGTCGTCCGGCGGCACGTCGACCTTCACCCTGGACCAGCCCCTCCCCGACCTCAGCTACGACCACTTCACGCTCTACGGAGTATCGTCGGGGGCGTCCTACGTCTGGCGGAAGTACCAGGTCGCGGACTCCTCGGTCTGGGCGGCCCTCCAGCGGCAGTTCAGCACGCCCCAGCACTTCATCGGGTCGAACGGGGACAGCGTCTCCACGACCTCTTACCCGATCGGCTCGGTCTGCTGGTCGGCCAGTGGAAGCCCGCCGTACAACGAGTTCCCCCTGTTCATCCACTCGATCGACAACGACACCGGCGAAATCATCTTCGTCGCTCCCACTTACAACATCGCCGGTGGACCCCCGGCCGACGTCCGGGCCCTCCTGGCGGTCAACACGGGCACCCTGGAAGCCGTTGCACCCGCCTCCGGCTATGAGGGAACTTCCCACGACGTCGAGGGCTTGGAGGAGACCTGGCTCGTTACTCTGCCTGACTGGAAGGATCCGGGAAACCAATCGAACATGGAGGCCTACGCCCAGGAGTTGCTCGACTCGGTCAAGGACAGCATGGTCGAAGGGACCGTCGTCCTCAACGACCTCTGGCTGGACGCCCTCTCGTTCGGCGTCGGGGTCTCCCTGACGGGCGACGGCTACACGACCGGGTGGGAGGATCTCAACCTTCCGGTCACGGGCGTGAACGTGACCTGGAATAATCAGTCGGCATCGCACTGGACGACCAACCTCCAGGTCGGCAACCGGTTCGCCCCGCTCGGCCAGGCCCAGTTCATGAGACCTGAACGACCTCCCGCGTCGAGCGGTTGGGGAGCTTTCAATCAACAGGGGGCCGACGTCCTGAATAAGGCCTTCGGGGTTGGATCCACCGAGGGGGCGAAGTCATGAACATCGAACGACAGAAGGAACGCCAACTCGATCTGCTTCGCCGGGAAGTGGCCGACCTCAAGAACCTGGTCGTCCGGCTGTCGCAGCAACTACCGATGGCCATGGCGACCGGGCTGGGGGCTGCTGGGGGATCCGGCGGCACCCGACTGGCCTACGCGTCCACCGGGGGTCTCACGGCCCGCTCGGGTTCGACGCTGGGGGTGGGTAACGCCGATTTCGTCGCCGTGGACGGCGGAGGCCTGGTCTCGACGGGCGTCACGTCGGCCGTCTACAGCCTCTGCGACGAAGCCATCTCGGCCGGGATCTTGCTGGCGGTCGTGAACGTCAACGGCGTCGACGTGGCCAGCCCCCTGGAGTGCCCGTGATGTCGATCCTCTCCTACAAGCGGTGTTGCTGCGGCCACGCAACTTGCTCGACCGTTACCCACGCCTGCACCCCGCCCGACTCGGACCTGACGTACTCTTGGGCCTCCTTCGGTGCGGTGACGGCAGGCTCCACCACCCTCCATAGGCACTACAACAGCGGCTACAACGGCTGGTACGGCTTCTACAGCGTCCCCTTCCCGGCGACCGTCAACGGTGCCTCCAGGCCCGGGATCCTTACGGGGGTCGGATCTCCATCGGGCTGCGTAGGGGTTGGGGGCGGGACGGCCGCGAACTTCTTGATCTTGGTTTATTGCGACGGGTTCGGCTCTCTCAGGGGCAACGCCTACTGGCTTCAATTCTCGGGAACCGGCACGCAAGTCCTCCTCGAACCAGGGCAACTCTACTTGCCTTCGGTCGGGGCCCCTCAACTCGTCCCTCAATACGACTGGTCCTCCACGGGCTGCTCGGCGAGCCGATACCAGTACACGCAGACCGCAAGCACCGGGCCCAACTTTAACGACACGAGTTGCTCCCCCCTGTCGATCACCCTGAATTTCAACTATCAGTTCGGGGCGTTTTATGTGCTCGGCTACCGGGGGGCGATCACCGTATGAAGACTTACGGCGACATCCCCCGCGTGGCCTGGCTGGCGTCCGAGGACAACCCCGACCCGGTCACCAGGGCCCAATATCGCGAACTCGCCGACCTGCCCTTCGACACGACCATCCCGACTCCGGGAGAAGAGGCGACGCAGGAGGTTCCCGAAGAACTCGCCCGTGAAGCTGAGTTACTCGACCAAGCCCGCCAGTGCCGATACTTCGGGCCGGATTCCTGTTCTTGCCGCTATGGCCGATGTTCGAGGCTCGGGCAGTCGGTCACGCCGAAGATCTGCACGGCCTGCGTGGAGGAAGGATTGAATTCCCCCCCTGCTCCCGTCCCCCCCGCCGAGGGGGTATTTCAGGCTGAACTCCAGAGTCATCCCCCGAGGACATAGACCGTGCCCACCGCAACGATCACCAGCCCCAGCGACGCCTCCAAGTTCATCTTCCGCAGCGGCTCCGACTTCAACAGCGGGGGCGGCGGAGAGATCAAGTTCAACGGGACCGACCTGGCGATCCGACCCTACGTGTTCTCGCCGAGCGGCAACCCGGCGAACACCGACCCCATCATCACGGTGGCCATCGACGGAGGCGAGCCCGTCGACATCCCGATTGAGATGCTGGGCGAGTACACGACCGTAACTCTCGCCTCGGGCCTGACGGACGGCCCCCACGTCGCCGTGATCTCCTACGACTGGTCAGGAGCCCTGGACGAGCCGTGTATCACCGTCAGTGGATCCGCTCCGGGTTTCTGGTCGTTGACCTACCTCCCCGCCGGAGGCGTCTCCTCACCCCTGACCACGTTCGGCGTCTGGGACTGGCAGTCGACGGGCAGTTGGAACGCCCTGAGCGGTGAGATCTGCGGGGCCCTGGTCGGGTCGGGAGACGTCTGGCTGTGGGTCCAGAACTTCAGCAGTCCGACGAACCCTCTCTACGTCTCCATCGACGGTTCCGAGTCCGCCCTGACACCCACCGGCTACACGTTCCTGCCGATCGCCTCCAACCTGGTCGCCGGGACTCACCCCCTCACGATCAGGAATGAGACCACCGGGGCCGCCTGGGGGTTCAACGGCGACTCATCGAGTGCCTTCCTTCGTGTTCGAAGTGCCCCCGGTGCGACCACCCCCACGCTGGCCGCTGAGGTCGGGGGCCGCTACTCGCCGAGGGACGCCAGCAAGTGCGAGCCACCCCTAGGTGACTTCGTTGGTGCGATCAACGGCGAATCCGTCCGTGAGCTGGCGTGTCGATCCGTGCTGACGTCTCCGACCTGGCAAGCCCTGGTACTGAAGAACGGGGCCCAGTACCTGGTGCGAGACGGCTCGACGGACGGCTCCGTTCAGACCCTCCCGACCGGAGGGACCGTGGGCTGGGTGACCCTCGCAAGCGGGTTGACGGGAACGCACACGCTCGAATTCCGAACGCCGGTAGCCTCGCCCCCCAAGGTCTACGCGTTCCGCACGGCCGAAGCGGGTCAGGCTACGGCCCCATCGACGTTCAGGTCGAAGATCCTGTTCGTCGGCGACAGCATCACCCAGGCGATCTTCGCGGGCTCGACCTATCCCGACTCCACGAAGGGCTGGGCCTACAAGGTTGAAAACGCCCTTCCGGCGAACGCCGCCAACATCGCTGTCCCCGGCTATCGCTCGGACCAGATCCTGACCGTGTTCAACGGCTACTGCACGGCCTACGGCTCCGCCACGATGGGCAAGCCCGACCTGATCGCGGCCTACGTGGGCATGAACGACGTCTCCCAGGACGGCGAGTCGAACTACCCGGGTGGGTCGACGGTCACCCCTTCCGCTTACGCCGACTACATCGCCGACATCATCGAGCAGAGCCAGGCGACCTTCCCGGGCGTCCCCATCCTGCTCCTGAACATCGCCCGCGTGGGGTCCGACGTCGTGGGCGACTACAACACGGCCCTGGCCGGTGCCATTGCCGACGCCGGTGGGGAGGAGGCCGGCGTCCACCTCCTGGACATCTCGGAGCTTGCGGCCGACTCTGGGCTTTTCGTGGACGGGATCCATCCCAACGACGCGGGGTGGACGGCGATCGCCGAACTCGCTCAACCCGAGATCGAGTCCATTCTCGGCTTGGGGGCGGACCCGCTGTCGGTCTCGCTGGCGTCGTCCTCAATCACGTCGTCGACGGCCACGGTGACGGCCACCCCGACCGGCGGAGTCGGGACGCTGACCTACGCTTGGACCCTCGACGGAGACACTGTTGAAGGGGAGACCGGGGCTGTCCTGGACCTGACTGGGTTGGCCCCCCTGAGTGGTTATACGATCGCCGTGACGGTGACCGACTCGGACAGCCCGCCGGCGACCGCGGCCGACTCCATCGGCCTGACCACACTGGCCGCCGCCCTCACCCTGTCCCTGGCCAGTTCGGCGATCACGTCGACCTCGGCGACCATCACGGCCACCTCGACTGGAGGCACGGGGGCAAAGACGTACTCGTGGACCCTCGACGATGAACCCCTCTCGGGAGAGACCGCGGCCGTCCTACACTTGCCGGCCCTCACTCCCTCGACCGAGTACGAGGTGACCTGCACGGTGGCGGATTCGGCGACCCCCACCCCGGCGACGACCACGACCTCGACCGCCCTGACGACCGCGGCCGCCCCCTCAGGTCGAGTAATCAAGACCGACCCCTACGCCGCCATCATCTTGGCCTGACCACCCGGCCGCCCAGATGAAGACCACAAACCCTCGGCGACCACCCCCGAGGGAATCCCCCCCCTGCTCCTGCATTCGGACTCCCTTGGCGGATCCGGGCGTAGGGGGAGGGGTTTGCTCGTTGGTGGAAGATCCGACTGGTCGTCATCCAGCTGGCGTGCGGGGAGGGAAGAGGGAGCAGGGGGGTGGGAGTCCTGGACGATGTACGTCGACGACGATGATCGAAGGCCGTCCCCCCATAGCTCAATGCGTGCCCTCATTGGCAGCCACCCCCCACTCAGAGTGAGCACACATAGAACGCCCAGGAAGAGCAGGCCACGAACTCGGCATGCCCGCCCCCCACAAAGATCCCCCCCCTGCTCCCGTCTTTTGACCACCAAGGCGGAGCCAGGCGTTGGGGGAGGGAACGACCATGACGGAAGACAACAGGAGGACGTACGGTCAGACCACGTCGAGCAATTCGCATGATAGGAATGATCATGCGTTGATTAATATTCGAGGATGGTCGAGCCGGCTCGCCGACGAGGGAGATGGGAGCAGGGGGGTGGAAGGGCAAGACGATGACCAAGGTGGATGGTCGGAGCCGAAGCCAATCCATCCAACCAATGAGATCAATAATAGGAGTACGAGTACGAGGACGCAGAACGGGAATGGGCGGGTTGCTATGGAGCCCCCTCCCTACTCCCGTCGGATTCAGCGACCTCGGCAATCCGACATTTCACCCGGGTACAATCCAAGGTGAGTCGTCGAGAGAATTCTTGGCTCGACCACAGAGGCGTGTGGGCCGGCACTGGACGCACTCGGGCCGATGCGACGCGAGAGAATCTCAGGACGCATCGACGGCGATCTTTACCGGATTGAATCCGACAACCGGCCTGAAACCGGCAAAGTGCATTCATGCACTGGGCGTCCTTGCCCTCGGCGGGAATCGCCGCAAGTCCTTACGGGAACGGTAGGAGCGGAGAGGGGGGGATTCGAACCCCCGAGACGGATTTCTCCGTCTAACGGTTTAGCAAACCGTCGCTATCGACCACTCAGCCACCTCTCCTCAACGATCTCAACCTCCCGGTCGATGGGGAAGTCGGTGCGGAGATCCAAGCTAACAGAGCGACCCCGATCCGTCAACGAAGGCCTTGCGATGACGCATCAATTCGACGATTTGGTCGTACGATACTACCTGGGAGTCGGCGGCTTCCGGCAACGGCGATCAGGCGTCGAAGCCCTTGGGGAAATGCCGCACGCCCCGGCGGGGGTCTGCGAGTAATGAATCGCAAAAATGGTCGACCGAAGCCAATTTTCGACGCAGAAATCTTCGCATAACACCCTTTGACAACAAGCTTTACATTCATGAAAACCGATTCTCCTCAGCGCGAACGAACCCATCTCGCATCGGCCCCGCCGACGAGGCGGATTGATGGTCGACGGGGCCCGCGAGGGAGTCGGCTGGTGAGGATGGGCTGGGGCGAGTAAGGTGGGCGACCGTTTTGAGTTCAGGTTGCGCAGGCTGGACCGCATGGGGGAGAGGCACGGATGATCGCGATCACAGGGGCCGCTGGATTCATCGGCTCGAACCTGGCCCATCGACTCTCGGCGGCCGGCCGAGAGGTGCTGCTCGTCGACCACCCGCTGACGGCCGCGACCGCCGTCAACTGGACGGGGCTGGGGAGGTTCCGCTTCGTCCCGATGGAGCAGTTCCGCCACGACCTGGAGAAGGGGGCCGGCGTCGGGATCGAGGCCGTCTTCCACCTGGGCGCCTGCAGCTCGACGACGGAGACCGACTGGTCGTTCCTCCTGGAAAACAACATCGGTTACACGCAGGCCCTCTGGAACTGGTGCGCGTCGGAGGAGAAACCGTTCTACTACGCCTCCAGCGCCGCGACTTACGGCGACGGATCGAAGGGCTTCAGCGACCGCACCCCGCCGACGGACCTCGAACCGCTCAACCTCTACGGCAAGAGCAAGAACGACTTCGACGTCTGGGCCCTGAATGAGATCGCCGAGGGCCGCCCCCAGCCGCCGGCCTGGGCCGGGCTCAAGTTCTTCAACGTGTACGGGCCGAGGGAGATCCACAAGGGGAAGATGGCGAGCGTCGTCTGGCACGCTCGCAGACAGATCCTGGAGACGGGCGAGGTCCGCCTCTTCCGATCGAACGACCCGGCCTTCCCCGACGGCGGCCAGCGCAGGGATTTCGTGTTCGTCGAGGATTGCATCGACCACATGCTCTGGCTCTGGGCCAATCCTCGCGTCTCCGGGATCTTCAACAGCGGGACGGGGACGTCGCGGACGTTCCAGGACCTCGCCACGGCCGTTTTCACAGCTCTGGGACGGGAGCCTCGGATACAATTCATCGACATGCCGCCAGAGCTCGGCCGCCAGTATCAGAACTACACCCAGGCCGACATGAGCAAACTCCGAGGCGCTGGATACGCCAAGCCCGCGACGACACTTGAAGAGGGGGTCAAACAAACCCTCTCCTGGAAAGACGCCCCCTGAATCCAGACGACCGCACGACCCGGCCACTCCGAAGAGGCCCGCCATGCAGCCTACGACCCTCGAAGCCCCTCAGCCCGACGTCGCGACGCCTCCCGGCACGCAGCACTGGTCGCTCATTGTGCCGCCCGATGTTCGCCTCAGGATCGACGCCGAGGACTTCGCCGGGCTCTGCGCATTGAATCGAGGCCTGCGATTGGAACTGGCGGCCGACGGAGGACTGACCGTGATGGCTCCCGTTTCTTCAGACAGCGGAGGGCAGGAAGCAGAACTCCTCATCCAGCTCGGAATCTGGAATAGGGCCAAGCAACTCGGCAAGGTCTTCAGTCCGTCATCAGGGTTCACCTTCCCGAACGGTGCGATCCGCGCCCCGGACGCCTCGTGGATCCGTCGCGAACGATGGGAGGCCCTCGATCCGCGCGAGCGGAAGCGGTTCTCGCACATCGCCCCCGACTTCGTCGCCGAGATCCGCTCCCCCAGCGACGGCCTCCCCGATCTCCAGGCCAAGATGGCCGAGTACATCGACCAGGGCGTGCGCCTCGGCTGGCTGATCGACCCGACCACCCAGACCGTCGAGATCCACCGCCCCGGCCGCCCGCCCGAGCGGCTCGAGAAGCCCAACGCTCTCTCCGGCGAGGACGTCCTCCCCGACTTCACTCTCGAACTCGCCGAGATCCTCTACGACTGACTGGGGACGCACCATGAACACGTCCACGCTCGATCGACCGACGATCGCGAAGGCAAGGACTAACGATGGGAGCACCGCGGTGAGCCTGACGATCCCAAGGGGGGTCCGCCTCATCGTCGACTCCAACGACTTCGCCGGCCTCTGCGCTTCGAACCGAGACTTGCGACTGGAACAGGCGGCCGATGGAGGTCTGATCGTGATGGCGCCGGCTTCTCCCGACAGCGGCGGGCGAGAGAACGAACTCAGCTTCCCGTTGACGGCCTGGAACAAGGGGAAAGGGCTGGGCAAGGTCTTCAGCCCTTCGTCGGGATTCACCTTCCCAAACGCCGCCGTCCGCTCGCCGGACGCCTCGTGGATCCGTCGCGAACGATGGGAGGCCCTCGATCCGCGCGAGCGGAAGCGGTTCTCGCACATCGCCCCCGACTTCGTCGCCGAGATCCGCTCCCCCAGCGACGGCCTCCCCGATCTCCAGGCCAAGATGGCCGAGTACATCGACCAGGGCGTCCGACTCGGCTGGCTGATCGACCCGACCACCCAGACGGTCGAGATCCACCGCCCCGGCCGCCCCCCCGAGCGGCTGGAGAAGCCCAAGGCTCTCTCCGGCGAGGACGTCCTCCCCGACTTCACTCTCGAACTCGCCGAGATCCTCTACGACTGATCAGCGGGCGTAGCCAAGAATGGCCGCCGTCTCGGCGGGGACTTCCAACTCGGCCCCGTCAGGCTGGGGCGTCCAACGAGCTTCGCCGTACAGCACAGCACCCGAGCCCTTGAACGAGTCCGGCAGTTTGAGGACGGCGGGCTTCTCGCCCCGGTTGATGGCGACGACGACCGTCGAGCCTTCGCATTCGCGGCTGTAGACGTAAGCGTCGTCCGATGCGACCAGCGTCGTCTGCCGCCCCCGGCGCAGGGCGGGCTCGGTCTTACGAAGGTGGAGGAGGGCCCGGAAGGTCTGGAACAGGCGGTCCTCATCGGGCGTTCGACCGGCCTGAGTGAAGGCGTCGCGGGGGTCGCTGGGGAAGCCCCCCGGAAAGTCGCGGCGGTCGTCGAGACCGCCGGGGAGGCCGATCTCGTCGCCCCAGGTCAACTGGGGAATGCCTCGCGAGGTCAGCAGGAAGGCCGCCGCCAGCCGGAGCCGCGCGGGGGAGACGCCGGGGACGCTCGCCAGGCGAGGCAGGTCGTGGTTGTCGAGCATCGTGACCAGCAGGTCGGACCGGGGATACAGATGGTCGTTCGCCAGCCCTTTCGCGAGGGCCGACACGGGGTCTTTCCCCTTGAACACGCCCTGCGAAGACCCCCACATCGGGAAGTCGAAGACAGACTGAACCCCCGGATCTACGCTGTCCCAGCCGACCCGTCCTCCCTGGAAGAAGCTCAGCAGGGGGGCGTCCCAGCACATGGCCTCGCCCACCACGAGCATCCCCGGATGGACCTCCTGAAGCCGACCGTGCCAGGTCCGCCAGAAGGTGCGGTCGACCATGGGGAAGGTGTCCAACCGGACGCCATCGGCCTCGAACAGGGTCGTCCACCAGAGCGATTGCTGGACGGCGTAGCGGATCACCCGCTCGTCGCGCATGTCGAGGTCGGGCAGGACGCCATAGTACCAGCCGTCGGTCACGCCTCGGCGGTCGACTTCCCGGGAATGCGGATCGGCCAGGGTCTCGGTCTTGAACGTGCACTGCGGCGGGTGGTCGATCGGGCCGTGCAGCCAGGCGTCGGTCGGAGGGCGGTTCCGCCAGGGGTGCTTCGGGCCGGTGAAGCCCAGGAGTTGGTCCTGGATCACCTTAATCCCCAGGGCGTGGGCCTCGTCGACGAGCGACCTGTACTCATAGAAGGTCCCGAATCGCGGGTTGATCCCATAGAAGTCCACCGGGGCATAGCCGTGGAAGTCGGCCATCTTCCGGGGTCGGCCGTCGACGTTCGATTCGGTCCAGGTGTCGGCCGTCCGGTAGATCGGCGTGAGCCAGAGGGCCGTCACGCCGAGGTCGGCGAGGTAGGGAAGGCGTTTGCGGATACCGGCGAAATCGCCCCCGTGGTAGGCGTGGGAGTCCTTCCGGTCATACATCCGATCGCCGCCGGGAGGGTCGTTGTTGGCAGGATCGCCGTCGGCGAAACGGTCGGGCATGACGAGGTAGAGGACGTCGTCAGACCCGAAAGGCTGGGGCTTTCGAGCAGGCCGGGGGACGATCTCCCAGGGGATCCGCGACGGCCCAACCTCCAGGACGCACCGACCGGGAGTGGCGCCGGCGGGAATCTCGACGTCAACGAAGAGCGCCCGGCCGCCGGCGATCGCCTCGACCCGCTGGATGCGGAGCGGGCCTTCCGAGACCCGAACGGTCGCGTCGAGCAGGCCGGAGCCCTCGACGAGGAGCGTTATCCTCTGAGTCGAGGCGTCGGCCCACCAGGAAGGCGGGCCGACGCGGTCGACGGATTGAGCCTCGGAGGTCGCCGTGATGGCGAAGCAACCGACGACCATCAGCCGGACGAGGCGGCTCAATCAAGGTCCCCCGCAGCGAGGGCGTCCTTCGCCTCGGGTTTCGTGCCTGCGAGGGCGACGCCTCGGCGACCGTAGTAGAACATGGCCGCGCCGAAGGCGATCATGACGAGGCCCCACCAGAGGTTGATGTTCACGTTCAGAGACATCGTGTAGATGCCCGGATTCGTGAAGTGCGTCACGATTCCAAAGCCCGTGAGCAAGCCCCCCAGGCAGAGGAAGAGAAGTCCGATCGGGACCCGAATATCAAGGGACATATCGTCGCATCCTCATCGGAAGATCAGGTTCAGGCTAATGCTCAACAGGACCACGACGATCCCAAAGAACCCGGGAGACTTGTACCAGGGCAGGTGTTCATCGACGTCGTGCTTCGTGAGCGAGTAAACGAGGCCCTGCAGCTCCTTGTCGGGCCGGGGCTTCGTGACAAGGCTCACGGCAATGGTCACGACGAGGCAGACCGAGAAGGCCCAGATGGCCGTCCAGAAGTTCTGGGCCATCTCATTTCGGTAGGGGTGAAGGACGTGGATCCAGCCCCCCTTGATCCCCGGTTCGGACCCGCCGGGGAGCGTCAGGCCGTGGTGGAGAGCCGCAGCGCCGATGCCCGAGACCAGCCCGTAGAACGCGCCGTCGGCCGTGGCCCGCTTCCAGAACATGCCGAGTGCGAAGGTGGCGAACAACGGGGCGTTGACAAAGGCGAAGACGAGCTGGAGCAGCTCCATGATATTGTTGAACTTGGTCGCAACGTACGCGGCGGCGATCGAGATCACCGTGCCGAAAAGGGTCGCGAAGTGGCCCATCCAGAGGTAATGCTTATCGCTGGCCTGGGGCTTGATGTAGGCCTGGTAGATGTCGAACGTCCAGACCGTGTTGAAGGCCGTGATGTTGCCCGCCATGCCCGACATGAAGCTCGCGAGCAGGGCCGTCAAGCCGAGGCCAAGCATGCCGGTCGGGAAGTAGTGGAGGAGCATGTTGGGGATCGCAAGGTCGTAGTCGAGCACCGGCTTGCCGTTGGTGTCGACCTGGACGACTCCAGCGGAGTCCACCTTGGCCGGGATGATCCCCTTACCCATCGACTCGGCCTTCACGACCGACTCCGGAGCGCCGGCGGGAAGGTCGGCGGCGGTCGGGGTCGGCAGGGCGACGGCGATCAGGCCGGGGAGGATGACCAGGAACGGGAAGATCATCTTGGGGACCGCCGCGATCAACGGCGTCCGACGCGCCGAACTCATCGAGTCGGCCGCCATCGCCCGCTGGACGACGAGGAAGTCCGTGCACCAGTAGCCGAACGAGAGGACGAAGCCCAGACCCATCGCCAGCGCGAACCACTCGACGCCCAGCGGGTTGTTGTCGGGGTTTGTCATCCCCTTCCAGGCATGGCCGAAGCCCGGCGGGCACTTCGCCACCAGGCCTTCCCAACCGCCGACGTTCCACAACCCCAGCGCCACGAGCGGAAAGAATCCGGCGACGATTAGGAAGAACTGGAGCACCTCGTTGTAGATCGCGCTCGTCAGGCCGCCGAGGTAAACGTAGCCCAATGTGATCAGGGCCGAGACGATGATGCTGAGGTGGAAGACATAGCTCATCGGCAGGCCGAGCGCCTGCATCAGCGGGTCGAAGATGTGCAGCGTCTCAATTAGCTTGGCCATCGCGTACATTGAGATGCCCGACGACATCACCGTCATCACGGCGAAGCTGATCGCATTGAGCCCGCGCGTTTTCTCGTCGAACCGCAACCGCAGGTACTCGGGAACCGACCGCGCCCGCGAGCCGTAGTAGAACGGCATCATGAACAGGCCGACGAAGACCATCGCCGGAATGGCGCCCAGCCAGTAGAAGTGGGCCGTGGAGATCCCGTACTTGGCGCCGGAGGCGGCCATGCCGATGACCTCCTGAGCGCCGAGGTTCGCCGAGATGAAGGCCAGCCCCGCGACCCAGGCGGGGATGGACCGCCCGGACAGAAAGAAGTCGGTGCTGGTCTTCATGAACCGCTTCAGGGCGAAGCCGATCCCCAGGACGAAGGCGAAATAGATCACCATGATCAGGTAATCGATCCACGCCAATGTGGTATGCATGCGTCTTTCCTGTGGCACGGACGGCGAGCGGGGCGGGCCAATCGTCTCGATCAGGCCGTGATTCCAGCTCGGCTTGGGTCGAAGGAGTTGGAAGAAGGGGATTCGGAGGTGTCGCTGAACCGTCGTAACGGCGTCGACGACGGCCTTCCCCCCTTGAGGGGGAAGGTGGCCCGAAGGGCCGGATGAGGGGCGGAGATCCGGAAGGCCGCGGCTCCGAAGCTTGTTAAAAACCGCCGCCGGTCGCCCCCCTCATCTGACCGCTTTGCGGTCTGTCTTCCCCCTCCAGGGGGGAAGACGTCGGTCAGGCTCAGCGGGTCGAGAACTTATAGACGGTCGTCTGGGTGTAGGTCTCGCCGGGCTTAAGGACGGCGTTGGGGAAGTTGGCGTGGTGGATCGAGTCGGGGAAGTGCTGGGCCTCCAGGCAGAGGCCGTGGTGCTTCTTGTAGACTCGCCCCTTCTTGCCGACGTTCGTGCCGTCCAGGAAGTTGCCGCTGTAGAACTGCACGCCCGGCTCGGTCGTGGTCATCTCCAGCACGCGGCCCGTCTTGGGGTCATAGACTCGCGCTCCGAAGGCCAGGGCGCCGGTCTTGGAGTCGAGCGCGAAGTTGTGGTCGTAGCCGCCGGGGTCGCCCGTCATCGCGGCGATCCGGGCGCCGATGCTTGTCGCCTTGGTGAAGTCGACGGGCGTCCCAACGACCGGGGCGATCGCACCGGTCGGGATCAGCGTGTCGTCGACCGGCGTGTAGTGCGACGCAGCCAGGGTCAGTTCATGGTCGAGGATCGAGGAATCCGACGACCCGCCGCCCAGATTGAAGTAGGTGTGGTTCGAGAGGTTGATGGGCGTCGCCTTGTCGGTCGTCGCCTTGTACTCGATCCGCAGCTCGTCGTTCGCGGTGACGGTGAACGTGACGCTCGTCGTCATCTTGCCCGGGTAGCCCTCCTGGCCGTCGGGGCTGACATAGGTCATGCGGACCGACGGACCGGCGGGCGACTGCACCGGCTCGGCCTTCCAGACGACCCGGTTGAAGCCCTTCACCCCGCCGTGAAGCGTGTTGGGGGGGTTGTTGATGGCGAGCGAGTAGTCCTTGCCGTCGAGCGTGAACTTCCCCTTGGCGATCCGGTTGGCGACGCGGCCCACGGTTGCGCCGAAGTAGGGGTGCTCGCCCAGGTAGCCTTCGAGCGAGTCGAAGCCGAGGGTGACGTCGTCGACATGCCCGTTCTTGTCAGGGGCCTCGATCGAGACGACCGTCGCGCCGTAGGTCGCGATCTTGACGGTGATCTTGCCGTTCTTGAGCGTGTAAAGTTCGACCGCCTGGCCGTCCTTCGTCTTGCCGAAGTCCATCTTGCTCAGCCCCGAGACGTCGCCGAGCGCCGAAGCCGGGGCGACGATCGCCATTAATGCCAGCCACCCGAAGAGCGCGGCGTGGGCGCGTCCCACGCCAGTTGCGAACGCGTTCATAGCGGAACCTCGACATCCCCCAAGGGGAGACCACGACCTAGGATCGGTCCAGTGCAGAGCGCGTCGGCCTCGCGTGAAAACGCGTTCGGCCTCGCGAATACGTCCCATCGTGACCAGCGCCGGAGCCGAACGCAACGGGGTCGCGACGGGATCGCCGGCAACTTCGCGTCATGCCGCTTGCGTTGAAGGTGAGCCTTGACAGATCCGGCGTTTCGCTTATCTTGACTCACCGACCTTCTTCGTCCACGCGAAGAAAGGCCGCCGGACGACCCGCCGGGAAGTCGACAGACTTCGCCCGGCGAGCCCGCGATGGAAAGCGGGCCCGGTCTCGACGCCGACACCTCGGCGCAACACCAAGGAGGCAGCAATGACGATTCGACTCGGGTCCTTCCGATTCGCCGGTCTGTTCGCGCTCATTCTCGCGATCCCGGGATTCGCCTCGGCCGATGTGATCGTGAACATCAACTCCAGCTACTATGGGTACGCGGAGAGCGGCCTCGCGCCCACGGTTGGCCAGGTCGTCACCCCGATCTCCGAGGCCCCCGGCGGCGGCCTCAATCAACTCATCCTGACGGCCGGCACCTACATGGTGACGAACGCCTACGGCGAGGTCGGCGCGCTCTACAACGCCTTCCGCTTCAACGAGTCGAGCAGCGGCCAGAACTGGGCCTGGAGCTTCCTGATCTCCAACGAGTCCGACGCCAACAAGACGGTCCTCTTCGGCATGGGCTCCGCGCTCGGGTCGAGCGCCGCCGAGGTGGCCTCGCAGGCTGCGGTGCAGAATTTCACCGCCTATTTCACGCTGTCGACGAACGCCGTGCTGAACTTCATGGTTCGCGACAACGCGGTGGGCGACAACACCGGCGGGGTCTCTCTCCGCATCACCCAGGTTTCCGGCACGGGCATCCAGGCTGTTCCCGAACCCGCCGGTCTGGTACTTCTCGGAATCGGGGCGCTGGCCTCCATCGGACTGGCGGCGCGCCGGCGTTCGGCCTGATCGAACGACGACCGACTCTCGACGACCGAGTCCCCGGCGGATCGACTCCTGCCGGGGATTCGACGCGCGCCGGGACGTCGTTTGCAGGTCTCCGTCGGGCCCCCGAGCCACTCCAGACAGGTGCGCCCCATGCTGGACCCGACGATTGATGCGACATCCACAGACACCCCATCCCCCCCGCCAGACGCGCCGAACATCCCGGGATACGTCGTCCTCGAGTTGGTCGGCCGGGGAGGCATGGGGAAGGTCTATCGGGCTCGCCACGTCGACCTGGAACGCATCGTCGCGCTCAAGGTTCTGGTGCGCGACCCGGACGAGCGTTCTTTGGCACGATTTCGCGACGAGGCGAGGGCCGTCGCCCGGCTCCAGCATCCGAACATCGCCTCGCTTTACGAGGCCGGCGACGCCGACGGCGTCCCGTTCCTGATCCAGGAATTCGTGGCGGGCGGCTCGCTCTCGCAGAAGCTGGCCGCGACTCCTCAAGATCCTCGCCACGCGGCTGAGATCGTCGAGGCCGTCTCCCGAGCGATCGCGGCCTCGCACGAGCAGGGCGTCGTCCACCGCGACCTGAAACCAGGGAACATCCTGCTCACCGAGGACGGTACGCCCAAGGTGACCGACTTCGGCGTCGCCAAGCTTCTCGACAGGGGCGGCGATTCAGGCGGTTCTCCGGCGGAGCATCTGACCCGAACGGGCGAGATCGTCGGCACCCCCGCCTACATGCCTCCCGAGCAGGCGAAGGGGGAGCCCGGCGCGTCGGGCGTAGCCGTCGACGTCTATGCGACTGGGGCCTTGCTCTACGAAATGCTGACGGGGCGTCCTCCATTTCAGAGCCCGGACGTCGTTCAGACGCTGATGATGGTCATCTGGATGGACCCCGTCCCGCCCCGAAACTTGCAGCCGAAGGTCCCCCGCGACCTGGAGACGATCTGCCTGAAGTGCCTGGAGAAGTCGCCCAAACGACGATACGCCACGGCCCTTGAACTGGCCGACGACCTGAACCGGTTCCGAAACGGGGAAGCCATCGCCGCACGCCCCGTGGGACTCGTGGAGCGGGCCTGGCGGTGGGCTCGTCGTCGGCCCTGGCAGGCCGCGGCGTCCGGCCTGGCCGCCGCGGGCGTCGTCGGCCTGGCGGTGGGCTTCGCCTGGGTCGCCGAGAAGAACCGGCAGGTCAACAAGGCCAATACGGACCTGTCCCAGAGCAACGCCGAACTCATCGCCGCCAACGCCCGCCTCGACCAGGCTCGGGCCGAAACCGAGAAGATCCTCGATTCCACGCTCAAGTCGCTCGATCGCCACCAGTTCGGGCTCTCCGACCAATTGAAATCGCTGCCGGGAGGCGAGGCTCTCCGGATCGAGGCTCTCGACCAGGCCCGCCAGACGCTCGACGACCTGGACGCTCTGGCCCCCCACCGACCCCAGGTCACCTACTACCTGGCCGACGCCTACTCTCGCCTGGCCGCTGCGCAGGCCTCGGCGGGCGACCTGAACAACTCCGCCCGGTCCTACAAACGGGCGCGCGAGACCATGGGCAGACTCGCCGAAAGCTCGACCACGGATCGGACGCTCCAGGCGAATCGCGGCATCCTGGGCTTCGAACTGGCCTCGATCCTCGATCGGTTGGGGCGCGGGGACGAGGCGGACGCCCTGAGGAGCGAGTCGGCCTCGACCGCCGATCAGATGCTGGCGACGGCCCCGGATCATCCGGCCGTTCTCAAACTCAACGTGCTGGCGACGGCCCGAAAACTGCCCGACGCCGCTGAATCCGGTGACGACAGGGCCCTGGTCGCAGCCATGGAGAAGATGGCGGACCTCTATCGTCGGCTGGCGGAACGCGAACCCTCAGAGTCCGGTCATGCGATCGCCGCCGCGGAGTGGGAACTCCACCGCGCCAACCAACTCATCTCCCGGAACGAGTTGAAGGAGGCCCGGTCGATTCTCGACGCCGTCCGACTCCCCGACGCGCCGAACGAACCATCGCCCCCCCTCCGGAGAGTCCGCGCCGCAAGGGACGAGGTTGAGGCCGCGTTACAAGCGGCCCAGGGAAGGCCGGAAAAGGCAGACGCCGCCTATCGGCGCGCGATTGCAGCCTACGAAGCCCTGGCCGTCGACTTCCCGGCCGGCCCCGGCGACCGCCGCCGGACGCTCACGGCCTGGTGGGCGCTGGGGGACGTCTGGACCAAGGCCGGAAGCAGGGACCGGGCCGCCGAATGTTACCGCAAGGTCGAAGCCGTCGCCCGGGGACTCGTCGAGTCGTTTCCGGACGACGTTCAGTTAAAGAGACTTCTGGAGAGCGTTCCGCACCCGCCGGGGCCTTGACGACTCCAGCGGCGAAGGCTCACAGCCAGATCTTCATCCGCGACCGGAGCGAATCCGGCAGACGCCGGTCCACGATCCGCTGGATGTGGTCCGGGTGCAGGCGGGTGCTGAAGTGCGAGGCCACGATCATCTCGTTCTCGAACCGGTCGGCCCGCGCGATCAGGTCGTCGAGGTGGGTGTGCCCGTACTTGTGGATCACCGAAGGCCGCTCGTTGGGGGCGACGAAGGTCATCTCCAGGATCAGGATCTGGGCGCGATACACCTCCGGATTGGCGTCGAGGCCGGCCGGCGCGGTGTCGCCCATGTAGGCGACCTTCGGAATCCGGATCTCGGACGAGACCTCGACGCCGGAGAGCCGCAGGTCGCGGATCTGCTCGCCGGTCAGGTCGTGATACTCGGGCTTGAGCTTCTTCCGACGCTCCCAGACGAGGAATCCCAGCGAGGGGATCGTGTGCCGAGTCGGAAAGACCTGCACAACCAGTTCGCGCGAGAGCTGGATCTCTTCCCCCGGCTCGACGCCCACCAGCTTGACCGGCAGCCGCCCGCGATCCAGTCGCTGGAACCCGCGAAGGATCAGGTTGACCCCTTCGACGGCCTCGGTGGGCAGATAGATCGTCGGCGGCTCCATCTTCATCATCCGGCGGCGGGCGACGAGGACGGGGAGGGCGGCGATGTGGTCGAGGTGGGCGTGGGAGACGAACCAGTTGGGCGTGGTCATGAACGACCACGGCTGCAGCCCCAGGTCGAAGCCGAGCTTCAGCTCCGGCACCCGCCAGTACGTCTGGACGGCGGCCCGGGAATAGCCCTCAATCGTCAGCCCCCGATGGGACGTGGAGCGTACAGGCGCGTTGTCCACGGGATGATCGAGCGACTCCACATCCGATTCAATGTCAACCGACACCCTACTCTCCTTCGGCACGACGCGGGAACCTTCGAAAGGCGATCTAGTATTATAGACCGATGAAGATCGGCCTGAACACGTCGGGTTCACCCCGCGGGTCGACTTCTCTTCCCAGGGGAACGCCCCATGCTCGGCCGCGTCCGGGTCTTCGGCCCTGCTTATCTTGACCGCGTATTGCGAGTGGACCGCCCTTTACTCGGCTCCGAATGCGATTCACCGCTGGATCAGAGCGTTGAAGGCCGGCAGGGGTTCGGCGACGGCGACGAGCTTGTCTTGATAGGCCCAGACAGGAGCACGATCACAATCGCGCCGCCGCCCGACTGGCCCGGACCGTGGGGGGCCGTCGAACTTGACCGGCCCGTCGGCCCGTCGGCCGAAAGCCGGAGCAGGGTTCGCGGCGTCGTCTGGGAGGACGATCTGGGCGGCATGGGCGCTGGTTTTGCAGCCGCTCTGGGGGGAGAGTTGGTCTCGGCCCTGGGACCGGAAGACGACCCGACGAGCCGAGCGGTCGCCGAATTGCTGGATCGTCACGGCATTTCGAGCACGGCCATCCGCACAAACGTCCCGGCCGACTGGACGCTGCTGGTCTCCAGCGGGCCGCACGGCGACAAGCTGGCTGTCGGCTTCCGAGGCTGCCACGACGCCCTCCAGCCCGAAGATCTAGCCCCGCTCACCGCGATCCCCAGCGAGGTCCTCGTCGTCTGCGGGCTGGCGAACCGGCTTGCCGCCGACGTGCTCAAGGCGCCCGGGCCCCGGCTTCGCGTTCTGGCTCCCGCGATACGGAACGTACTCGACCGAACCTATCCGCCGAGGAAGCTGATCGCGCCGGTCGACGTCCTCTGCTGCAACCAGGCGGAATGGGACGCCCTGGAGGATTCCCAGGAAATCGCGGCGCGACTCTCGATCCTGGTCGTCACGCGGGGGCCGGCGGGGGTGCTGGTTCGGTTCACCGATCCCCAGGGGTCGGCGAAGTCGCTGACCCTGCCGGCGTTTCCCCGCGATCGGCCCCCTCGCGACACGAACCACGCCGGGGAAGCGTTCGCGGCTTGTTTCATCGCGACCTTGATGGAGCGAGGCTGGCAGCCGGAGTCGGGCGTAGCGGAGGTCGAGTTAGTCCGCGAGGCGGCGATCCGAGCGTCGGCGGCCTCAGCGCTGGTGTTGGATCGGACCGGATTCGGGTTTCCTTCGACGGTGGAAGTCGACGCGACCGTCACGCGAGGAAGGGTCGTCGACTAACGGCGGCGGGGTTACAATGGCGAGGTTGCCGCCTGGGTCGATCCGGGCGGAAGTCCCTGCTGCAGGATCGGAAAGGGCGGCCGATGACGTTCCGTAACACGCTGTTCGGCCTCGCGGGGCTGGTGGTCGGCCTGCTGGCCGCTTCGCAAATCCCGCTGCACGCGCAGAAGCCCCCTCAGGAACCCGCGCCGGTCGGCACGGCGGCTCCGCCGCAGACCGAGGGGAAGGTTTCGCTTCAAGAGGCTTTGCTCCGGCCTTACGCGTTCGACTTCCCCCGGCCGACGCCCCTCGATCAGGTCGTCCGCAAGTTGTCGATGGATCTCGGCGGCGAAGTCGTCCTGGACATCTCCGCGATGCAGAGGCTGGATCTCGACAAGGACGAGCCCGTCGAGTTGGCGTTGAAGAACGGACGCCTCAAGACGGGCCTGAAGCTGCTGCTGGATCAGGTCGGCATGACGTACAGGCTGATCCCCGAGGACAACCTCCTCATCTTCACCGACAAGGAAGGGTCCGAGGATCCGCTCGATCGCATCTGGAACGAGATCAGCGGGATGCATCGAGAGATTCACGACATCCAGGACGCTCTCGACGAGTTGCTGGACCTGTCTGAAGCCCGCGACGACGTCCACCTTCGGCAGCCGACCATCATCGAAGAGATGCCCGGTGCACCGGGCGGAGATCCCACAGCCCCCGGCACGGATCCCGCTCCGGCCGAGCCTCCCGCGGACGCTCCCAAGCGACCCCGCACCCGGCTCTGATCACCCCTGAGGATGTCGACGGTTCCAGGCGACCATCCTCGCCGCCACGCGCAGGGCCTCGAACAGGCTTGAGGGATCGGCCGTCCCTTTCCAGGCGATATCGAAGGCTGTCCCGTGCGCGACGCTCGTGCGGACGATCGGCAGGCCGAGCGTCACGTTCACGCCGTTCCAGAAGCCAACCGTCTTCAGGGCGATGTGCCCCTGGTCGTGATACATGGCGACGACGGCGTCGAATTTCCCGCTAAGGGCGTCCCGGAAGAGCGTGTCGTTGGGGAAGGGGCCGGAGACAGCCAGTCCCTCCGACCTCGTGATTTCGACAGCAGGCCCGATCGTGGTGATCTCCTCGTCGCCGAAGAGGCCGTGCTCGCCGGCGTGGGGGTTGAGCGAGGCCACGGCGATCCGCGGTCGAGAGCCGTCGTCCGTCAGAGGCCGCATCGAGCGGTCGGCCAGCCGGATCTTGGCCGCGACCGACTCGATGGTGATCGCGTCGAAGACGTCGCGCAGGGCCATGTGGAGCGTGACGTGAACCACGCCCACGCCATGCCCCTCGTGCGACGGAAGATACAGCATCATCGCGTGATCGGGCGTACCGCAACGCTCGGCGAGGATCTCCGTATGCCCCGGATGGGGGACGCCCGCCAGGCTCAGCGATTCCTTGTTCAGAGGCAGCGTCGTGATCGCGTCGACCCGACCCTCCAGGGCGAGGTCGATGGCGTGGACGAGGTAGACATACGACCCCCGACCGGCGCGGGCGTCAACCGAGCAGGGTTTCACCTCGACCACGTCCTCGGCCCCCGGGGGCTGCAAGCAGGGGATGAGCGAGGGGGAGGGATCGGCCTCCTCGGGGGTCGTGATCGGCTGGACGCGAGGGCGTTCGCCGTCGCCGACGGTCTCCTCGATGGCCCGACGGAGGACGGCCACGTCGCCGACGACGAGTGGGGAGCAGAGTGCGTGCAGTTCGGGCCGACTCCAGGCCCGGGCGATCAACTCGGGACCGACGCCAGCGACGTCTCCCATGGTGAGTGCGACTTTCGGACGGTCCATGACGGCGTTTCTCGGTGCTCGGGCAGGCTTGTTGTCACTGACCGTCACGGACGAAAACGGTCTTCCCCCCTCGTGGGGGAAGACAGACCGCGAAGCGGTTAGATGAGGGGGACGACCGCCGTCGGATGCCCATCCGGCGGCTCGCACTCGGTCCAACGCCGATCCCCCCTCATCCGGCCCTTCGGGCGGACTTCCACAAGGCCGTGACGCTCACATGAATTATAGACGGACGGCAAAGCGCGCGTCGGCTGGTCATCCGGCCATTCGATCCGTTAAGATTCAGGACATGACCCGTCCCGGGCGCGAAGACCACGGGACGCCGGCCTTCGACCTGGCTCGCGAACGATTCGAACCTCACGCCCTTGTCGCGCGACCAAACGGTTCCGGCCAATCGACGAATCTCTCGGGGGAGCCGATGCTCAATCAGGAATTGAAGGATGCCGTCGTCGCGCGGGTCCTCTCGAAGGTCCGCACGCCCGGCCAGTACGTCGGCGGCGAGTTGAACAGCGTCGTCAAGAACCACGCCGAGGTGCTTGGGACGGTCTGCATGGCCTTCCCGGACACTTACGCCCTGGGGATGAGCCACCACGGCCTCCAGGTGCTCTACAGCCTGATGAACGACCGCGGCTGGGCCTGCGAGCGCGTCTTCACGCCGCTGCCGGACTTCGAGACCGCCATGCGCGCCGAGGGCTTGCCCCTCTACTCGCTGGAGACCTTCACGCCGCTGAGCCAGTTCGACGTAATCGGCTTCTCGCTCCAGTACGAGATCTCGTACACCAACGTCCTGACGATGCTCGACCTGGGCCGAATCCCGCTCCATGCCGAGGACCGGACGGCCGACGACCCGCTGATCGTCGCCGGCGGGCCGGGAGGTCAGAACCCGGAACTGCTCGCCCCCTACATCGACCTCTTCGTCATGGGCGACGGCGAGCCCAGCCTCCCGATCGTCTGCGACATGTGGCGCGAGATGAAGGGCTCCGGCCTTTCGCGTGAGGAGAAGCTGGCGAAGATCGCCGCGGCCCAGCCCTGGGCCTACGTCCCCCGATTCTACACGCCGATCTACAACGAAGACGGCACGATCCTGGAGATCCGGCCGACTCGCGACGACCTCCCGGCCGGCATCCGCCCCTGCGTGATCCAGGATCTGGAGGGCTCGCCGCTGCCGACGAAGCCCGTCGTCCCGTTCGTCGAGACGGCCCACGACCGCATCGCCATCGAGATCATGCGCGGCTGCCCGTGGCAGTGCCGGTTCTGCCAGAGCACCGTCATCAAGCGACCGCTCCGATATCGCACGGTCGAGACGATCGTCGAGGCTGCGCTCGAATCCTACCGCAACACCGGCTACGACGAGATCAGCCTGCTCTCGCTCTCCACCAGCGACTACCCCGACTTCGAGCGGCTGGTTACGAGGATGTCGGAGGTCTTCACGCCGCTGGGTGTGAAAATCTCGCTCCCCAGCCTGCGGATCACCGAGACCCTCAAGAAGATCCCCGCCCTCCTGCAGGAGGGCCGTCGCAGCGGTCTGACCCTTGCCCCCGAGGTCGCCCGCGACGACATGCGGACCCAGATCCGCAAACCGATCGACAACAAGGACCTCTACGAAGGGGCGGCCGAGGCGTTCCGTCGTGGATGGCGGAAGGTCAAGCTCTACTTCATGTGCGGCCTTCCCGGCGAGCGGCCGGCGGACCTCGACGGGATCATCGAGATGGCCGAGACGATCGCCCGGATCGGCAAGGACGTTACCGGCCGTTACGCCGACGTCACCGCCAGCGTCTCCAACTTCGTCCCCAAGCCCCACACGCCCTACCAGTGGAACGGCATGAAGCCGCGCGAATACTTCCACTGGGCGCACAAGTACCTCAAGTCGCGGGTCCGGATGCGGTCCGTCACCGTCAAGTGCCACGACATCGAGCGCAGCATGCTCGAGGGCATCCTCACCCGGGGCGACCGCCGCGTCGCCGCCGTGATGGAGGAAGCCTGGCGGCGCGGGGCTCGACTCGACGCCTGGACCGAGTATTTCGACCCCAAGCTCTGGTGGCAGACCTTCGAGGATCTGGGCGTCGACGTCCCCTTCTACAGCCAGCGCGAACGCCCCGTCCAGGAAGTCCTGGCGTGGGACCACATCCACATCAAGTACGGCCGCGACTACCTGGCCAAGGAACAGAACCGCTCCGTCGTGCAGCTCGAAGCCATGGCCGGGGCCGTCTGACCCCCGAGGAGGCCCGCGCGATGTCGACCGCTTCGCACCCTCGCCTCATGACCGCCGAGGAGTTCATGGACGCCGACCACGGCGAAGGCATCCACGAACTGGTCCGCGGAAAGGTGGTCGAATCGCCGCCGTCGCACTTCGAACATGGGGTCGTTTGCGGTCGCGTTGCGGGGCTTTTCTGGGAATACCAGCGGCGAACCAGCTACGGCCACGGAGCATCGAACAACACCCTTGTCCAGACCGAGAAGAACCCGGACACGGTCCGCGGCGTGGATTTCATGTTCTTCAGCAACGCCCGCTGGCCGAAGCCCAGCGAGACGGCAAAGCTTCCCCCCCTCGCGCCCGACGTGGCGATCGAGGTAGCCTCGCCCAGCAACCGACGCGGCGACTTGTTGAAGAAGGCCTCGGAATACCTCGCCGCCGGCAGACTCGCCGTCTGGCTCGTCTACCCGAAGAAGCGGTCGGTCGCCATCTTCCGGGACTCGCAGACGCCTCCCGTCGTTCTCACCGAGGGTGACGTTATCGAGGACCAGCCGGAGCTTCCTGGGTTCCGCTGCACCGTTGCGGAACTCTTCCCTTGAAACGCCTCGCCCTCGCCGGATTGATCGTCGCCCTGAGTTGGTGCGTCCTGGTTCGCGTGCCCCTGGTTGTGAACGCACCGGCGCACCTGGACAGCGACCTGGCCGTTGACGGGCTGACGCTTCAGCAGGCTGTGGAAGGCCGCTGGCGATGGCACTATCCGGGCACGCCCTACATGGGGACCGGGGCGGTTCTGCTGAGTTATCTGCCGGCGCGGATCTGGGGAACGTCGCCCTCGACGCTCGTGGCCGGGGGGACGATCGCGTACGGGTTGTTCGTCGCGGGCGTCTTCGCGGCGGTCTGGGCGGGCTTCGGACCGAGAGTCGCGACCTGGTCGCTCGTACCGCTCGCGTTCGCGTCGACGGGGACGATCTGGCTGACCGGCCGAATCACGGGCGGGCACATGCTGGCCGCAGCCTGGAGCGCGGGGGCCTGGGCGTTGCTGGCCTGGCTCATCATTAAGGGAGGGAAGGGGAGGGCCGCGCTGCTGGGCCTCTGGTGCGGGTTGGGGCTCTGGCATGACTCGATGTTCCTCATGACGCTCGTCGGCCTGCTCGCGGGCGGATTGACAGCGCTCATCGAGACGCGGAGCGGCTGGACCTGGCGATCGGCGGGGCTCTGCTCGCTGGCAATGCTCGCGGGCTTCGCGGTCGGTGTGGCCCCCCGGCCGATCGGCCGGGCGCTCGAACCCTACGACGCCTACAACGAGCAGTTCGCCTGGAGTCTCGACCCGGCCCTTCTGAAGGAACACACGCGTATCCTCTTCCTGGACTGTCTGCCCCGGCTGGTCGCCGGCCATCGCCTCCCAGGCTTCGAGGCCGACCCCGACCCGGCCTTGCTGGGAACCGGCGCACCAGTGCAACGAGCCGGAATCCGTCGACCCGAGATCGCGCTGACGGCGGTCGTCGCGACGGCCCTGGGACTGGGTGCCTTCGTTGCATCAATCACCTTGCTTAAGCTGCGGGTCTGGAAAGCGAACTCGGCTGAGGGCCGGGCGATTGCGGTCGGTACGTTGGTCTCGTCGGCGGCGATCCTGGCGGCCTTCGTGGTGAACCGGAACATCTTCAACGCGGACAACTACCGATACCTCGTGCTGCTGCTGATTCCGGGGGCTCTGGGCTTCGGGCTGGTCTTCGATGGGTTGTCGAAGCGGTCGACCGTCGGACTGGCTGCGGCGCTTGTGATCGCGGCGACGTATGGCGGGGCGTTCGCCCTGGACGCCTCGGCGTGGTATCGTCGACTAGGTTGGATCGACGAGAGGGGGGCGGTCGTCCGTCGGGCGGTCGACGATCCTGCGCTCCGTTGGTTGGGCGAGCATCCCGAGGTCGCCGCCTTCCAGGCTGGATACTGGGACGCGTACCGCCTGGCGTTCCTGAGCGATCGTCCCCTGCTTGGCGTCCCGAACCCGATCTTTCCCAACCGCTTCCCCGAGTGGTCGCACGACCTCCCGGGCGGCCGGCCGACGCTCTTGATCGCCCGGCCCTCTCCGGAGGACCAGCGATTCTTGCAGCAGGCGCTCGCGGAAGGGGGCGAGGTGCTTCTCAACGAGCGCGGGACGACGATCGCGACGTGGCCTTTACGTCCCCGATGACCGCCGGCCGGGCCGGCAGCGAGTGCTCTTTCGTGTCGCAAGTGGCAGAGAAGGCCCCCGAGGCCGAGTCGTTCTGGTTCCAGCCCCCGCGATGGGGCGTCCGCGACGCGATCGCTCTGGCGATCTGGACCGCCGGGCTCTGCTGGATCTTTCGCGAGGCCGTCTTCCTTCGGGGCGCGTTCTTCTACTTTGACGTCACCGAGATCAACTACCCCTACCGCCGGTTTTTCGCCCAGGAACTTTGGGCCGGTCGGTTCTCGTTCTGGTGCCCGTGGCTCTACTGCGGGATGCCGCTCTTCAGCGAGAGCCAGGCGGGCTACTTCCATCCGCTGAAATACGTCTTCTACCCCTGGATGGAGACGTGGAAGGCATTCAACTTCGACACCGTGTTCTCGATCTGGCTCGCCGGCGCGGGAACCTACGGCTGGCTCCGACGGCACGTCGGCCCGGCCGGCGCCCTGACCGGCGCGGCGATCTTCGGGGCAGGGGGGTTCACCTGGGCGCACCTGGTTCACACCAGCATGATCAACGCCCTGGCGAGCGTCCCCTTCGTGATCTGGGCGCTCGAATGGTCGTGGTTGACCGGTCGCTGGCGAGGCGCTGCGCTCGGGGGTTTCGCTCTGGCCTGCCAGGTCTTCGCCGGGCACTTGCAGGACGTCATCCTCTGCTCGGGGATCGTCGGATTCCTGGGGCTCTATCGAGCCTGCACATCGGCGACCCGCGACGAGGCCCGCAGCGTCCTGTCCCGGACGATCGGACTGGTGGCGCTGGGGGTGCTGATTTCGGCCGTCCAGTGGATTCCGTCCAAGGAACTGCTTGATCGATCCCCCCGCGCCGGCGGGTTGTCCTACCAAGAATTGACCTACGGTTCGTGGAGCCCTGAACTGCTGCCAACACTCGTCCTCCGCGAAGCCTACGGCACCCGCGCCCGCGACACCGACTGGATGGACGGCTTCTATCCTTACCATGAGATGAACGCCTACCTCGGCCTGCTGGCCCTGGCTCTCGCGATCGTCGGCGCGTCGGGGACGGGGGGCCGCGACCGATGGACGACGGGGCTCGCCCTGCTGGCGATCACCGGGGCCCTGCTGATGCTCGGCCGGTTCACGTTCCTGTTCGACTACGCCAACAAGATCCCAGTCGCCGGCAGCTCGCGCGAGCCCGTGCGGCTGCACCTGTGGGTCTCGCTGGCCGTCGCGGGTCTGGCGGCGGTCGGCGTGGAACGGCTGGGAAGACCCGGCGTCGTCCGACTGAAAGCGGCGACGATCTTCGTGGTCGTGGTCGTGCTCGCCTCGCTGCCAATCCTGGCCTACGTCTACTGGCCCGTCTGGAGCGACGCGAGGCGTTGGACGACCCCCTACCACCTGGACCGTTACCGCTGGCTCGGCCGCGAGATGACCGTCTCGGCGGTCCGGACGGGCGTGTTGTTGGCCTCGGGACTGGTGCTGGCCCGGATCGCCGCCTCGACGACGGCCGCCGGCCGCCGCGCCCGGCTGGCCTGGATCCTGCCGGTGCTGGTCCTGCTGGACTTGCTGGGAGCGCACGCCGTCGACCCGGTGACGGTCACGCCGGAATACTGGACGAGGCCCCCGGAGGCGGTCGCGAGACTCAAGGCCGACCCGACTTTCATCCGGCTCTTCGGCAAGGGGGACCGGAGCGCCGGGGAACCCGGATACGCTTCGGAGCCGATCGACTTCATGAAGGCTCGCGACGCCCTGGACTGGAGCCTGCCCGCCGCCTGGGGCCTGGCCTCGTCCAAGGGCGAGACGCCCATGATCCCCCGGCGGATCATCGACTTCTTCGACAACACCCAGTACGGCGGCGGCCGGTTCGACCTCGACAGCGTCAGCCACGTCGTCGTCGGCCGGAGCCTGCGATCGACGTTCGTCCCCAACGAGCCGCTCGGCGAAGTCTTCCTGCACGTCAACCCAAACGCCCTGCCTCGAGCGCGGATGGCGGGGAATCCCGCTTACGCCGGAAATCGAGAAGAAGCAATCGCCGCCCTGCGAACCCTCGGCCCGGAGATCCAGCGCCGGCTGGTGGTCGAAGACCCCGACCGGCCGCTGGGGGATGCCCCGGTCGTCGGCAAGGCCGAGATCGAGAGCGAAGTTCCCGACGAGGTGGTCGTTCGGGTCGAGGCCGAGACGCCCGGCTATCTCGTGCTGGCCGACACCTTCGACCCCGGCTGGACGGCGACCGTCGACGGTGAGCCCACTCCCGTTCGTCCGGCGTACGTCGCGTTCCGGGCGGTCTTCGTCAAACCGGGTACGCATCGAGTCGTCTTTCGATACAGGCCTGCGGGGTTGCCGGCGGGGATGGCGGTCACCGGCCTGGGGCTGCTGCTGGGGTTGATCGGCTCGATCCGACCGGGTCGCGTCGTCGACTCCGCGGACCATGCGGTCCTCCCTCGGGCGGGATGGTTGAAGACGCTCTGGCTGGCAGCGGCCGTCGTGATCGTCCTGGCCTCAATCCCCAAATGGGGGCCGGAGGGCCTGACCGTCCAGTCGCGCTGGGGTCGAGCGTGGCATACGTTCACCTGGGGAGCGGGAATTGAGGCCATGCGCGAGAACCGGCGATGATCGTTCCGGTTTGGAGGCCCGCGGCGTTCCAACGACGGCGAGAAACGTCCTGGGAGGGGTTGTAATCCGACGCCCGTTCGCCTATGGTGGTTGACTTGAAGTGTAGAGGGTACCACAAGAACGGCTTCCAACGCGAAGGCCGGAGTTTTGGGGCGAGCGATGGCGATCACGAAGGAGAAGAAGCAGGAACTCATCGGGTCTTTCAGCCGTGCGGAGCACGATACGGGCTCTCCGGAGGTGCAAATCGCCCTCCTGACCGCTCGGATCAATGACCTCACCGACCACTTCAAGACCCACAGCAAGGACCACGCCAGCCGCCGCGGGCTGCTGATGATGGTTTCCAAGCGTTCGAGCCTGCTGAAGTACCTGCGGCTGCACGACCGGAAGAAGTACCTCGAGGTGATCAGCCGCCTGGGCATCCGTAAGTAAAGCGGAGGGAATCGCCGCGCCGCCCGCCGGATCGACCGTACCGGGCGGCACGCGACGATCGTCCGCGGATGCGAGACCGCGTCGATCCGTCGCGATCGGCCGACGACCCGCCTGCAAGATCGGCCGGCCCCTTCCGGGCGCGGCCATCTTCGCTATAGGTCCCCGATCACGGGCATCGCCCTTCCTCGGGCCGATCGTCTCTGCGGCGCAGCGAAAAGCGCCTCGCGGTCCCCGCCATCGCCCCACGACTCCGTGAATCATCCAGGTAACAGCATGTCTATTTCGCCTTTCGCCCGCAAGGTCGTCGAGCGCACCATCGGCGATCGCACCATCAGCCTTGAGACCGGCCGGTTCGCCAAGCAGGCGAGCGGCGCGGTGGTCGTCCGAATCGGCGACACCATGAGCCTTGTGACGGCCATGACCGGCCCCGGCCGCGAGGGGATCGACTTCTTCCCCCTGACCGTCGACTACCGCGAGAAGACCTACGCGGCGGGCAAGTTCCCCGGCGGCTTCATCAAGCGTGAAGGCCGGCCGAGCACCAAGGAAATCCTCACCGCCCGTCTGATCGACCGTCCGATCCGGCCGCTCTTCCCCGAATGGTATCGCGAGGAAGTCCAGATCCAGGCCGGCCCGATCTCCGCCGACCGCGTGAACGATCCGGACGTCCCGTCGATCGTCGGGGCTTCGGCCTCGCTGTTGCTCGCCAAGGCTCCCTTCCTGGGCCCGATCGGCGCCGTCCGGCTGGCACGCGTCGAAGGCAAGCTCATCGCCTTCCCGACCGCCGAGGAGATCGCCGCCAGCGACCTCGACCTGGTCGTCGCCAGCACGGCCAAGGCGATCGTCATGATCGAAGGCTTCGGCGAGGAACTCCCCGAGCCGGAAATGGCCGACGCGATCATCCACGCCCACCGCATCAACCAGGATCTGATCGCCCTTCAGTATGAGCTGCTGGACGCCGTCGGCCAGGAGCGCCCCGTCCACACCCCGACCCCGCCCGACGCCCTCAAGGGCCTGCTGCTGGAGCGCTTCGGCCACCGGCTCCGCGAGGCCAAGCAGATCGTCATGAAGCAGGAGCGGAACGCCGCCACCAAGCAGATCCTCGAGTCTGCGATCGCCGAGCTGATCCCGGCCGACGGCGAGGCCGCCAGTCTGGCCCCCGGCGGCCCCGGCGAGGCCGCGAGCGTTCCCGTGCCGGTCACCAAGGACCGGATCAAGAACGTCTTCCACGCGGTTGAGGAAGTCGTCGTCCGCGACCTGATCCTCAGCGGCAACCGGCCGGACGGCCGCGGCCCCCGCGACCTCCGCTCGATCAAGTGCGAGGTCGGCGTGCTGCCCCGGGCCCACGGCTCGGCCATCTTCCAGCGCGGCGAGACCCAGGCCCTCGTCACCACGGTTCTCGGAACCGGCGCCGACGAGCAGCGGATCGACGGCATCATGGACGAGTACAGCAAGAAATTCATGCTGGACTACAACATGCCGCCGTTCGCCGTGGGCGAGGTCCGCCCCATCCGCGGCCCCGGCCGTCGCGAGATCGGCCACGGCGCCCTGGCCGAGCGATCGGTCGCCTCGATCCTGCCGCCTCCGGCCCGCTTCCCCTACACCATCCGGGTCGTCTCCGACATCCTCGAGTCGAACGGCTCCAGCTCGATGGCCTCGGTCTGCGGCGCCACGCTCAGCCTGATGGACGCCGGCGTGCCGATCAGCGACCCCGTCGGCGGCATCTCCATCGGCCTCGTCCAGGACGACGCCACCGGCCGTCACGTCCTCCTCACCGACATCATCGGCGAGGAAGACCACTACGGCGACATGGACTTCAAGGTCGCCGGAACCCAGCGCGGCGTGACCGGCATCCAGCTCGACCTCAAGAATCTGGGCATCAGCGAGGAGATCGTCCGCGAGACCCTCGAACAGGCCCACGAGGCCCGTCTTGAGATCCTCCGGGCCATGCTCCGCTCGATCAAGCGGCCGCGTGAAGAGATCTCCACCAACGCCCCCCGGTTGATCCAGATCCAGATCAACCCGGACAAGATCGGCCTGCTGATCGGCCCCGGCGGCAAGACGATCCGCCGCCTCCAGGACGAGACCGGCGCCAAGATCGACATCGACGACAGCGGCGTGGTCACCCTGGCCAGCACCGAGGCCGCCGGCGCCGAGGCCGCCCGCGACAAGATCCTCGCCATGACCGAGGGCGTCCAGGTCGGCCGCATCTACGAAGGCCGCGTCTCGTCCATCAAGGACTTCGGCGCCTTCGTTGAGATCCTCCCCGGCAAGGACGGCCTCGTCCACGTCACCGAGCTCTCCAGCGGGTACATCGCCAACGTCTCCGACGTCTGCCGCGTCGGCGATACGATGCTCGTCAAGGTGATCTCTGTCGACGATCAGGACCGCGTCAAGCTCTCCCGCAAGGCGGCCCTCGCCGAGCGTGAGATCCCCGACGAGTTCGCTGACCGTCCCCGGCCGGCCGGCGCTCCCGACCGTTCCTCCGGCGGCCCCCCGCGTCGTCCTGAAGGCGGTGGCGGCGGCGGTGGACGCGGTTACGGCGGCGACCGCGACCGCGGCGGTGATCGCGGTCCTCGCGGTCCTCGCTGACGTCCGCCCCTCGGGCGAACCGATAAAGACTACTGGGGGCTCGGGACCGCAAGGACCGAGCCCCCGGCGTAACACCGCCCCGCGGCCCCTGATCGTCTCTTCGCCCCGGAGTCGGCGCATCGGAACCATGGCCCAACCACTCGTCGCCACCGCCCCCGAGCCCGCCCCGACGACGGCCGAGCCCGACGTGGCCCGTCGTCTCCGCGAGCAGAACGCGCACATTGCCCAGATCGCCGGCGGGCTGGCCCACGAGATCCGCAACCCCCTCTCCACTCTCTCGCTCAACCTGGACCTCCTCGCCGAGGACTTTCAGGACGCCGAGACCCCCCGTGAACGCCGCGCCGGGGCTCGGATCGAACGGCTCAAACATGAGGCCCGGCGGCTCCAGGACATCCTGGAGAACTTCCTCCGGTTCGCCCGCCTCCAGGACGTCAGGCCCGTCGAGACCGATCTGAACTCGGTCGTCGAGGATCTGTGCGACTTCTATGAGCCCCAGGCCTCGCTCCGCGGCGTGGTCGTCCGCACCCACTTCGCCGACGACCTCCCAAGAGTTCCGCTCGACGCCGACGCGTTCAAACAGGCCGTGCTCAACCTGATGCTCAACGCCGAGCACGCCATGCCCGAGGGGGGGGAGTTGATCCTCACCACCCGCTGCGACGGCCCCACGGTGGTCCTCGACGTGGTCGACACCGGCTGCGGCATCCCCGAGGACGTCTGCTCGCGGATCTTCGACCCCTTCTACTCCACCCGCAAGGGGGGGACCGGCCTGGGCCTTCCCACCACGCGGAACATCGTGGAGGCCCACGGCGGGTCGATCGAGGTCCAGAGCGTCCCCGGCCGGGGCTCGCGATTCTCCGTCCGGCTGCCGGCCGCCCGGCCGACGGCCTCCTAGCCCGTCAGCCGCTCCCCGCAGAACCGAGAAGGACTGATGGACCAGCAGATCCGCGTCCTGGTGGTCGACGACGACGAACCCCACGCCGAGGCCGTGGCCGAGAGCCTCTCGCGCGTCGGCTACGAGTGCGTCGTCGCCACGAGCGGCCGCGAAGGGCTCCGGCTGATCGAAGAGCAGACCTTCGACATCATCATCACCGACCTCATCATGGACGGCGTCGGCGGCCTGGAGATCCTCGCCAAGGCCAAGCGCGAACTCCCCGACGCCGAGGTGGTCATCCTCACCGGCCACGGCACGATCAAGACGGCCGTCACCGCCATGCAGGCCGGAGCCACGACCTACCTGACCAAGCCGCTCGACATCGGCGAGCTTCGCACGGTCGTCGACAAGGCCTCGCAGTCGCAGCGGCTCGCCCGGTCCAACATCGAACTTCAGCGCCAGCTCAACGAGAAGTTCGGCTTCGAGGGGGTCGTCGGCAACTCGCCGGCGATGCACACGGTCGTCGCCCGGCTCCGGCAGATCGCCCCCACGTCGGCCTCGGTCCTCATCACCGGAGAGAGCGGCACCGGCAAGGAGCTCGTGGCCAAGGCCCTGCACAATAACAGCCCGCGCCGATACAAGCCGTTCGTGGTCCTCAACTGTGCGGCGCTCAGCGACAACATCCTGGAGAGCGAACTCTTCGGCCACGTCAAAGGCGCCTTCACAGGGGCCGACCGCGAACGCAAGGGGTGGTTCGAGCACGCCAACGGCGGCACGCTCTTCCTCGACGAGGTCGGCGACATCCCCATCGGCACCCAGGTCAAGCTCCTCCGCACCCTGGAGAACGGCGAGATCGTCCGGGTCGGCACCAACGAGCCGATCAAGGTGAACGTCCGCCTGATCTCGGCCACGAACCGCGACCTGGCCGAGGCCATCGCCTCGGGCGCCTTCCGCCAGGACCTCTACCACCGCCTCCGCGTCGTCCCCATCAAGCTGCCGCCGCTGCGCGAGCGCCGCGAGGACATCGACCTGCTGATCGACCACTTCCTCAAGGAGTTCACGGCGTCCCACGGCAAGAAGATCACGTCGATCACCCCGGCCGCCCGCAAGGTGCTCCGCCAGTACTCGTGGCCGGGGAACGTCCGCGAGTTGAAGAACGTGATCGAGAGCATGGTCGTGATCGACTTCGACGGCGTCCTCGACCTCGACGACCTGACCGAAGACCTCCAATCCGGAGCCGCCGGCGCGATCGCCGAGGCCCACGACGGCGTCGACTCCTTCGTCGGCAAGTCGCTCGACCTCATCGAGAAGCACTACATCATGGAGACGCTCAAGCTGACCGGCGGCAACCGCGAAGAAGCCGCCAAACTCCTCGGCATCGGCGAGCGCACCCTCTACCGGAAGCTCAAGGAATACGGCTCCTGAAGCCCTCGTCCGAATTGTCAAAGAGCCAACCCCGTCGCCTCACACAGCCGCCCTGGGGCGGGTTCGTTTACGCGGCGACGGAACGATGGTGATTGGCGTAACTGCCTGTTCAATCACCGTTTCGATCGATGTGACATTGGCTTCGTTCGTCGCGTTTTGCGACGCAGATTTGTCTCGTCCCCTCTCCCGCCGGGAGAGGGTGGCCCGAAGGGCCGGGTGAGGGTCGTCGGACCTGTAGGCACAGCCTGGCTCAACGACTTGCACAACCGTCACGCCCTCCGAAATCCCACGACCCTCACCCGCCGCTGCGCGGCTGCCCTCTCCCGGGGGGAGAGGGGACGAAGCCGTCAGCCTCCGACTCTCATTGCCTGAGCCATAACGGC